>NZ_JBVHMR010000095.1:0-12804 GCF_055558375.1 Streptomyces sp. NPDC025793 | reverse complement strand
CGCCAAGGTCCGCAGCGAACGCCAGCAACGCTGGGGCCGCCCACGCCCCAAAGCCGCCTGATCAACCCCGGCAACGTTCGTGGTCAACGCACTAGAGCGTGAAGGTTGTGAACTCGGAGTCCGATCCGTGAAAAGGCGTGAACAGCGAGGGCAGGACCGTTGCGGCTCGTAGACGGCCTGTACAGCCCCATCGCCTGCAAGACCTCCCAGCTGGTGACACCCGGAGGCAGAGCACGGGGGCTGCGGGGCGTGAGGGTTCACCCTCCTTGGGAGCTCCGGTGCCGACAGCAGTTTGGCGGCCAGGTCCGCGGACAGCTGGCGCGCTCAGGACCTGTTCCGTCTCAGCTACGCCGCGGCGTAGCAGGCGTACGCCGCTCCGGTCTTGGGCTGCCGGGAGCCCGCTTGAAGTTGTTGTCTTTGGTGGTGATGCCCTTCGACGTGACGGTCAGGGGTGGCGGTGGATCTCCAAGGATGCGACCGCATCCCCGGTTTTGGTAACCGGGGATCCGCCGCTGTATTGCCGTGCGCAAGGGGCGGCTGAGTGGGCGTACCGCCTCCTGGGTGCCAGTTCCTTGCAGGCGACGGCTGCGGCGACAGGGGATGGCGTGGGCAGCGGGTCGACGTTCGCATCGAGGTCCTGCCAGCCGGTCTACTTGCCGGTCACGGCGTCGCGGGTGCGCACCTGGGCCGCGCCGTGTAGCCGCTTGATGGCGCCCGTCCAGGAGACGCCCAGCATCGAGAACTGCTTGGTGTCCGTGCGCGGCAGCTCCCGATTGCCGCCCGCGACGCTCTTCAGCGCCAGGTCCCAGACCTTCACCGGCCGTTTGGCCTGTCCCTCGGTCCCGTGGCCGGAGGACGGACTGGCGACGGCATACGTCACCACGCCACCGCCGCCCAGGACCACCGCCCCGATCGTCAGCCACGCCCGTCTCTTCATGCGCAGCGGTTTGTACGCACGCGTACCGCGAGGACTCAACTACCCCACCACTAGAAAAAGACCATGACTGCCACACCTGTCACTCCAGGTGGCACTTACACACAGCGTTCGGCCCTGACCAAGCGGCACTCGACGGTCGGCGCGTGTGTGTGAAGTGCGCGGCGTGCACGCACACTTGGGAGGTATCGGTTTTCGGAAAGGACAGTGCATTCATGGGCCTGACCCGTCGGCTTCTCATGCTGCTCTTCGCACCCCTGCTCGCCCTGATGGTGGCGCCCGTGCTGGGGACCGGTTCGGCAGTCGCCGCATCGCAGGCGAAAACGATCTCGATCGCCCAGGCCCGCGGCCTGCCGGTCGGGACAGTGGTTACCGTGACGGGCTCGGTGACGACTCCCTCCGGTGCCTTCGAATCCAGCTTCGGCGACAAGGGATTCGGGCTCCAGGACAGGACCGCCGGTATCTACGTCAGTTTGCACAGCGACGTGCATGCGTACCCGTATCGGCGCGCACGCATCACCGGCACGCTGCGGGACAGCTCTGGACTGCTGACCCTGGTCCCGGCCGATCCATCCGATGTCGAGCTCGGTCACGAGGGTCGGCCGGTGAAACCGGAGCGGGTCGGCACCGCCGGGGTCGGAGAGGCCACCGAGGGGCAGCTTGTCAAGGTCGTCGGCAGGATCACTCAAGCACCCACGAGCGACCTCCCCTACGGGTACAAGCTGTCCGTCGACGACGGTTCGGGCCCCGTGCCGGTCTTCGTCAATGTGCAGACGGGCATCGACGTCTCCGGCCTGAAGCAGGGGCAGAGGGTGCGGGTGATCGGCTTCAGTAGCCAGTTCGGCACTCACTACGAAATCGATCCGCGGTCGACGCACGACATCGCGGTGGTCGGGGCCGACTAGGGCCTGTGTGATGTCGTGATCAATCTTGCCGATCCGGGTCCTTCGAGAAGGGGGATCCGGTAGGAAGACGAGCGTGGAGGGCACATGGAGCGCGGCGAGGTCTGGTTGGCGGACTTTGACGAGCAGCGGCCGGTAGTACTGCTGTCAGGAGACGAAGCGTCCGGGTTCCGAGCGATGCAGGTCGTCGCTCCTGCGGGGACCGAGATCAGCGGTGTGGCCGTCGAGGTGGCAGTGGGGGCGCCCGAGGGGCTGCCTCTCGAGGGCGTCCTTCGAGTGGCGCTGCCACGTCCCGGTCTTATCCCGTGTACTTGGCTGGTCACGCTGGCCCAGGAAGATCTGACCGAGCAGGTGGGAGTCTTGTCGTCAGCAAAGCTCGGCGAGATCGAGGATGCCCTCCGTGCCGGTGGACTCGAGCGGGCGGCGCACCAGGCCACCGACGCGGGGTGAGCTGCCACCGCCGGTCCCTGACGGTTGAGTGATCTGAAGTCATCCAGGTGAGGGTGAGTTGTCCTGCTTTGGCCCCGGTCGCGGGAGGGTGACCGGGGCCGGAACATGAACGGTGGCTTCGGTCGTGGCTTGTGAGGCGTTCAGTTCTGGGGCATTCAGCGGCCGATGTCGTCCAGCTCGGTCAAGTCCTCGTGGGAGAGGGAGAGTCCTGCGCCGGTGATGTTCTCGCGCAGGTGTGCCGTCGATGACGTGCCGGGGATGAGCAGGATGTTCGGTGATCGCTGCAGCAGCCAGGCCAGTGCGAAGGACATCGGTGTCGCCTCCAGTCGAGCGGCGACCGCCGAGAGCGCCGAGGACTGAAGCGGGGTAAAGCCCCCGAGGGGGAAGAAAGGCACGTAGGCGACGCCGTCGGGGGCGAGCCGGTCGATGAGCTTGTCGTCGTGGCGGTGGGCGAGGTTGTACATGTTCTGCACGCACACGATCGGCGCGATGCTCTGTGCCTCGGTGACCTGCTCCTCGGTGGCGTTGCTGACCCCGAGATGGCGGATCAGGCCCTGCTGCTGGAGTTCGACGAGCGTCTCGAACGCCTCGGCGAGCGAGCCGGGCTGGGGACCTGGTTCGCGCCCCGGCTCGTCCTGTTCATCGTCGGCGGTTAGCCGCGCACGTGCAGCCCGAATCCCGTGCGGCCTGCGGGCTCCAGTCCCTCCTTCAGGTGCAGTGAGGGGATCTCGTAGTCGCCGAAGTTCTGCCGCCGGAATGCGATCGGCTCGGTCGACTCCAGGGTGAGCAGGCGCTGCTCCCAGGCCTTGGCGACGTCCGGGTAGTCCTCGCCGGTCATCCGGTCGGTGCCGTACAGCACGAACGGCGGCAGCACCTCGATGCCCGGGTAGTAGAGGATGCCATGGTGGATCGGGAACAGCAGATCGTCGATGGGACCGTTGATCCCGCGAGCGGCGTAATGCGACTCCGGGCCGCCGGCGGTCACCGACAACAGAGCCCTCCTGCCCGCGAGGGTGCCTTCGCCGAAGCGCTCGCCGTACTTGGTGTCACTGTGCTCGCCGACGCCGTACGCGAAGTGGAAGGTGAACACCCGGTCCACCCAGCCCTTGAGGATCGCGGGCATCGAGTACCACCACAGCGGGAACTGGAAGATGATCGTGTCGGCCCACAGCAGCTTCTCCTGCTCGGCGAGGACGTCCGGGGTGAGCGACCCGGCGTCGAAGGCCCGGCCCGAGTCCAGGGCGACCTTCAGCGGACGTGAGGCGTTGAGACCGTAGTCCGCTGCGTCCACGACCGCCTTCCAGTTCATCGCGTACAGATCGCTCACCCGTACCTCGTGCCCGGCCCTCTCCAACGTGGACACCGCGAGGTCCTTCAGCGAGCCGTTGAGCGACTTCGGCTCCGGGTGGGCGTAGACGATCAGCGTCTTCATGGGAACTCCTTCGGATCGGATGCCTTCGATCCTGGACGCCACGGCGCCCGGCGTTCAGGGGCTCCTGTTCCGTCGGACAGGACTTCCTGGTAACGGCAGGACCACCTTCACGCGCACCGCCGCGGCCATACTGGGGGCATGGACGATCTTGCGGGCTTCCTGCGGACCCGGCGTTCCCGGGTCGACCCGACGGCCGCCGGCATTCCCACCGACAGCCGCCGCCGGGTCGAAGGGCTGCGCCGCGAAGAGGTTGCGCACCTGTCCGGAGTCAGCGTCGACTACTACGTACGCCTGGAGCAGGGCCGAGCAACTCAGCCGTCCGAGCAGGTCCTCGACGCGCTCGCCCGCGTCCTCGGCCTCGACGAGACCGAACGCGGGCACCTCTACCGCCTCGCCCGCCAGCGCCGCCGCCGCGCGAAGGCGCCGGGCGGGCGGGTCCGGCCGGAGCTGCTGCGCGTCCTCGATCTGGTCGCTGATGGACCCGCGCTGATCATGAACCACCGCCTGGACGTGCTCGCCGGGAACCGCCTCGCCGAACTCCTGCTCGGCCGGCCGATGCCGGGCCTGAACACCGCACGGCACATTTTCCTTGAGGAGGCCGAGCGCGGCCTTTACGCGGACTGGGAGAACTGCACTCTCGACGTGGTCGGGCACCTGCGCCTGGCCGCCGGCAAATACCCCGAGGATCCCCGCCTGGCCTCGCTCATCGGCGAACTGTCGATGGGCAGCGAGCGCTTCCGCCGCCTCTGGGCCCGAGCGGACGTGCGCGCCCGCACACATGGACGCAAGGCATACCGGCAGCCGCTGGTCGGACTGCTGGAACTGCACCAGGAGAACTTCATCCTGCCGAACGAATCAGGCATGGAGCTGGTGGTGCTGTCCGCGGCCGCCGGTAGCCCCGCCGAGGACGGTCTGCGCCTGCTCGCAGGCCTGAGCGCGGCCAGCGGTGACGCGCATCCCACAGTGAACGCTCAGGTCCGCGAGTAACTCAACGACGCCCACCCATCGCCCGGAACGCCTCAGCGCTGACGGCTCTCCGCTCCCCGGACTACTTTGCGGCTGATGACATGTTCCATACCGACGCAAGAAGCCGGGATGGTGCCTGCGGCTGTCGTGTCTGCTGGACAGTTCGATTTCTGTGTGCGGCGGGGTGCCTCCCGAAGCGGTGTACATCCGCTGTCCGTCTTCGTGGACAAAGCCACTGCAGCGCGGCGGAGAACGCGGTCACCATGTCGTTCAAGCCGACCGTGCTGCGGAGCACCGCCGAGCTTCCCTGCCCGCCGCCTTTGTATCCGTAGTACCGCGGGTGGCCTTTCCCTCTCGACTTCTCCGTCTTGCATCCGTCGTCTTCCGGTGCCGCCACCATCGCCTGGACGGTCGAGCCCGCGTACTGCACGAAGCTACGGCGGGCGAGCCAGCTTCGATGTTGGTCCGCGAGTTCTCCGTCGGCCTCGGGCGTCGCCCCTGGGATCCCAACCATGATGCGGATCTCGAAGGGAGTGCCCGTGCCGCCTCTCGGACTCCTCGGGTTTAGGCGCTGGATCTCGGCGACAACGTAGCCGTCCGCCGTCTTTCGCCAGGCGCAGATGTTCGCGGCTCCGGCCTCAGAGCGTTGCTTCGGCTCGAAGATCGTGCCAAGTAGGGCGGTAGCCTGCGTCATGCTCGCCAGTCGCCGCATACGCGGTGCGTCACTCAGCGGTACCGGCCCGCCGCCGAAGCACTGCATGTGGCCGGCGACTGGTACGGCCTGGTCGACCTGCCGGGCGACCGCATCGCCGTCACCGTCGGCGGCGTCGTCGGCCACGGCCTGCCCGCAGCCTGCGTCATGGGACAACTGCGCAGCGCCCTCACCGCCGCATGCCTCGTCGCCGGAGGCCCCGCCTGCGCTTTGGATTCCCCGGGTTGTACGCCCGCATTCTCGACGGCGCCGAGAACACCACCGTGGCCACGGCATTCATCGACTGGGAGACCCGCACCATCACCTACAGCAGCGCCGGTCATCCTCCGCCTGGGCTCATGCAGAGGGACGGGACCGTCGAGTTCCTGGACCAGGCCACCGACCCGCCCCTGGCCGCCTGCCCTCAGCACGCCCCCCGGATCCAGGCTGTCACGACCTTCCGCGAGGGCGCCGTTCTCGTGCTCTACACCGACGGCCTGATCGAACGCCGACGCGAAGACATCGATACCGGCCTCGCCCGGCTCGCCGACTCCCTGGCCCGCCACCGGGGAGACGATCCCGAAGCCCACGCCGACACTGTGCTCGACGACCTACTCCCACGCGGTGGCGCCACGGATGACACTGCCCTGGTCATTGTGCGCCTGTGAACCCAGCACGTCTGGTGGTGTGTCATCGGATCGCGGTGCTGCGGTGGCATCGTGACCTGGTCGCACGCTGTCTTGACGCCAGGTCTCGGCCCAGGAGCCTGGGCCGGACGGAGACCGTGCACTGCGCACGCGCCCTGGTGCTCCGGCTCGCGCGCGAGAATTCCAGTTGTGGATACAGCCACATACGCGGCGAGCGTTGCTCGTCCTGGGCGTCAAGGTCGCCGCTTCCACGATCTGGGAGGTCTTGCAGGAGGCCCGAATCGATCCTGCGCCCGAACGTGGATCCGGCGCGTGGACCGTAGACGTTCAGACCACCTGCGGGGAGCTTCGCGTCGGAGAATGAGCCGGTCGAGCCGGACCGGCTTCTTCTCGGACACGCCGTCGGCCTACAGTCCTGCCTGTTTTGCTTGTCTCGTGTGCCGGGGGATGGACGATGACGTCGGCGGGCTGCCGGTCTCCGGGGTGCCGGACTGCTCAAGCGCCGTTCCGCCCGGCGAGGGAGTTGATCACGTCGATCTGGCAGGTGAGTTCGGCCTTGACCACGGCGAGCGCCTTGGCGTTCTTGTGTATGGCTGCGTTCTGGTAGTCCGACTCGACGGCGAACCAGACCCCCACGACGTTGGTGCGGGTCTTGCAGGCGACATCCGCTTGGGCCTGTGCGATCTCCCCGGTGTCCGGCTTCGCCGCGGTGACCGAAGCCAGAGCGCCGGTCGCGTGCATCGGGTCGCTCACGCGGTAACCGGCCGCCCGCATGCAGGAGGACCAGTTCGAGAACACCCCGGTGACTCGTGGGTCGGCCGCGGAGGCGGCGAAGCTGTCACTCTTGATGGCCGCGACCAGTCCGCCCGGACCGCTCTGCGGACCTTGCGGTCCCTGAGGCCCTCGCGTCGCGGAGTCGGAGCCGGAGGGGGCCAGGCGGCGGTCCGCCGCCCCCACGCATCCACCCGGCGGGATCGGCCGTCCGTTCTGAGCCGTCCGGCCCGCGACCGAGACGCCGCTGGCCGGGTCGGTTCCCAGCAGCCCCCGCCGAGCCGCAGCCGGGAGGTCACCCAGCCTCACAGGGGCGGAGGCGATGGTCGCCCGGACCTCGAGTCGCGGAGCGTGATAGCCCCACGTGCGAACGCTTCGCGCATCGGTGACGCCGTACCGCCGGTACATGACCGTGTACGCGTCCATCGCCGCTCGGTCGGTCGCACGGGTGGCGGCGGGCGGTGCCGGGTAGGGCAGGCCGAAGCCGCGCATACACGAGTGGATCAGGACGTTGCGCAAGCGGTCGTGGATCACCGAGAGCCGTGGTGCCAGCAGGTACGTCTCGATGGGCAGGTGCAGCGCGCCGACGTCGGTGCCGGGCGGGGGCGTGGCCGTCCCTGACGGCAGGGCCCCGGCTTGGCCATGTCCACCGCACGCTGTGAGCACGACAACCAGCGCAGCCGTCACCACGCTCAGCCTCACCGCTCGCGTCGGGCCCGTGCGAACGGGCGTCCGCTGCCCTGTGTGCCTGCACCACATGATCACTGCACTCCTCACGACCGTGATCCCTTCCCCGCCCCGCACAGCGGACGGCTCTCCCCCCTCACGGACGGCCCTCCCCCCTCACGGACGGCCCGCCCCCCTCACGGACGGCCCGCCCCCCTCACGGACGGCCCGCCCCCCTCACGGACGGCCCGCCCCCCTCACGGACGGCCCGCCCCTTCGCGGGCGGAGCGGGCCGTCGCGGGTGTCAGTGCATGCCCCGGCCGGGGCAGTTGGTGTTGTCGTCGACGGAGATGGACGCCTCGTTATTTCTCAGGAAGGTGAGGTCTCCGCCCATCCACGGGTTCAACCACTCCGAGTCACCGGTGAAGTTGGGCGCGTACCAGATCCCCACGTTGCAGTCCGACACGTCCTCCGCGGACGCGGCGTTGTTGCGCACCACCTGGCCGGCGCCGGCGCCGTCATTGGCGTAGGTGTAGTTGCCGAGGTTGTGGATGTCCGCGTCGGCGTGCTGGTAACCGAGCGACGCCCCGGACGCGCCCTGCGAATAGTAGAGGCAGAACCAGTTGACGGTGTTGCAGCGGTAGCTGTTCCAGCTGGAGATGTTGTCGCTGCGCGCGTCGGCCGTGCCGGCCACCCCGCCGACGACCAGGCCCAGCATCCCGGCCACCAGGCCGGCTCTCGCTGCAAGTCTTCGTACGGCCATCGTGGTCCCTCCCATAGAAACGGTGAGCCATCACCCACCGCCCACGATCCTGTTGCCGGCACCGTCCGCCAGGCTTGTACGAATGCGCCATGGGTGAGCAGTGCCCGAATCGCATCCTGGAATGTCCCATTCAGTGGCTTTACTCCATGTGTCGTGCCATGGCAATGTCGGCGACCGGGGCGGCAGAGGGTGCACAGGGGGGCAACGATGCAGGATCACACCCATGAGCTGGTCCGGTGGCCGGCGAGTCCGTTGTTACGCGGGCAGACGCTGGGATACCGCGGTTTCCGCTTCGGAGCCCTGGGCACCCGGCGCCGGTTGATGGTGCCGGACGGCGTGGTGAAGGTCATGGTGGGCTTCGGCGATCCGGTGCGCGTGGTGGACGCGGTCGTTCCGCACCAGGCCACCCATGCGGCGTCCATGGTCAACCCGGTTCGCACCCGGGCCGCGGTGGGCGAGCACACCGGCTCGCTGTACGGCGTGACCGTCCTGCTGACTCCGATCGCCGCCTACCGCCTCTTCGCCGTGCCGCTGAACGAATGGGGCGAGCAACCGCTCGACCCGGCCGATCTGCTCGGCGCGGAGGCGGCACGCCTCGCGGAGCGGCTGGCGGAATGTGACGGCTGGGAGAGCCGGTTCGCCCTGCTGGAGCGCATCATCCTCGCCCGGCTCGCTTTCGGGCCGGCCGCGTCCCCCGAAGTCCAGTGGGTCTGGCAGCGGTTGCGAAGTGACGCCGGCAGAGTGCGAGTGGATCAACTGGCCTCCGCGGTCGGGTGGAGCCGCCGCCACTTGGAGCGGCGGTTCCGTGAGCAGGTGGGCACCACACCGAAGGCGCTGGCCCAGGTGTGCCGGTTGCAGGCGGCGCTCCATCGTCTGGACACCGGTTGGTCCGTGGCACGTGCGGCGGCGGAGACCGGCTACCACGACCAGCCGCATTTCGACCGCACCTTCAAGGGGATGATGGGCTGCACCCCAGGGCAGTTCCGCCGGTACCGGGCGGCCGCAGACCCCTCCGACTCGCGCGACTTCTTGCCCGACCAAGTGACGAGCGTGCTGCTCCAGGACCCGCGTGGATGAGCCAGTCGGCACAGGGTCGCAAAGGAGAAGCACCTGCGTCGAGCACCACGGTCGGCGGGCATACTGGCAGCGCGGGCTCCTCTCCCGGCGGTTCCGCAGGCGGCGGAACCAAGTCCCGCACGCGGAGGGAAAGTTCCCGATGACGACCCGGGTCCGACTACGACCGTAACCGGGACGGAAAGGCGCCCCCTACGGGCACACGCTCAGGGACTACGTCACCGGTGACCCGGCCGACGGTTACCAGGGCATGGTGCGGTCCTGGTAGTCGAGGTACTTCAGGCCCGGCTCGCCGCGGTGTCGGTCGATGGCGTCGGCGAACCCGGAGACGACCTGATTGACCGTCAGGGAAGCGCCAGGGCCGCCTAGTTCGGTGGGGACGTGGCTGGGGCACATCAGCAGCAGGCTGTGCGCGGCGTCGGCGTACCGTGCGGCGTAGCAAGCAGCACGGCATGAACGTGCAGGTTGTCGCCCGGTCGGACGGCACACCCCTGTGGTTCTCCCGCGCGATGCCGGGCCGCACACACGACCTGACCGCGGCCCGCGCCCACGGCATCATCCAGGCCTGCTTCACCCGGCACATCCTCGTCATATGGTCCCTGGTCCCACCACCGCATACGCCGGGCCGAACACCCGCTCCGCCTCCACACCAGCCCGCACCGCACGGCGCGCCACCCTGCTCCACCGCCGCCGCGCGGCCACGACCTCCGGCAGGCCACGCAGATACACATGCTCCAGGACCTGGTCGGCGTCCGCGTCCGACTGTCACCGCGCATGCCGCTCGTGCGGGTGCCTGTCGGTCTGCGCGGGCTGTGCGGCCGGCTCGGGGCCCCGTCGGTGATGCTGCTGAACTGGGCACGTGCGGTGCCAGCTTGCACCTCCGCTATTCCGTCTTGCTAAGTACCGGTAGTCAGCGTTACTGTGTACCGGTACTCAACGCTGCTGACTAGTCCAGGGAGGAGGTGTTCCGTGACCAAGCTGGAGACGGAGATGCTCAAGGGCACACTGGAGGGCATCATCCTGGCGTCCCTGGCCGGCCGGCCCGCCTACGGCTACGAGATCACGGCGCGGCTGCGGGAGCAGGGTTTCTCCGACATCGCCGAAGGGACCATCTACGCGCTGCTCCTCAGGATGGAGAAGCGCGGCCTCGTTGACGTGGAGAAGGTTCCCTCAGAGAAGGGGCCGCCGCGCAAGGTGCACTCCCTCAACGATGAGGGGCGGGCGTACCTCGAAGAGTTCTGGAGGACCTGGAGCTTCCTCACGGAACGACTGGAACAGCTCCGCGAAGGGGGCAAGTAACCATGTCCGATGTGGAAAAGAGTGGCTTCCTCTCGAAGGTGATCGGGCCCAAGAAGCGCTGGCGGGCCTACAAGGCGCGCGTCAGGGAGCTTCCCGAGAACCACCGCACGGCGGTCGAGGCGATCGAGCGGTACCTGATGCACTTCGTGCCGACCGACGAAGACAGCAATGCGTCGATGTTCGAAGACCTTGCCGACCTGTTCGAGCAGGCCGCGGCGGACGGAACGCCGATCCGCGAGGTCGTCGGGGAGGACCCGGTGGAGTTCGTCAACGCGTTCGCCGAGAACTACTCGGAGGGCGGCTACGTCCCCGCCCGCGCACGCAAGCAGCTGACCGACGAGATCGAGCGCGCCTCCGGCAACGAGACCGGAACAGAAGACAAGACGGTCTGATCGCGCCTCAGCACATCGCTCCCCAGGGGCCGAGCACCACTTTCATCGCCTTTCTGCACCACGCGGCCGCAGGCTCATGCCCGGCCGGCCGCTGCGCGCCGCATGCCCGCGGCGCCGTCGAGAACGACCACTGCGTGCAAGGAGATTCATGATGGGAAACGGCAACAACGGCTTGTCCGAAGCAGGACTGCGCCGACTGCGCGAGGTACTGGAAGCGCATGTCGAGTCCAAGAAGATCCCCGGACTCGTCGCCCTGGTCAGCCGGGGCGGTCAGACCCATGTCGAGGCGATCGGGGCGATGCGCCACGACGTCGGCGCGCCGATGCGCCGGGACACCATCTTCCGGATGGCCTCGACGACCAAGCCCGTCGCGGTTGCCGCGACGATGGTCCTTCTGGATGAGTGCCGGCTGCGGCTGGACGACCCGATAGACCGGTGGCTGCCCGAGCTGGCAGACCGGCGGGTCCTCAAGCGCGCCGACGGCCCGCTTGAGGACACCGTGCCGGCTCGGCGCCCGATCACCGTGCGGGACCTGCTCACCTCCACCTGCGGGCTCGGACTGGACACGACGGCCATGGGCTCCCCGATGATGAGCGCGTACTTCGCGCAGAAGGTCTACGGCGAGAACGGATGGATGCTGCCGGCCGTCGAGCCGGATGAGTGGATGCGCCGCCTGGGCACGCTTCCGCTGATGTACCAGCCCGGAGAACGGTGGCTGTACAACGTCAGCGACGACGTGCTCGGCGTGCTCGTCGCCCGGGTCACCGGCCAGTCGTTCGAGACGTTCCTGCGCGAACGCATCTTCGATCCGCTGGGCATGAGGGACACCGGTTTCCACGTGCCCGCCGGCAAGATCGACCGGCTGCCGCCCCTGTACGCCCCCGATCCGCAGACCGGAGAGTTCAACGTGGAGGACGAGGCCGAAGGGGGACACCACAGCAGGCCTCCGGCGTTCCAGTCCGGCGGCGGCGGACTCGACTCCACCGTCGACGACTACCACGCCTACTTCCGGATGCTCCTCAACCACGGAATGCACGGCACCGATCGGATCCTGTCCCGGCCCGCCGTCGAGCTGATGACCACCAACCGCCTCACGCCCGAGCAGACATCCGCCCTGCAGGCCTGGGCCCGCAGCGTCGTCCACCTGTCACACGGCCAGGGCCAGACCGGCGGCTGGGGCTTCGGGATGACGGTGCGCACCTACCGTGGCGACTACGCGCCCGTCGGCCAGTTCGGCTGGGACGGCGGAGCCGGCACGACTGCATATGCCGATCGGCACCACCAGCTCGTCGGCATCCTGCTCACCCAGACCGGGATGTCCACCCCGGACTCGGCGCGGGCCATGCAGGACTTCTGGACCACGCTCTACCAGGCAGTCGACGACTGACCCGCTCACCCGGCCGAGTCGGCCGACGCTGGATTCCTCGGCCAGCTGGGGGTGGCGCCCTTCCGGGCCAGGCACCTGGTCATGAGGGTGATGGCGGCCCAGGTGATCAGGGTCTCGGAGCGTTGGACGAGGCGTTCGTAGTCCCGGGCATGCCGACGCGCGTGCATCATCCACGCAAGACTGCGTTCGACGACCCAGCGACGAGGTGGGTGGTGGAACGAAGCAACTCGTGGACGATGCGGGCCCGGCGCAACGCGAGGGACTGCGAACGCCTCATGTCCCACGCCGAAGCCCATATCCAGTGGGCGTTCATCACCCTCATGTCCCGCCGACTGGGTTGCGTCCAGGGAAGTGGTGTACGGGTTCGACCTGATCCGGGGGTTTGCTCCGGCATCGGGATGGTGCCCGCATAGATGAACGGCCACCGGCT
>NZ_JBVHMR010000094.1:0-12919 GCF_055558375.1 Streptomyces sp. NPDC025793 | reverse complement strand
TCTCGCCCTGTGTCCACCACTTGGCCTGCCAATTGTCGCCGTTGTAGGAGGCGGTCATGCCGCCGGTGTAGACCGCGCCGGAGCTCCAGGCCGCGGCACAGTCCGCCGCCGCCGCGGGGCTCGCGGCGCCGAGGACGGTGAACGCGCCGAGGAGGCCGGCCAGGACGGCCAGCATTGCTGTGATGCGCCTGCCATAAGCGGGCTTGCGAGGCCTGATGGGCATGGTTGTGCTCATGTGCCACTCCCGAGGTGGGGGGTGAATGGTGACCCCAGCAGCAAAGCGCGATTGGTCCAGACCAGTCAAGAGTCAGGTATGGACTTTTGTGAGTGGGCATTAAGACCGTGTTATACGTGGCGAGTTGGACGTTGTCCCGGCATGGGGCGGGGAACGTGGAGCTGGATCGTGCCGGACGGATTGTGGGAGATCGCGGAGCCCTTGCTGCCGCCGACGCGGGTGCGTCCGCAGGGCGGAGGGACACTGAACACTCCTGATCAGGCAGTGTTCGCAGCCATCGTGTATGTGCTGGTCAGCGGCTGCGCCTGGAGGACGTTGCCGCCACGCTTCGGAATCTCGAAGTCCACGGCCCATCGGCGGTTCCTGATCTGGTCCAGAGCCGGCCTATGGGGGCGACTGCACCAGGCCATGCTCGACAAACTCGCCGCAAAAGCGCTGCTCGACCTCTCCCGTGTGGTCCTCGACACCGCCCATGTAAGCGCGACAAAGGGGGGCGAACACACAGGTCCGAGCCCCGTGGACCGGGGTAAGCCAGGTTCCAAGATGCATGTCCTGTCCGACCGGTCGGGACTGCCTCTCGTGGTCGCTATCTCAAGTGGCAACACCCACGACAGCCAGGGGCTCAAGCCCATGATCGCCGGGCTCCAATCGAGACACGCCCCCGATCGAGGCCGACACTACAGGCCCCGCAAGCTCCACGCTGACAAGGCTTATGACCAGCCCGACCTGCGTAAACAGGTCCGCGGCAAGCGCATCGGCGTACGCATCGCCCGCAAGGGCATCGAATTCAGCGAGCGTCTGGGGCGCCACCGTTGGGTGACCGAACGCACCATGTCGTGGCTGTCCGGCTACCGCCGACTCAGCCCCCGCTACGAACGAACCCTCGCAACTACCTGGGCTTTCTGGGGCTCGCAGCCGCACTCTGCTGCTACAAGCGATACATCCGGGAGTGTAAATCTAACGGCCCTGTCTCACATTCGGTGGTGACGGAGGGTGCGGCTATCCGAGGAGGATGCGGTGGCGGAGCAGGGTGAAGCCTGCTCGTCCGTGCATCTGGCGTGCGATCCGTTTGGTCTTGGTGTTGACGCCCTCGGTGGGACCGTTGCTGTACGGAAGCGTGAGCCCGGCGATCACGGCGGCGCTATCCCGGTCCAGGCCACGGGTGAAGGCATGTAGGTGGGGCAGGTCGGCTGCTCGGACTTGGGCGATCCAGCACGTGAGCGCGTCGGCGTTGTCGGCGCGTGGCGCAAGGAGCGGGGCGAAGTCCCGGATATCGGTAACCAGTTGGGTCATCTCGGGGCAGGCGATGGTGAGTTTGGCCAGGAGATCGTGGTGCTCGGCCTTGAGGTTGTCGGGCCTGGTCAGCAACATCCGGGCGAGCCTGCGCGGGGAGATATGGCTGCGGTCGGCGTCCGCGCGGCCCTGGTTGATGTACTTGTGCAGGAGGTTCAGGCAGCCCGTGAAGCCGAGGGCCTTGATCTCTTCGAAGAGGTACTTACTGACAGTGAGAATGTGACTGGCGGTTCTGCTGGTGAGCCTGACTCACTTACTGACAGTGAGAATGTGACTGGCGGTTCTGCTGGTGAGCCTGACTCACTTACTGACTGACGTCATCGACTGTCCTGTTTAAGATTTGTCGGCTCATCGGCAGGGCCGCCACGCACGCGGCCGGACGGGCGTTTGTGACCTTATAGCGCCTCTGTGTGTCAAGCGGCTTGAGCGAGGTGTCTCCGTTGGTCGCGTTTCATGATCCGGTAGACCACGTTGGACAGGCGTCGCTTCAGGGCTCTGCGGGCTTCGGACGGTGTCTTTCCCTCGCTGATCTTGCGGAGGTAGTAGTCCTGCCCACGCCCGCCGTCGCGGATCTGGCAGACGGCGATCGTGTGGAGAACCGAGTTCAGCGCGCGGTTGCCGCCGGTGTTGAGCCGGTGGCGGACGTTGTTGCCGCTGGAGGCGTCCAGGGGTGCACTGCCGGTGTAGCTGGCGAAGTGGTGCTCCGTGGGGAAGCGACTGACGTCCCCGATGTGCCCGATGACCTTCGCGGCCAGCACGGTGCCTAGGCCGGGCAGGGTGGTCAGCGTGGTGCGGGTGGCGGCGACGGCGTCGCGCATCTCGGCTTCGTTGTCCTTGACCTGCCGGTCGAGGCGGCGCAGGTCGGCCAGCAGGTCACGGGCTATGTCCCGGCGGCAGTTGTCGGTGGCTGTGACCGGCCGGATCCCCTTCATCAGGACGGCGGCCTTGTCTGCCGACAAGCCGGTGGGGGCACCGCCGGGCAGCAGATCGCGGAGGACGGCGTGGAAGCGGTTCAGGACGCGGGTGCGTTCGTGGACCAGGTCGTCTCGGCGCTCGGTCAACAGCCGCAGGATCGTGGTCTGGTCCTCCTGGACCACGGCTCGAAGGTCATGACGGAAGAGAGCGACCTGGGCGATGTGAAGGGCGTCCTTGGCGTCGGTTTTGCGGTCGCCGCCGGTGGCCAGCAGCCGGGCTCGCGCCGAGAGGGTGGAGGGCACGTCGACGACGTTCTCGCCCGCGGCGGTCAGCTGCTGGGCGAGGGTACGGCCCAGGCCGCCGGCGCCCTCGACCGCGAAACGACGGTCGGGCCACTGCTCGCACCAGCGCATCAGCTGGCGGAAGGTCCCGGCGTTGACGACGAACCGGCGCTGGGCCACCTGATGGCCCGCGGGGTCGACGGCGACAGCGGTGTGGGACAACTTGTGGGGATCGACACCGATCAGGATCACAGGCTGCTGCCCTCGCACTCGAAGAGACAGGAAGGGAAGTGCGGTGGGCACCCTGACTTGAAGTCACCATGTCACCTTCATGCCTCTGTCGAGCCACACCGCGCGGGTGTCGGCCGGCGGCGGCACGCTATCAGTGAGCCAGCCCGAAGGCGGCAAGAAGCACTGCGGGCCCGTGCCGACCGACACCCTGGACGCTACGGCTGCAGACCGAGCATCTGGGCTCGATTCAACAAGTCAGGAGCTTGGTCCAGAAGCCCCGTCACTGTCTTGTCCACCCGCCCGACCGGCGCGTGCCGCCCTCGGAACGGACACGCCACAAGGACGGACATGACCAGCATGACGCACGATGGCCCGCAGATCACCGGCGGAGTCGACACCCACGGTCTCACGCACCATGCCGCAGTGATCGACACAGTCGGTCGGCACCTGGCCGACCGGGAGTTCCCGGCCACCATCCGCGGCTACCGGGATTTGCTGGAGTGGATGCGCTCACACGGCGCACTCGTCGCGGTGGGAGTGGAGGGCACCGGCGCCTACGGAGCCGAACTCGCCCGGGTGCTGACAGCAGCCGGCGTTGCCGTCGTCGACGTGGACCGCCCCGACCGCAAGACACGGCGGACGAAGGGCAAGTCCGACCCGATCGATGCCTATGCAGCCGCGACGGCCGTGCTGTCCGGGCGCGCCACCGGCATCCCCAAAAGCCGGGACGGCGTCGTCGAAGCGGTCCGAGTGATGAGGGTCGCCCGCCGCAGCGCGGTCAAAACCCGCACCCAGGCGATGAACCAGATCCGAGCCCTACTGGTCTCGGCGCCCGCCTTGCTGCGCGAGCAGTTCGCTGCACTGGACAGGGCCATGTTGATACGCACCCTCGCCCGGCTGCGGCCCGGCGACGATCTGTCCCGCCCGCTGACGGCGACCAGGGCCTCGCTGCGACGGCTCGCCCGACGCCACCAGACACTCGACGCGGAGATCGCCGAGCTGGACGCAGAGATCGGCCCGCTGGTCAGGCAGGCCGCCCCCGCGCTGCTTGAGCTGTTCGGCGTCGGCCCCGAGACCGCCGGTCAACTGCTGGCCTCAGCCGGGGACAACCCCGAACGCATGCGTTCCGAGGGCGCGTTCGCGCACCTGGCCGGGGTCGCCCCGATCCCGGCATCCTCCGGCCGCACCCACCGCCACCGCCTCAACCGCGGCGGCGACCGGGCCGCGAACAACGCACTGCACACCATCGTGCTCACCCGCATGCGCTTCGACGCACGCACCCGCGACTACGTCGACCGCCGAACCAAGGAAGGGCTGAACAAGAAGGACATCATGCGCTGCCTCAAGCGATTCGTCGCCCGCGAGGTCTACCGCGCTCTAACCAGGACACCGACTGGGCAAATCACCCAAACCAACCTGGCCCCAGCGGCTTGACAGTCATAGGAGCATCTTCGGCGTCTCGTGGTCTGGATGTGTGTCGGGGCCGGTGACGTGGTCCGTCCGAGCTGGTAGGCCGGGGGTATGCGGTATCCGGATGGGGGGCGGGCTGACCGCCGAGCAGCGCAGGCGTCGGGAAGAGGTACTGATGCGGGCCGTTGACCTCTTCGAGGAGGACACGGAAGTCCCGTGCATCGTGCGGGAGTTACGGGTGAGTGAGAAGTCGGTCTATCGGTGGCGCCGCGCCTGGAGGACGGGCGGGCGCGAAGAACTGCGTTCCAAGGGTCCCTGCGGCTACGACTCCCGGCTCGGTCCTCACCTGCAGGCCAAGCTCGCGACGTGGCTGGATGAGGGGCCGGCCGCGCACGGCTGGGCGGACGACCAGGTGTGGACCGCATCCCGGGTGCGCACGCTGATCGGGAGGAAGTTCCACATCTCTTACAGCGTCTCCGGGGTGACCCGGCTGCTGCACCGCATGGGCTGCAGCGTGCAGATGCCCGCCCGGCCCGCTGCCGAGCGCGACGAGGACGCGATCACCTCATGGCGGGAGGTGACCTGGCAGGAGGTAAAACCCTCCGGGCGGTGACCGGCGCGTTCATCTGCTTCGAGGACGAAGCGGGCGTGACCGGCCGTCCGCCCAAGGGCCGCGCCTGGGGGAGGCGCGGGAGCACCCCGAGGGTCAAGGTGTCCGGCCGCAGCCGGGGACGGCTCTCGGTGGCCGGACTGCTGTGCTACCGGCCCGGGCTGCCCGCCCGCCTGTGTTACCGGGTACGCCGGCATACCGGCCGCAAGGGCGAGCGCCGCTCGCTCGGCGAGAGCGACTACATCCACCTGCTCGACGGCGCCCACCAACTGCTCAAGGCTCCACTGATCGTGGTGTGGGACCGGCTGAACACCCACATCTCCAAGACGATGCAAGCGCTCGCGGCCGAGCGGGACTGGCTGACAGTGGTCCTGCTGCCCGGGTATGCGCCCGAGCTCAACCCGGTCGAGGGCCTGTGGGCGCACATCAAGCGGAGCCTGGCCAACCTGGCCACCCGCACGCTCGGCGAGCTGGAGAGCCTGCTCCGCAGGCGACTCAAGGCACTGCAGTACCGGCACAACATCCTCGGCGGATACCTCACCGGGACAGGCCTCGCTCTCGACAGACCGAACTGACCCTAATACGCCGAAGTCAGGAACCCAGAGTCACTGACGTGATCACCCCGTGGCTGGGAAAATGGGCCTGGGTGTCCCGGTCAGGCCGGTGCTACTGCGATGCCGGTGAGCTCGTAAGTCAGGATGGTTTTGGGGGTCGCTGAGGGAACCACGGTTTGTGTCAGGGTCGCCATCGGGCGCGCGGAGCACATGTGTCAGTCTCCGCTCCGTCCCGTTGACCCCTCCGGGCCGCCCGTCGCGTTCATGCGTCCCTGCGTGGGAGGGAGCCGGTCATGGCCTGGCTGGACGTGAAGGACGAGGTCATCCATCTGCGGTCGGCAGGGGTGGACCTGGGCAAGCGGTTCCTGGTCGGCTGCGTGCGCACCCCCAGCACCACGCACGCGGGCCGGTGGAGCCTGGAGACCGAGCGGTTCGGCACCAGCCAGGCCGAGATCCGCCGCTTGCTGGCCTGGCTGGTCGAACGACGGGGGGCCTTGTCCCCGTAGGGTGGACACCTGTTCGTGTCGTTATGCGGCGAGTGTCAGGGTAGCTGACTGTTGCTCGTAGGCGATCGGTGCCTGTTGTCTGTTCGCCGAGTGTCGTCGGCGGGTGTTGTAGCGGGTGGTCCAGCGGAAGACGGCCAGGCGGCAGGCGCGGGCTCCGTCGAAGCAACGGGCGCCGCGGAGCGTCTCGCGTTTGAGGGCCGCGTTGAAGCTCTCCGCGAGCGCGTTGTCCGCGCTCGTGCCGACCGCGCCCATGGACTGCCGCACCCCCAACTCGGCGCAGACATCGGCGAATTGGCGGGAGGTGTACTGCGCTCTGTGATCGCTGTGGAAGACGGCTCCGGCCAGGTTGCCGCGGTTCGCGGCGGCTGCCCGGAGTGCGTCGGCGACGAGCGAGGTGCGCATGTGGTCGGCGATCGACCAGCCCACCAGGCGGCGCGAGAAGCAGTCGATCACGGTCGCCAGATACAGGAACTCGCCGTCACCCACGGGTAGGTAGGTGATGTCGCCGACGTACTTGGTGTTCGGCTCGCTGGCGGTGAAGTCGCGCCGCAGCAGGTCCGGCACGGGCGTGGCCGACGGTTCGGGCACGGTGGTGACCTGGCGCTTGCGCAGCCGCAGCCCGGCGATGCCGTACTTGCGCATGACCCGTCCGACGCGCTTGTGGTTCACGCGCTCACCGCCGTCGCGGAGCTCGGCGGTGATCCGGGGGCGGCCGTAGGTGCCGTCCCACTCGGCGTGCACGGCCCTGATCCGCTCGGCGAGCGCGGCGTCCGCCCGCTCACGCGCGGCGCGGGCCTGGCGGCCGGCCCGCCATGTGTAGAAGCTGGAGCGGGCGACCTCCAGCACGTGACACAACCGCTTCACGCCCCAGGCGCGGTGGTGGTCCTCAATGAACGTGAAGCGGTTCACCAGTTCATCTCGGTGGCGAAAAACTTCGTCGCCTTGCGGAGAATGTCCCGTTCGGTGGCCAGCGTCGCGTTCTGCTTGCGCAGGTCCTTGTTCTCCGCGCGCAGGGCCGCTATCTCGGCCTCCAGCTCTTCCTTCGTGGCCTCGCTCACCGGGACGTCCTTCGTGTTCGTGCTCGTCGTGCCGCGCTCACCGCGGCGGGCCCGCTCGGCCCGCACCCAGTTACGCAGGGTCTCCCGGCTGACCCCCAGATCCTTGCCGATGCCCTCGAAGGTATGGCCCGGATCCGACAGGTACAGCGCGACCGCGTCCGCCTTGAACTCGGGCGAGTAGACCTTCATCACCATAAGAGATCCCTCCTCCCCGGCCCCTGGCGGGGCCGGGATCAGAGGTGTCCACCACCCGGGGACAGGTCCCGGGGCGAGGTCGTGGTGATGGAAGCGCCCTCGGACTACTGGCGCAGCGTCTACTACCTGCTGCAGCCGCACCTGAACCTGATGCTGGTCAACCCTTCCCACCTGAAGGGCATCCGGGGCCGCAAGACCGATCCGAGCGACGCGGCGTTCCTGGCCCGCGCAGGGGCCTCGGGTATGGTGATGGGTTCCTTCGTTCCGCCCCGCACCGTCCGGGAACTGCGGGATCTGACCCGCCGCCGGACCGAGGTCGTCCGGGCCGCGGGCGCGGAGGCCCAGCGGCTGGAGAAGGAGCTGGAGGACACCGGCTTCAAGCTGACCTCGGTCCTGTCGAACGTGGTGGGCGTCTCGGGCCGGGCGATCCTCGAAGCCTTGGTCGCCGGCGAGCGGGACCCGCAGCGGCTGGCCGACCTCACCGTCCGCCAGGCCCGGGCCAAGATCCCGCAACTGGTCGAGGCCCTGGACGGGGACTTCACGCCGCACCATGGGTTCATGGTCCGCCACTACCTCGACCAGATCGACCACCTCAACGAGACGGCCGCGATGTTCGACGTGCGGATCGCCGAACTGCTGGCCGCCCAGGAACACGACCTCGACCTGCTGGACACCATCCCCGGCATCAGCCGCCTCGCGGCCGAGATCGTCATCGCCGAGACCGGCGGGGACATGGCCCAGTTCGCCACTGCCCACCACCTCGCCTCCTGGATCGGGGTCTGCCCCGGACAGAGCGAGTCCGCCGGCGTGAACCGCTCCGGGCGCACCCGGCACGGCAACACCAACCTCAAACGGCTGCTCGGGGTCGCCGCCATGGCGGCAGTCCGCAACAAGGACTCCTACCTCGCTGTGTTCCACCGTCGCATCGCCGCACGCCGCGGCGCGAAACGCGCCCTGGTCGCCGTCATGCACAAAATCGCCATCGCGATCTGGCACGTGCTCCACGACCAGGTCCCCTACCGCGAATTGGGCGCCGACTACTTCGCCAAGCGCAACCCCGAACGCGCCATGCGCCGCATGGTCAAGGAAGCCAACAGCCTCGGCCTGACCCTCCGCTTCGAACCCATCTCAGCGGGCTGACCTCACACTCTGAACTTTTCGTGTCAGTAGCCAGCAGAACTGGAACCTGAGAGGTGGGGCAGGTCAAGATGTCACTCGATCGTGCAGCAGACCCGAATAACACGCATTCAAGCGGGAGGTCCTCTGACTACAGGGCCTCGATGTCCTCGATTTCCAGGGGGAAGGGCACGGTGTCGTCCTCCGACACACCGGAGAACGGCTGATCAGCCCAAATGGTCTTACCACGGGCGTGGTACCGGGTGCCCCACAGCCGGGTGAGCTTTGCGACGAGGAACAGGCCGCGTCCTCCTTCATCGGTCTCCAGAGCGTGTCGTACGTGCGGTGAGGTACTGCTGCCGTCGGAGACCTCGCAGATCAGGCTCTGGTCGCGGAGCAAACGCAATCGGATCGGGGGGCTGCTGTAGCGGATGGCGTTGGTGACCAGTTCGCTGATGACGAGTTCTGTGTTGAACACCAGGTTGTCCAAGTCCCACTCGGTGAGTTTGCGCCTGGCGAGTGTGCGCGCCATAGCCACAGCCTCGGGATCGGACGGCAGCTCCCAGGTTGCATGACGGTTCGGGTCCATCTCGTGCACTCGCGCGACGAGGAGTGCCACGTCGTCCTGCGGGTGTGCAGGCAGCCGACGGTCGATCACCGCGTCGCAGAAAGCATCGAGACCGGACCCGGCGCCGGACGGTTCGGCCAGGAATCGTTGGCAGTCGGACAGCGTTTCGCGCAGCAGTGGAGGTCCGGTGTTGGCCCTCTGGCCTGGCGAGTTCACGAGGGCGACGCTGTACAGCACGAGCAGGTCCCCGTCGGCCAGAGTCATCTCGCTGCTTTCGAACGGAGGACCGCCATGACCGAGGGGAGGACCGCCGGGAAGGTCGAGAACCTCGACCTTCCCGACACTTGAGACGAGAGCGGGTGGTGGATGACCTGCTCGTGCCAGAACGCAGCGTCGTGAGACCGGGTTGAAGACGGCGTACAGGCACGTCGCGCCTGCCGCCCTGCCCGTCAGACGCTCGCCGTGCTCGTCGTGGAACGTACCTGCCTGGGCATCCAGATGGGCGAGCAGTTCGTCGGGGGACAGATCGAGATCGGCGAGTGTCCGTACGGCGGTTCGCAGCCGCCCCATGGTCACGGCAGCCTGAAGGCCGTGACCCGCCGCATCCCCCACCACCAATGCCACCCGCGCGCCCGACAACGGAATCACGTCGAACCAAGCACTCCCCAGCATTGTGTGCCCCCTCGCCGGCACGTAGCGCGACGTTGCATCCACGGCACGGAGCCCCGGTAGTTGCTGTGGCAGCAGGCTGCGCTGGAGTTCCAGAGCCGTGGTCCGCTCCCGGGTGTAACGACGGGCGTTGTCGATGCACACGGCTGCGCGTGTGGCGATTTCCTGTGCCAGTGGCACGTCATCTGCTTCGAACCCATGGGCGCGCTGGAAGCGGACGAAGACCGCCGCGCCCAGTGCCCTGCCCCGCGCGGACATCGGTACCAGCAGCCACGAGTGGACCCCGTATCTGCGGACCACGGCGGCCCGGCGGGGATCCACTGGAGTGAGTGCCCGGAGCAGTTCCTCTCCGGTCAGCAGCAGGGGGGTGTCGCTCATCAATGCCTGGTTGAAAAACGACTCCAGCCCAGAGGTGAATGGATCGACATCGCCCGTCGGCACCAAGTCTTCCCCCGGCCCCCCTGGCACGCTTGCGCTGGCGGCACGGCGTAGCGGTACCTCTGCGCTGATCGGACCAGTTGTCGGCTCCTCGCCGTCGAAGACCGGGTCCAGCAGGTTGACATAGGCATAGTCGGCGAACTCCGGTACGACCACCTCGACGAATTCCCGGGCGGTCCGCAGTACATCCAGCGTGGTACCGATGCGCATGCTCGCGTCGTTGGCCAGAGCCAACCGCTCCCGGGCTCTGACCCGTTCCGTCACGTCGGCAACCGTGTGTGCCAGCGCCGTTACATCCCCGGACCGGTTCCGGAGCGGAAGAATGGATTCGGACCACACGTGTTCACGGTCGGGATCGTCGGGTGTGCGGCCGCGGACTTCGGTTTGGATCAGCGCCTTTCCCGTCTCCAGGACCTGCCGCTGCCGTGCCTCAAGAGCCACCATGTCCAACAGACCAGGAGGTGCCACCTCGGCCATTGTGCGCCCAGTGAAATCCTTGCCAACAAACCCTACGGCACGTTGCTGAGAGTAATTCTGGGCGACAAACCGAAACTGTCTGTCGAAGACATCGATGAGGAAGGGTGACTCGGTGAACAATCCCCTCAAGAGCGCCTCACCGAGTTCGTACCGTCGCACTGATTCGGCGTTCAATGCCTGCACCAGCCACTGTGCGTCACCGTCCGTGGACACGATCGGACACGCCTGCAGGATGACCTCGATGCCACGTCCGCTCCGGTGACGCAGAACCGCTTGCCCCCGTTGCACCTCTCCCCCTGCTCGCCAGCGTCGCACGAGCCCCGAAGCCTCCGAACTGGGGTGCAGCAGATCTGTCGCGCGCCACCCTCGGATCTCCGCCGCCCTGTAGCCGAGCAAGCCCTCCGCCCCCGAGCTCAGTGCTATCAGAACACCGCGCGCGTCCAGGACGGCGTACTTTTCGTTGTCCAGCTCCGGCAGGATCCCTGCATTGTCGTGGAATCCGGGGTCGCGCATCACACTGCCCTGCTTCTTTATCTCAAAAAATCAGTTCCTTGGACTCAGCTGAATCTTGATCACTTTTGGTTTGGTCTACCGACGGGCGCGTTTCGAACAGCGGCTCGAAGACGGTCTGGCTCATCAGGTCTGTAGTGACAGTGTCCTCTTGATGTCACTGAACAGCCACCAGCCAGTCCGGTGAGCCGGCCCGCCCCAGCATCTCGATGGCGCCTCGGGCGCTCGAGCCGTCACCGCATTCAATGGCGGCGCCCGCATCACCTGGATGTGACGATCGGTGCCGTGGGACGGCCAGGTGAAGACAACTGGAGATTCGACGGTTCGGCAGAGAGCACGGTCAATGGGGACGACGAGGAGCGGGATCGCGGTCGGACACAATTTGATGCCGAACGATCGCGGCCTCGGGAGCCCGCGATCCGGCAGCGACATGAGGGGAGCCACGGTGCCCAGCCAGCGGTCCATCAGCGAGGCGGAGAAGCTCGGCGGCATTCCCCTGCGCCGGGAACAGATGGCCGCGGTGGCCAATATCTACCGGGCTGCGCCCGCCGTGCGTCAGCATCTGGAAAACTCCGTGCTGCGCGGCTCGGACCTGACGTGGACCGCCTTCGTGGTGGTGTGGGTGCGGGGCGAGTCCGAGACCCGGCATGTGGCTGAGGAGGCGGGAATCTCCAAGGGCACGCTGACCGGTGTCGCCCGCACCCTGGAATCGCGGGGGATGCGGCGGCGGGCCCGCCATCCCACCGACGAGCGGCTCGTCCTCCTGGGCGTCAATGAGAAGGAAGCCTTCGTCACCGCTCGGCTGAGTGGTGCGGAGTGCCGCACGCTCGCCGACGGACTGCGCCGTGTGGTCCTCCAGGTGGAGGAACAGGGTGAGGACCGCCGCAGGTCACTGCTGAAGGGCGAAAATCCGACACCGCGCCGCAGCGGGCTGAGCGCCAAGTGCTGACCCCGGCCGAGCCGACCCGCGGCGTGACTTCTGGCCTTTTTCAGACCGCCCGGCAGGTGGCCCGGACCAGTGCGTCGAAGAGACCTTGCTGCGTCGGGTCCTCATGCGCGGCGTCCTCGGGATGCCACTGAACGGCCAGGAGCCACCCGGCGCCTTCGGCTAACACGACGGCCTCGACCGTCCCGTCGGCGGTGCGGGCGGTGACAGTCAGCCCCTCGCCCAGCCGGTCCACGTGCTGGTGGTGGTAGCACGAGGCCTCTGCCTTGTCTACGCCGGTGACCCGGGCCAGGGCCGAACCGGAGGCTATGGAGACGGGGTGACGGACGTGGCGATTCTATCGTTCCGAGCCGCCCATGCCCTGGTGGAGTGTCCCGCCCAGTACCGTGTTGACCACCTGCAGGCCGCGGCAGACGGCCAGCAGCGGCAGCCCGCTCGCGAGGGCCTGCCGGGCGAGTTCCAGATCGAAGGCGTCCTGACGGTCGTCGACGACGTAGACGGCCTCGTGCGCGTCGGCTGCTCCGTAGCGGTGGGGGCGATGTCGCCGCCGCCCGGCAGCAGAAGGCCGTCGAAGCGGGCGAGGCGGGCAGCGACCTCGGTAGGGTCGGCGATGCCACCAGGAGCGTGCGGGTGGAGGGTGACGGGCTCGCCGCCGGCCCGCCACACGGCCTCGATTTGCGCGAGCGCCCCAGTTCCGCTGCGCGGAGCCGGGCCTTGCGGCGTCGGCGCAGGCGCCGTCGCTCCTCGCGGGCGGCATCCGCCTGTTCGTCCGGCTCGGCTACCGGGGCGTTCTGTCCCTTTGGCGAAGCCCCTTTTCCTCCGCGACCGCTTTCTCCAGGGTTTCGAGCAACTCCGCATCGACGGCCATCCCGGCGGCGTGGTGGTGGGCCCGGGCCACGGTGGAGTC
>NZ_JBVHMR010000093.1:0-14857 GCF_055558375.1 Streptomyces sp. NPDC025793 | reverse complement strand
CCCCAAGCGCCACACGATCGACCAGCCGAGCAGCCACGGAACACCACCCCTGGTATCCGTTGAACCGCCAACACGGCCCAAAGTCAACGGCATTGAGGTTAACCTCCGCCGTTCACCTGACCCGATGATCCTGATTCGTTCCCGGGACAGCAGGGCGACCGTTCTTCACGCTTCGAGGTGTCGAGCAACGTCGCGTGTTGGAACGGCCGCTGGTGAAGAGTCTCGCCCCTGAACAGTCCGCTGACGCCGCACTGGGCGGCGGCGAGGTTCGGCGCGGTGCCGACCACTTGGTACGCGAAGTCGTCCCACTCCTCCAGGACTCCGTGGCTCGTCGGGCCGCAGGTGGCCGACGCCGCCGTGCACCGGACGGTGACGGCGGCAGATGTCCATCGGCGGCTGGAGCCGCGCAAGCAGCTGCCGCCCTGCATGACGCGGCTGGACGTGTTCAAGCCGGTCATCATCACGGCGTCAACGACGACTCGTCACGCTGCCCGGTTCGACGCTCGTAGTCGGCGAAGCCGTCCTCGACCGTCGGCAGTACAAGCTCCACCCGGAAGTACGGCACGCTCCACAGCGGGCTGTCGCGAAGGCCCTCGAACAGATCGGACCACGAGGTCAGGTCGTTGGTCGTCGCTACCAGAACGTCGGACGGAGTGGCGGCCCAGGCTTCAGCGTCGAACCACCGGACCTGGACAGTGTCGTGTTTGTCCAGCAGCGGTTGCACGTGATTGGCGATGATCTGCTGACGCTCGGGGCGCCTCAGCGCGAGCCACGAGGGCAAGGCCGTGAGGTGCACGAATATGGTGAACCGCGGCTGCGGTTGGATGGCAGTCATAACCCCATTGTGGATCAGCCAACGTCGGCGAAGACCCCTCAGAGAATCGCCAGCAGGGTGCCCTGCCGGGGCCTTTCGGTAGGCACACAGGTACCTGACACGGTCCGTGCCCAAGCGTCAGATATTCAGCCGACCCGCCCGACGCTGCTACGCCCATCGCATGCCGATTGCTGTGAGTTGCTCGTGCCGTTCGGGGGAGAGTGTGGTGGCTCGGCTGTGTTGGTTGCTGATCCATGCTCCGAGCTTGAGGTCGTGCTCGTCCTGGTCTCCGCTGTCGTTGCCGGTGGTGATTCGTTCGGTGTGTTTCCTGGGTACCCGGAGGTGTCCTTCGCGTTCGTAGTACTGCTTGGCGGCCTGGTAGTTCATGGCCCATTTGTCGGCGTGCTTGCGGCGTGGAGGGGGTTTTTCTTCCTCGGTTGCGGGTTCGATGCCGAGGACGTGTTCGCACATCCACTGCTGGACGGTGGTGAGTTTGTTGAAGGCGAGTTGCTGTTGGCGTACCCAGCGTCCGAGGTCTTCGCCCTGGTGCACGACGGTGCCCGGCTCCATGGGCAGCTCGCCGCCGGCCTCGAGGTGCAGGCGGGTGAGGTGGAAGATGCGCTGCCATTCCACGGGCCAGGTGGGGCACCAGGAGGGGTCGATGTCGTCCAGCTGCTCGCGCCGTTCTTGTGACAGGGCCCCGGCCGCCGATCCGGCCGGCAGGCCTTCGGCGCGCCGTTGCTCGATCTCGGCGGCTTTGCGCGCGTCGGCTCGTTGGTTTTTCAGCCAGATGCCGACCTTGTGGCCCCGGTGGACGGCGTCCTGCGGTGCCAGGAGGTGCCCGTTCTCCTGGGCCCATCCGCGCGCTGCGGTGAGTCCTTCTTCCCATGCGACGTCGCGGTGCGACCAGATCATGCCGAGCGTCTCCAGCTGCCGGATACGTTCGGCGTCGAGGCGGCCTTGGGCGTAGTGACGGCGGGCGTCGGCGATCCACTGCCCGAGCGGGAAGGCGGCGAGCGAGGCCGGCCACGCCTCCCGCGTTCCCTTACCCGCGCCGCCCTGGCCCTCGCCCTCGTGATCGGTTTCCTTCTCCTGGCCGTCGGGGACGCGGTACGTGAACGGGACTTTCAGGTCGCCGTGGAGCCGGGTGTAGATGACGGCGGCCTCGATACCGCGCCGCCAGTGTTCCTTCTCGGGGTTGAGGACGCGCAGGTTGATGAACGCGGCCAGGGCGGCCGGGTCGCGCGGGGTGCTGAATTTCAGCAGCGCTCGCGCCGGCACCGAGATACGGACGCCGTCCTCGTCCTCGGCGCTCTCTCCGTCCCGGCCCCCCTGACGGCTCTGGACGCCCTTGGAACGGCTCTGCGCCTGCGGTACGGCCAAGGCTTCCACGATGCGGGTGTCGTGCGCCCTGAGGGCTTCCAGGAGCTTCGCCAGGCCGTCATAGGCCCGGCTGGTGAGCATGTTGTCCGCCGTCTCGCCGGGCCCGAGCAGGATCGGCACCACGAGGGAGGCGGTCTTGCCTTCCCCGGGTTGGATGCGCAGGGCGCGGCCAACGGCCTGGACGAGGTCGGGCATGGAGCCGCGCACGTCGGCGAAGTACACGCTGTCGCAGTTCTTGGTGTCGACGCCCTCGCCCAGGACCTTCGCCGACCCCAAAAAGCGCCTGGCCGCGTCCGCGCCGCCGCCGGCGAACTCACCCAGCACACGGCGCCGGTGGACCGCAGGATGATCGCCGCACAGCCAGTCCGCCCAGACCGCGCCCGGGTACAGTTCCGGGTCGTCCGCGTGCAGCCGCGCGGCGACGCCGGGAAGGCCTGCCGCGAAGGCCTCGGCCTCCTTGACCAGGTGGTGGAAGACCAGCGTCCGGCGGAAGTCCTCTTCGGCCGAGGCCTTCACCAGCGCGGTCTGCAGCGCGGCGAGCCGGGCTCCGCGTACCTGGTCCGACCGGGCGTCCTCGCCGAGGAGCTGCGCGGCTTGAAGCTGGGTGTCGGTGATGTCGACGCACACCACCTGGTAGGGCGCGCAGATGCCCCAGTTGATCGCCTCGGACAGCGTGAGGGTGTAGCAGCGCGATCCGAACGGCCCGTCCGGATCGTCCTCCATCGACGCGACCAACTCGCCCGGCACGCCCGGCTCCTGGTCGTCGTCGAGCTGCCACAGCCTCGGCGTGGCCGTCATGTACAGCCGCCGCAGCGCCGGGATGCGGGCGTTGTCGTGGACGACCGCCCACGGCTTGCCGATCCGCCCCGACGTGCGGTGCGCCTCGTCCACAACGATCAGGTCCCAGCCCGGAAGGCCGGCCGCGTGCGCCCGCTCCAGCGTGCCGAGCCCCAGCGAGGTGTGACGGAGCGGTAGTTCTGCTGTAGCTGGGTTGTTGCGTCCTGGTGTTCTGTGTTTGTGGTGGGAATTTGGGGGTGGGTCGGGGTGGTTGTCGGTGGTCTTCTGGGGTGTTGTGTTGGGTGTTCGGTTTGGTTGTTCGGGGTGTTGACCAGGGGTTTTGTTGGTGTGTGGGATTGATCTTGTGTGTGTTGTAGACGGAATGGTCCGTGTGTAGGTAGCTGTGGGGTGTGGTGGTGTGTGGGGCCTGGTCAGTGGCGTGTTCGGGTGAGGTAGGTGTGGAGCGGGTCGCTGGTGGCGGGGGAGAGCCGGGTGAGGGCGAGTCTGTGGCCGATCATGGTGAGGATGTCGCGGGTGGGTTGTGCCGGGTGTTGGTGGGGGAGGGTGGCCAGGGTGCGGGCGAGGGTGACGGTTTCGGGGTAGGTCACCAGATCACGGGCCAGGAGTACGGCTGAAGCGTTCCCTGCGCGGTCCAAGTGCGCGTTGGCTCTCACGAGTTGGCTCAGGCGCGTGTGCCAGCGGTCGGTGAGGTGTTGTTGGTGGTCGTACCAGCGGGTGGTGATCGCGCGTGCTGTCATCCACGCGCTTGTCCCGCGGGGGTGGCGCTGCAGACGCTGGTGGGCGTGGTGCGCGGCGGTCAGTGCGGTGACCGCCGCGGTGCGTACGGGGGCATCGAGTCGTGGGTCGGGGGCGGCTTGTTGATGGTGGACGCAGATGAGCTGGTGCCAGGGCCGGTGGACCCATGGGGCCCCGTCGTGGCCCTGTTGTGGTGCCACGTGCACAAGGTGCAGGCGGCCACGGGCCGGTGCTCGGCGTCGAGGGGCTTCCAGCACGCGGCGGCCGGACCGGTTCCCGGCCCGTAGCCCTGGACCAGGTGTGGCAGGGCGTGGGCGAGGTGAGTCATCGGGATCCGGCTCAGGGCAGCGATGCGGCTTGCGGCGGTGGGGGAGAGGTCGAGTTCGGCTGTGGGCGGGGTGCCGTGTCCGTGGACGGTGATGCCGGCGCTGTCGCAGAGTTGGGGAAGTGTCAGCCGGTAGGCGCCGGCGAGGCGTTGTAGGTAGGAGGCGGTTGCTTCGAAGGCCAGCGGCCGGATGCGGAATACGCCCGGTGCCGCAGGCGGGATCTGTGCCCATGTCCCGACGGCGGGTGCGCCGCCTTGCAGGGCACCGGGCGCGGCGGCCCGGCCGGCCGTGAGGAGTGTCTGGTTCACCGGGTGCCGGGTTTGGTTCGGGTGCGGGGCCGGTAGTGCTGTTCGGCGAGGTGGTCCAGGCGGACGGCGTCGAGGGTGGTCTTCGTGATGCGTTCGGTGCCGTCGATGAGCGCGGTGATGGCTGCCTGCTTGATCAGGCGGGCCAGCGAGCCGATCCGTCCGGCGGTGCGGGCGTGCAGGTACGGCGCCAGCCGCACCAGGCTCCCTCGCTGGTGGTGGCGGAGGTCGAGGGCGTCCTCCATCGCTCGGACCAGGTCCTTGAACGGCTCGCGCGTACCGTCGCGTGCGGGGAAGGGATCGCAGTCGACGAGACTGGCGCGTGCGGCGAGCTGCGCCCCGCGTACCCCGGCGAACAACGGTGTAGCCGTGACGTCGATGCCCGCGTACACGAACGTCGCGCCGATGCGTTCGGTGAGGTCTTTGAGCAGATCGGCGCTCTGGGCGCCGGTGGTGGTGCGGGGGTTGAGCCGGTGGATCTCGTCGATCAGCGCCAGTCGTACGCCGGCCGTGGTGTAGGTGTGGCAGACGCTGTTGACGATCTGGGCCTGCGACATGCGGCCTGTCAGGGGGATGCCGAGGTAGCGGGCGAATTCGAGAGCCAGGGTCTTCGGGCTGGCGGCGGGCGGCACGAGCACGTAGGCGACCGGGGCCTGTCCGGCCGCGGCCGTATCGCCTTGGCGGCGGGTGTGGGCCAGGTGGCAGGCGCGGCCGACCTGGAGCAGCGCGGTGGTCTTGCCCGCGCCGGCGGGGCCGGTGACGATCAGGGACGGGCGTGCGGTGACCTGCTGGTGGCGGCCCAGGACCATCAGGGTGCGTACCTGCTTGGCCAGTGTGTCGATGGCCGGGGTGCGGACCGTCACGAACTGCGAGTGATAGCCGATCCTTTCTTCGATGCTGCGCGGGGGCGTCCCTGGCGCGGGAGGCTCGGTCACGGGTGTGGTGGCGAAGCGGGCGAACCCGTCCCACACGGTCACCGCCCCCGGCTGAACCTGCCCGTTGCCGCCCGCGCCGTCCGCGACGTTCTCGGTCCTCACCGCAGGGTCCGCCGACCGGTGTGCGGTTGACGCGGTGTCGCTCTTCGATGCCTCTCTCATGCCCTGTGGGCGGCTCACCATTGCTCGGCCTCCGCTTCGGCGTCCCACAGCCCGTATCCGCCGGCCGGAACATCAGCGGGCGACGCGTCCGCGCCTGCTTCCTCCGCGGCATCCGGTGCCGCATCTCCATCGGTCCCGGCAGCCAGGCCGGTGGCGGCGAGGTCGTCCAGGCTCTCGCCCCACTCCTCATCCGGCGCCGGCCCCGTCTGTGACGCCCCCGCAGCCTCGGCCCAGGCGGATGGGGCGGCCTGCCCGCTGCTCCCCGCGCCCTCACCTTCCTCGGGCTCGGCGCCGGTCGTGCCGGATTGCCGTGGGGCGGGCAGGCCGACCGCCAGGCCCTCCAGAACGGCCGCGTGGCCGGGCGGGGTGATGGGGCTCTTGCGGCCCCGCCGTTTCGGCGCTGCTCGCACTCCCGTGCCACGGGTGCGGCGCAGGAACTGGTCGAGGGCGTCGGCGAGGTCGGCCTCGTGCTGCTCGCGTTCGCCGCGCTGCGCGACCTCGCTTTGAACGTGGCGCCACATCTGGTCGTTGAACGGCTGATGGACGTGATCGCGATGGACCCAGGGAATCTCGTGGAGCTGCCCGTCGCTCAGGCGGACCCAGACCTGCCGGGCGTCGTGAGGGTTGTGGTGCACCTCCCACTTGCCGTCCTTGACCACGGCATCCGAGCGCTGGCTGCGGTGGGGATCGAGGACTTCGTGGTCGTAGGTGCGGTAGTCGATGCGGATGCCGCGTTCGGTGATGGGCTGCCAGCGCACCGGGAGCAGTTCCAGCCAGTCGGCTCCGGTCAGCGGCACGGGCACGTACCCGCACACGGTGATCAGCGCGGCCCACATCTCGTTCGGCGTGAGCGCCGTCTTCGCCAGTACGGGGTGGCGCAGTCCCTCGTGCGGCCGGTTCTGCCAGCAGACGATCCACTCATCCAGGAAGTCCTGCAGCTGCGGGATCGTCCAGCACGCCTCCGCCTCAGCGTTCTTGCCCCGCAGCAGGGGGTTGGACCCGGTGTGGCCGGCGACGTGCTGGCAGAGCAGGTCGTTGACCGAGGCGAAGGTCCGCTCCACGACCCCTTTGGCCTGCGGCCGCCGTGGCGGGGCCGGCTGCACGCTCACCCCGAGGGTCTCGCACGCGGCGACGAAGCTCTCCGAGACATAGATCTTCCCGCGGTCCACCACGATCGTCTCCGGCACGATCACCGGACGGGCCGCCGCTCCTTCCAGCCGCTCGTCCAATGACAGCATCCGCGCATACGGCACCTGCGCCCGCGACAACTGCAGCGCCGCCGGCCAGGTGGGCCTCGCAGGATGGGGAACCGCCATCTCCGCGAGCAACAGCGCCGCGTCCACAGCTTTGGTGCCGTGCGGACGCAGCACCGCGGCCAGGATCGACCGTGTCGCCACGTCCACCGCGATCGAGAGCTCAGGACGTCCCAGAGTGCCGTCCTCCAGCACGGCCATGATGTCCAGCCGGGTGGTGTCGATCTGCACTTGCTCCCCGGGCCGCAGTACCACCGGCGCAGCCGCCCCCCGGCGCGGCGCGGTAGCGGTCCGTGCCCCGTATCCCAGCCGGTCGGCCGGATCCGCCAGCACGCTCACCAGCCGGTAGAACGACGACCGCGACGGCATCTCCACCGCCCCGCGCCCGTGCGTCTCCTCCAGGATCTGCCCGACCAGCACCTGCAGCCCCTTCACCGTTCCCTTCGACCGGCCCCGCTGCCGGCGCAAGGCCTCCAGCACCGCGGCCACGACCCGCTCGTCGGCGTAACCCGTCGGACGACGGCCACGCGCCGGCACCGCCCGTTTGTCAACGAGCCCCCACAACCCCTGCTTGCGATACACCAGCCGCATCCGCTGCACCGTCGTCGGCGTCACCGGCCCAAAGCCGAGCGTTGTCATCTCTCGCGCTTTGGCAGCCTCCCGCTGCGCCAGCGTCCACCGCTCGGGGTCGTACTCCTCGCGCATCGGCTGCCCCTCACGGCTGCCCTGAGGATGCGGCCACCCGGTTTCCACCTCCCGAACGTGAGGCAGCCATGCCAATGCACGTTGCTGTGCCGCCTGCGGCAGCGTCTCGAACAACCCCCACTGCGGCACCGCATCCGCCGCCCGCGTGCCCACCACCTCAAAGCGCGGATCGGCGAACAACCGGCCCAACAGCAGCGACATGTCCGCGCCGTCCTCACCCAGCAGATAGACCCGTTGCCCCTGCAACGCAGCGACTTGAAACGTCTGCCCCTGGTAGATGACGTGTGCCCCGACCTCCACCGCCGGACGCCGCCCGGTCTCCTTGCGGCCACCCACGGCGCTCACCTCATTCCCAGCATGTCGATCCCTGCTCCCCGTCCGCGCTCTGGGCCACCACCGGCGGGCACACGGACCAGCGATCCGCCATGCATCGGCTCATCGAGTCCCGTCACCAACTGCCCTGACCACAGCGCGTGATAGACAGCAGGAAGAACCCCGAGCGGGTCACCCACCGCTTCCGCTCCCTCGGTCAGCGGCCGTGGCACACGGAACGCCTGCGCCAGCGCGGCCTCAAGCTCCGGCGCCCCCTCGTACCGGGGATGGCGGTAGCCGGCCAGCCACCGCAGATTCGCCTCCGCCACCGCAGGCAGCGGCTCAAGGCGCCGGTACGCCCACCCCACCCGCGCACATGCCGCCTCCAGGACCACCTGCGCTCGCCGGGCCCGGTCTGCGCCGGCGGCCGGGCTTGAGGGGCAGTCGGCGAGCAGACCGGTGCCGTCGGTGTACCGGGCGAACAACTGGGGCACCCAGGAGCGCACCCGTCCGTCGGCCGTGTCCCGCCACAGCAGCCGTACCGGGCGGGCGGACAGGCCGGTCACTTCCGGGTCCCGGTCCAGGACCATCAGCTGGGTGCGCATCGCGGCCGAACCGTGCACCACATGCCGTCCGGTGGTCGCCGACCACCACCATCCCGGCCCCCATCGGCGACCCGGCACCACCGGAAACGCCGACACCGGCGACAACTCCTCGAACCGTGCCGATGCCACCGCCTGATCCCACGGCAGCTGTGTCACCTGCCCGGCAGGACCGCTGAAAACGACCTCCACGTCAAAACCGCCCCTTCCCCGTCAGCGCATCGAGCACGACACGTGACCCCGCGTCCTTTGTGCCGGACAGCCAAGGGCGTACCGGTCATGCAGGCCCCGCGAACGCAGCCCGTCCCACTCGAAAAGGTGATTCCCAGGTGAAATGCGGACCTCGCGACGCCGCTCCCCGCACGGCCCCTACCGCTCGCGCCGTGAGCCGAGGCGCAGGTGAAGCTGGTCAATGCCGTACAAAGATCACTGAGCAGCACGCCGGCGGGGGTTCGGGCGCGGTACCCGCGTCCGGACTCGGCCCCGGGGGGCAGCTCGCAGTGCCGTCCCTCGCCGGGCCGGACTCCGCCCGGACTCACACCGCATCGATGGTCAACGCACCGGACCGGGGCGGTATCCGTACCGGTCTTCCAGGTCGTCGCGGTGGTCGTCGATGTCCTGCTGGAGGACTTCAGCCGCGGTGTGGGTCCAGGTGGCGAGGTGGTCGAGGGGTACGCCGGCTGCGTGGGCGGCGCTGGCGATGGCGGTGACGGCGTGGTCGAGGGTGTCGATGCTCTGGCTGAGGGTGTCGAGCAGGTGCCGGGTGGCGGTGGCGAGGGGTGCGGTGTGGTGGAGGTCGAGTGTTGCCAGGAGCTCGGTGGCCTCGCGGACCTTGTCGTTGATCCAGGTGCGTTCCGGCCGGGGTACGCAGGCCCGCCAGGTGATGGTGCCGTCGGCGCGCTGGGCCAGGGTGCGCAGCTGCGCCGCGACGGACACGGGCTGGTCCTCACGCGGGATCCACCAGGGGTCCAGACCCCGGTCACCGGGCTCGCCGATGCCGCGGCGCCGGCGCACGATCGCTCCCCACCACCCGGCCAGGACGCTGCTGTCAGGGACAGCGCCGACATGGGCGAGCCAGGGGCGCCCGAGCCTGCGTCCCAGTTCCCGGCCGAACTCCCCGTCGGGCGGGAAAGGCCGGATACGCTCGGCGCCGCTGTCGCGCCACACCATCTCCACCACGACCGGATCGAGCAGGACCTCGGCCAGGGCGACGGCCTCGGGGAAGACCGCCGGTTCACGGGCCACCGCCCGCCACCACCAGAACCGCCCACCGGCGTCCCCGCCCGCCAGTTGATGCAGCCGCGCGGGCCAGAGCCGCTCCTCCTCCCATTCCAGGGCCATGTCCCACCACTGGCACACCACCGCCTGGGCGAGTGCGAACACCGCCCCCGGCGCCACCCCTGCAGCGGCGGCCCGGCGAGCCACCGCCGGCCACCGTTGCTGCGCCGAGGTAATGGCCGGGCTGCCGGCCAGGTCGAGGTGTTCCAGGCCGTGCCCGTCGCCGGCACCCAAAGCCCAGCGCCGGTGGCGCGGGCACACCCGCTGCCATCCGTCGCGGTACCGCATGGCCACCACCTGCTGCCCAGTGCGCCGGGCCGTGCACAGCCGGCAGGCGAAGGCGACCGGGCGGTGTGCCATGGCTCCCAGCTGCCAGCACGCTTGGGGCCGCCCGTCCCTGGAGGGTTCGGTGAACGTCGCCGGTCCGGTCCTCCAGGCGGGCAGGGCGCGTTCGAGGCTGTGCGCCTCGGTGCGGCACATGGCTGCCAGGAGGTTCTGACCGGCGGGGTCGAGCAGGACTTCGGCGTCGGGCCGTACGCCGCCAGTGCCGGGAGAGTGCGGGGGATGGTTTCTCCACTGCCATGACGCCCGCAGACCGGTGACCGGCATTGCGTACCGGGCGGCGATGCGGCCCATCAGCGACCAGGTGGTCTCCGCCGGGAGCGGAGCGATTCGCAGAGCACCGGCCTGCGTCACCCTCCCGCCTTCCGCCCTCGGACGCTGCGCCGCTCTCCAGGACCACTGCTCATCGCAGGGCGCGGTGCCGGACCGCCCAACGTGCTGCCCTCTGCACCGACTTGCCGAAGCCGTCGTGAGACCCGCCCTGTGCGATCGCCTGTCACCGCCGCAACTCCTCCCAGCCGCCCGGGCGCGCCGCACGGCGTACCCTCCGGGCTGAGGGAATCCTTCACGTACTGCGGCACCGGGCTGACGGATACCGGCATACGGATGACAGCGGACATCGTCATCCGCTACACCACCCGCCCGGCTCGCGCCGTGCGGTCCCGTCGGCGCCGGTGTGGGAAGCGACCGAAGCGACCGGCCTGCGGTGGTGTCAGGCCCACTCCACGCCCAGCTCGGTGAGTGCGGCTCGCTGTTCGGGGGTGAGCTTGTCTCGGCGCTGCTTCTGGTTGGCGTACCAGACACCCAGCTTGTGTTCGTGCTCCTGGCCATCGATGACGACGGGTTCGACATGTCCCCGCGGCACCGCCTTCTGGTAGCCCTCCCGGGCGATCCATTGTGCGAGGGCCTGTACGCCCCGCTGGAACGCCTGCTGTGCCTTGCTCGGGCCCTTCGTCGACCGCGTGGCCGCCGGGGCGGGAGACGGCGCCCGGGCGGGCTGCACGCCCAGCCTGGACAGCCGTTCCTGCTGCTCTTTCGACAACTGCGCCCACGTACCCGCTTCCCGCTGCCGTGCGAGCCATTTACCGAGGTCGTCGCCGTCCATCAGGACGCCGGGGGCGATGTCGGGCAGAGTGCCGTCGGCTTCGACGAGGTCGGCGAGGACGCGGTGGTGGCGTTGCCAGTCCAGTGGCCAGGGGCAGTTCCAGTCCGGATCGATCTCTGTCAGCTGCGCCGCGCGCAGAGCAGCCCGCTCCGGGTCCTTGCCCAGGCCGTTCTTCACGCCCTTGCGCCGGAGGTTGGCCATGTGCTGGCCGATGGGCATCATCGCCTCGCCCTCGCCCCAGACGGCGTCCTGGCGGGGTGCGAGGTGTCCGGTGGCCCGCCGGTAGGACCGCAGCGCGGCGAGCTTCGCCTCCCACGCCTCTTCGCCGGGCTCCCACACCATCCCTGCCTCGGGCGCGTCCAGCAGCTTCTTGCGTCGGTCCTCCAGGTCCCCGGCCCGCAGCGCTTTCCGCTGCTGGTGCACCCACCTGCCGAGGGGGAAGTCCTTCGTGACGCCGACCTGGACCTCGGTGTCGTACGGGACCGCGTAGAGGCCGGTGATCTCGTTCTCGGCCCGCCACCGGATCAGTGCCTGGTATCCCTCCAGCCACACCAGGGACTCGGGCCGGTAGACCCGAGTACGCAGGAACGCCGCGATGGTGGCCGCGTCGCGCGGGCTGGAGAAGTGGAGCAGGGCCGATTCGGCGGCGGCCTGGGTGTCGTCGTGCTCCTGGTCCTCACCGTCCCCCTCGCCTCCACTGCCGCCGGCGCCGGTGATCCGGCTGTCCTCGTCGCGCTTCACGTGGATCTTGCGCTGCTTCTTGCCGCGGGTGAGGGCGCGGGAGGCGAGCTGCTCGACGAGTCGTTCGTCGTGGCAGCGCAGGCCCTGGAGCACGGCGACGAGGGGGCGGAAGCTGGCGGAGGCGACCATGTCCTTGGGGTCCTCGCCCGGTTCGAGGAAGACGGGCACGATGATCCGGGCGACCTTGGTGGTGCCGTCGCGGTTGGGGCGGAGCGCCCGGCCGATGTTCTGCATGATCTCGACCTGGGAGCCGCGGGTGTCGGCGAAGCAGATCGCCTCCACCCCGCGCTCACCGGTGATGTCGACGCCTTCCCCGAGCACACGCACGGAGGCGAGGAACGCCCGGTGCACACGGTGGCCGGTGGCGTCGATGCCGTTGGCGAACTGCCGCAGGACTTCCCGCCGTTCGGCCACGAGGTGGTCGCCGCACAGCCACCCCGACCACACGCGGTTGGGGGGTACGTGGCGGCCGGCCTCCAGCTCGTAGAACTCCGCATCGATGGACGACCTCGGGAGCCGGTCCGCGGCCTCCAGGTCCGCGTCTGAGGCGTCGTTGACGTACAGCTCGGCTGCCGTCTTGGGCATCTTCTCCGCGAACGCGGCAGCCTCCTCCACTCTCTGGTGGAAGGTCATGACGGTGCGCAGGTTCCACTTCGCCGCGTGCTCCAGGAGCGCCGTCTGCAGCAGCGCCAGACGTCGGCCCCGCTGCGCCTCCTCGGATTCTTTGAGGGCGGGGGAGGGGTCGTGGATCTCCAGGACGTCGATCTCGAACCCTGCGAGGATTTCACGCTCGATCGCCTCCGAGAGCCCGATTTCCGCCCCGGGCAGCCAGGCGCCGTACGTGCCGTCCGGGTCGTCGGCCATCGACGCTATCTCCATCTCCTTCCCGTCCGCGCCCTTCTGCGGCCGGGCCGCGGCGAGGATGCGCGGGGTCGCGGTGAGGTACAGCCGGAAGTCCGCGGGGATGCGGGCGTTGTCGTGGATCGCCGCCCACGGCCGGCCGAGATCGCCGGCGGTGCCGTGGGCTTCGTCCACGATCGCGAGGTCGAAGCCGTCCATCCGCTGCCCGTACAACCGCTCCCCGCCCACCAGAGCGGCTTCCAGCGGGCCGCGCGTCTTCTTCCGCGCTGTGCCGTTCCCGCCGCCTTGCCAGGGCCCGTAGGGGCGCTCCTGCTCCTGGAGGGCCTCGTAGTCGTCGCGGTCCACGAGGGAGGCGTACGTGGCGAACACGATGACCGGCCCGTGCCCGGCCCACAGGGCGAGCTGGATCGGGTTGGTGGTGGTGCGCACCCCCAGCTCGTTCAGCACCGGGTCGTTCTCCAGCGAGCACACGCCGACCATGGGGGAGCGGTGACCCACCAGCCGCCATGCCTGGGCGGTCTGCACGAGCAGGTCCAGGGTCGGCACCATCACCAGGACCCGGCCGCCCGGGAAGCACTCCAGCGCGCTCGCGGCGGACATGATCGTTTTCCCGGTCCCGGTCGCGGACACGATCGTGCCCCGGGCACCCTGGGCGGGCACAGCAGATCTTGCAGGAAATCCGACCCACTTACGGAAACTCGATTTCTGGTCGACCTGGTGTTCCTTGAGTGGAATCCTGCTCATCACCCCTCCTTTCCGCCCGTGGTGTGGAGAAAGCGTTCGGTGTCTTCGCTCGTGCCGCAGAGCCAGGCTTCCTGAAGCCGTTCCAATGGGGTGTTCTCCCCGGTTTCCCGTTCCCAGACTCCCGCCAGCCACTGCGGGTGCTGCTCGATGCGCTGGCACAGTACGAAGGCTTCGGGCTGCTCGACCAGGTGATGGACGCCCGGGTAGAGGCCGTCGGGTCCGTAGATGCCCCACAGCCTCCCGAGCCGGGCCCGGCCGGCGTGCAGGTAGTCCTCCAACGTCTGCGGGTAGGCCTCCCGTTCTGCCAGCAGCACCGTGCGCAGCGCGATGCCCACGTTCTCCCGGAACAGATCCATGTCCCACCGGTCGGAACTCGTGCCGGTCACCGCCGCGTAGTGCCGCCCGCACACCTCCATGACGCGCTCGACAAGTTCCGCCGGCGCCTCACTCCCCTCCTCGCGAGCCTGCCTCACAGCGGGAGAGCCCACGGGAGCGGCGACCTCGCCCAACGGACCGGCCTCACCCACCAGTTCCAGCACCCGCCGATGCTCCACCGTGCCCGGAGACGTCCAGGGCAGCACCTCCTGCCTGACGAACCGCTGCAGAGCCACCGGGTCCGCCCGCTCACGCTCCCTCACATCCGCAATATGCACGGCCAGTTCAGCAGCCCCGGCCGACCGGCCGCCACGCCGCGCCCAGTCCCGGTCCGCGATGCCCACCAGGGCCTCGCTCGCCGCCGTCACACCGTCATCCCAGCCGTCCGCGAACAGCGCACCCCGAGAAGCCGGCGCCATCCCGCCCAACTCCACCACCTCACACTGCGCCCCGGCGACCGCCCCGGCCTCCACCGCCGCCACCAAGTCGTCCGCCTCGCTCGCGGGCACGCCCTGCGCCTTCAGGAGCGCGAACAGCCGCACCCGGGCATTCACGCCCGCCGCCTGGTACTGGGTCACCCTGTGCACGGAATCGCTGCTCAGCGCAGGTTCAGTTCCAGTAGTTTCTTGTTGTGTGGTCATCTGCTGCCGTTCCTCTCGGAAACGAGAGAGTCGGGGGATCCCCCTTCTTTCCGCCAACGGTACATGCTGCATCACATTGATGCAGCCGCTATGCTGAAACCAGTCCCGATCGAGCGACATCCCCACCCCTTGTAGCCAGCCTGCCCGCGTGAGCGGGCTTCGCTCCTGAAGGCGCAGCCGGAGGGGGCGTTTGAGGCGGGGGCGCGCAGCGGACTCGACCGATCCCGGTCTGGAGCGGAGCGGAAGACCGGTCAGTGGGGGCGGAGCCGCCACTGCTCCGGGAGCGGAGCGGACGGAGTGTCAACCCGCTGGCGAAGCAGGCGGGTTGTGCGGGACGCGTCAGCGTCCCGCACGCTCACGCGCAGCGTGAGCGTAACCCCCGCGCGCAGCGCGGGGGTTCACTGTCACAGCGCGCAGCGCTGTGGGACCCGCGCCGCGGG
>NZ_JBVHMR010000092.1:0-15004 GCF_055558375.1 Streptomyces sp. NPDC025793 | reverse complement strand
GCCTGAACGTCATATGGGCACTCATACGCGATGGCCGTACCTTCGAAATCGTCGCGCCCCCGCCCGCTGTCACTCAGGGCTGAAACGCTCACAGGTTGTCACCAACCAGGCTTGACAACCGCATTGGGAATCGTTTGGTGACCCTCGACCATGGGCTTCAGGGCTTCGCTGTCGTGGGTGTTGGCGGCCGAGACGCCGACGAGAAGGGGCGGTCCGTTCGCGTCCGACGGGGACGTGCGACCGTGACCGTCTACCTGGCTGGACTCCACATCGCCGGTACTTTCCTCTGGTCCGCCAGGTGACCCAAACGACGGCCTCTGGTTCTGGTTGCCGGCAGACGAGTTACGACACGTCGAGCCGCGACAAAAACGCCGACGCGTGCTGGTTGGCGGCCCCGGCATCGCAGCCGCCCTACGTGCCGCACGACCGGCTATCACAGAGGCGCGAGCCCAGGTTGTTCGACTCTCCGCTCTCGCTGCGAACGGCGCACTGAACGGCTCGCGTTGCCCGGGGGCGGACCATGCAGGAGCGCTGAACGCCCACGGCCTCCACCGGCAGGCCTTTGCGTGCGCCGACTCACCCGATCCCGCTGTGCGTCCGGGAGCCGGCACCGGCCGCCCGTCATCACCCAGGCAAATTCGCCCTGTGGTTCGATCGCCGAGCGGCAGTGCCGTACTCTCTGCTAGTCCTATCGCCTGCGTGGCGGAGAGTCACGCCAAGTGGGGGGAATTCATCCCAAAAGTGAGCAGAACTCCAGGGCACCGTGCGAGTCGGCGCGGTGCCCTTCTCGTGGCCGCCGCCGGCGCGATCACCGCGCTGGCCGGAACTCTCGTCGTCTCGGTCGATACGGCAGGCGCCACGAACGCCCCTCCGGCGTACACGTCCGCGATACCGGACACCGCCCCGCGTCCTCCCGCCGCCGCGCCGCACTGGACGGGCCTTGCGGCCAAGCGGTTCTGGACCGCCCAGCGCATGGCGGAGGCAAAGCCGCTTCCGGACGACAAACCGCGGACCGCGGGCAAGGTCGCCCACCCCACGCTCCAGGGGCTCGTCAAGCCGCCGGGGACCGGTGGTCTGAACGCCCAGGACCTGCGCGAGGCTCCGATGGACACCACGCCGAGCGCCACCGCAGGGCCGACGGACACACCCAGCGACACCTCGACCCCGGATCCATCGGCGACCGCTACGGACACCCCGACCGCCGCCCCGACGGACACCTCGTCCGCCTCCCCGAGCATCTCCCCCAGCGCGTCGGACTCGGCGAGCCCCACCGCCTCGCCCAGCCCGTCCCCCACGAGCACGGGCGGGGCAGGTCCCGTCAGCTCCTACTTCGGCGGGCTGCCGATGGTCGGCCGGATGTACATGCAGACCAGCAGCGGCTCCTACTTCTGCACCGCGAGCGTCATCAACAGCCCGCACCACAACATCGTGCTCACCGCCGGGCACTGCATGGACGGGAGGGCAGGGGCCGGCTCGCTCGCCTTCGTCCCCCAGTGGACCGCGGCCAATCCCCAGCCGTACGGCATCTTCCCCGTCGCGACCGACTCCGAAGGCCGCAGCCGGGTCTGGATCGATCCCCGCTACTACGACCGCGGACACGTCCAGGGCGCCCCGTGGGACGTGGCGTTCGCCCAGGTCGGCGCGCGCAGCGACGGCAAGCAGGTGCAGGACGTGGTGGGCGGCAACAACCTGGCCACCGGTCGCGGCTACGCCTTCCCCAGCATTCGGCTGGTCGGCTACCCGGGCACCGCCGCGCAGCCCCTGACCTGCGACAACAACACCACGCAGTACACCCCGACCGACGGCACCCCCGGCTCGTACCTCCGGATCGCCTGCAACGGCTTCGCAACCGGCACCAGTGGCAGCCCGTTCCTGGAGAACTTCGACCCGACCACCGGCACCGGCGACGTGGTCGGCAGCATCGGCGGCTGGGACACCGGCGGACCGACCGACGACGTCTCCTACAGCCCCTCCTACGGCTCCGACGTCCAGAACCTGTACCAGGCGGCGGTCGCCGGCACCGCCCCCGCACGTCCCAATGTGCTGCCCGGCGCCTCCACACTCACCCATGCCACCCTCTTCACCTCGGGCTCCTTCACGCCCTCGCCTTCGCCCGATCCGGACAAGAGCGACCTCATCGTGCGCTGGTCCGACGGCGAGTTGACGCTGTACCGGGGAGGTGGCAACGGACGGTTCGACAAGGAAATACAGCTCGTCGCGGCCAACACCACCTGGACGAAGGCCGTCTCCATCACGGCCGGCGACTTCACGGGCACCAACACCTACGACCTGCTGGTGCGCTGGAGCGACGGCAGCCTCACCCTCTTCCCCGACGTCGACGCGCACGGCCTGCACAGCCAGATCACACTCGTCAAGCCGGGCACGCTGTGGCAGCACGAGGTCGCCATGACCGCGGGCCGCTACACCACCGACGACCACTGGCCCGACGACCTGATCGTGCGCTGGTCCGACGGTGAGACCACGCTCTACAAGAACCTCAACTCCACCGGCCTCCACAGCGAGGTCCGGCTCAACCCTGCCAACTCCACCTGGACACACGCCACATCCCTCACGTCCGCCGACTTCGCCGGGACCACCGAGTCAGACCTCGTGGTCCGCTGGTCCGACGGCGAACTGACCCTGTACCCGGACATCAACCAGTACGGCTTCCACGGAGAGGTGCGACTGCGGGCCCCGAGCACGCTGTGGACCCACGCCACGTTCACCACGGCGGGCAACTTCACCAGCACCGACAACCGGTCCAACGACTACCTCGTGCGCTGGTCCGACGGCCAACTGTCCATGTACCAGGACAGCGGCAACAGCCTCGGCACGGAAGTCGTACTCGCGACCGCATCCGGCTCGTCACTGCCGTACTACCGCCGCTGACCACGAAGTCCTCTGGGCCTGGGCCCAGAGGACTTCGTGACGACAAGCCCTAGCGGTGGTTTGACCCGGGACCGGGTCATCCCGATCACGGACGAGGAGCTGAGCAATCTGCCGACGCCGAAGGCGATCAAGATCGACGCGCTCGTGCCGCTGGAGGACATAGACCCGATCCGTATGGGCGCCGGGTACTGCCTGTCCGCCGGCGGGCAGGTCGCCGCAACGGGCAGGGGCGCTATCAGATGTTGTGCAATGGGGTTGAGCGGCTGGGCTGCGTCCTCGCACCGGTCCAACTCCAGAGTCGACTCCTGGATGTTCTCCCGCTCCGTGTCAGCTATCGCGGCGAAGAGGCCGAACTGAGAGTGGCTGATCTTTCAGCGTAAGGTCGGTGCCGTACATGGGATTGCCAAGGCCTGGTTCGGGCACCGAGGGGTCGTCGATGCTGGACCAGGATTTGCAGCGTGCCGCGCGCCTGGCTGGTTACGGGACCGTGAGCACTCAGCTCTCCTTGCTGAGCGACTACCGGCTCGGGGAGGCCGTGGCAGCCGCCACCCCGCTCGGGTCGGGCATCGGCGGCAGGTCGGCAGAGCTGGACATCAATGGAACGCGCGTCTTCGTCAAGCGGATCCCTTTGACGGACACGGAATTGCGCCCGGAGAATGTGCGGTCGACGGCGAACGTCTTCGAACTGCCGATGTTCTACCAGTACGGGGTGGGCTCGGCCGGGTTCGGTGCCTGGCGGGAGCTTGCTGTGCACACCATGACCACGAACTGGGTTCTCGGCGGCGAGTATGCGGGATTCCCCCGGATGTACCACTGGCGGGTACTGCCTGACTCCCCTCCCGAAGGATTCACCGAGGAGTTCGGGGGCCTGGAGGGGGCCGTCGCGCACTGGGAGGGATCACCCGCCGTTCGTGACCGGCTGGAGGCCATCGGCCAGTCCTCGTACAGCCTGGTGCTCTTCCTGGAGCACGTGCCGCACACACTCGCCGGATGGCTGGTCGATCACCGCGAATCCGCCGTGCCGGGAGATGGGGACGGCTCGCCCTTCCTTTGGGCGGAAGAAGCTCTGCTGGAAGGAGCTGCCTTCATGAGTTCTCGCGGACTTGTCCACTTCGATGCTCACTTCGACAACATCCTGACCGATGGCCGCCAGCTCTACTTCGCCGACTTCGGACTCGCCCTGAGCTCCCGCTTCGACCTTACGGCGGACGAGTCCGACTTCCTCGCGGACCACTTCGTATACGACCACTGCTACACCGCGAGCCACCTGCTCCAATACCACGTGCTCGACGGCGTCCGCGGTGACACGGAACGCGAAGTCTTCCTGCACGACTGGATCGCGGGCCGGCGACCTGGCGGCATCCCGCCCGAGATCACGGCCATCATCGACCGGCACGCACGCCCTACCGTCGTCGTGGACTCCTTCTTCCATCGTCTGTTCACCGAGAGCAAGCAGACGCCGTTGCCGGCCGCCGAGATCGAGCGGCAGTTGGGCGCCGGCGCCACAACCCCGACCTGATCCACGCCCTCGTCTCGGCCGCCACGGTCGCTGCCTACCGACGGGCCTCTGGCACGCAAGCGCGGGCCGGTCCAGGGCAGTCTCGAACTGTTCGGGTCCGACGAGGACGACGGGCAGCCGTGGCTCGTGCTCCTGGAACACGTCTCAGAGCCGGTAGAGGTAATAGAGGGCGTTGTTGCGCAGCCGGTGGGCGTTGTGGACGACGACTGCAGGCCGGGGGCGTCGCGTGAGTTCTCCCTCCATCGCGATGCACAGGCCGCGGTGTTTTTGATGGGCGCCGTGTTCATCCGTAGGAGGCTCGATGCCCCATCCCGTCGCCGTTCCCGCGGGTCGGGACGGCGCCGCCCTCGCACGGTCGGCCGCTACCGGCCCGCGCACCGGTGAGTCGACTGCCACCGCCTGCGCTACAAGGGCCTGTTCGCCCAACCGGATTGGCTTCCGGACGACGATGCCGACTGAGTCGACACGCTCCCTGCATAGCCCCCCGCCCAGCGCAACGGCGCTGCGGCGGGGGGTTATTGCATGCCTCGATCTGACGCAGGAGCTACAGTGGGGTCGTCCAGGTGCGCAGGCAACGGATCCTTCTTGGAACTGAGGGTTGCGGGTTCAAGTCCCGTCTGGCCAACAGCGTTGGCCGGTAGCTCAATGGGTAGAGCATCAGTCTGTGAGCCGTCGCCGACTCTGACCTCTGGACTACAATTTTAGACATCTGCACCTCCCGGTGCGCAGGCCGCGGTTACTTCTTTTGGCAGAACCACCTCGGTGGGCGGGGATCGAACCCCGCAGAACCGCAGCCGTCTTGATCTCGGGAGGCTCAAGCATCGGGGGCGCCCGGTGCGCAGGCAGCGGATACTTCTGGATTCACAAATCCTCGCGGGTTCGAATCCCGCCGCCAGTTGCAGGGCTGGTGTGGGCGAGCGGCCCAAGCCAACGGGTCCGCAGCCGACTTCCGATCTCGGGCGCCCACTGCTTGCGCTTCCCCTCCACAGTGAGGGGCTTTTTGTGTCGCGCTTCAACACCCGCACCGCCCGGTCGACGACCTCGTCCCCGGTCACCACGACCGGCGAGACGACCCGCACCCACGAAGGCGCCACCGGCCACCTCCGCGACGCGCGGTCCGAACTGTTCGTGCTCGCCATCTCCCACTTCCTCGCGGACACCTTCTACGAGAACGCGAAGGAACGGGACGACCGGTTCGAGCGTCTCGTCCGCCAGCTCGCCGTCGAGGACCCGGCGTGGACCGCAGGACTGCTCGGCTGGCTGCGCGGCGAAGGCAACATGCGGTCGGCCGCGCTCGTCGGGGCCGCCGAGTTCGTCAGCGCCCGGCTCGACGCCGAACAGGCTGCCGCCCGCATCCCGGGCCCGGCTGCGGTCGACGGCGCCGTCCCGTACTCGAACCGCGCCGTCATCGCCTCCGTGCTCCAGCGGGCGGACGAGCCGGGTGAGATGCTCGGCTACTGGACGACGAAGTACGGGCGCCGGCTACCGAAGCCGGTGAAGCGCGGCATCGCCGACGCCGTCCAGCGGCTCTACACGGAGCGGTCGCTGCTGAAGTACGACACCGACAGCAAGGGCTACCGCTTCAGCGACGTCCTCAACCTCGTCCACGCCTCCCCGGCCGACGACAAGCCGTGGCAGGGTGACCTGTTCCGGCACGCTCACGAGCGGCGCCACGGCCGGGACGAGGCCATCCCGGACAGCCTCCCGGTGCTCCAGGCCAGCCGGACCCTGTCGGCGCTGCCGATCGCGGACCGTCGTGCCTACGTGCTCAATCCCGAGCTGGTGTCCTCGCCGGGCGGCCTCGTGGGGGCCGGGTTCACGTGGGAGCGGCTCGCGGGCTGGCTCCAGGGCCCGATGGACGCCGCGGCGTGGGAGGCCGTTATCCCGTCGATGGGGCTGATGGCGCTGGCGAGGAACCTGCGGAACTTCGACGAGGCCGGCGTCTCCGACGCGGTGGCCGCTCAGGTGGCGGCACGGTTCGCGGACGCCGACGAGGTTGGGCGGTCGCGGATGTTCCCGTTCCGGTGGTGGGCGGCGTTCAAGCACGCCCCGTCGCTGCGGTGGGGGTACGGGCTGGAGCAGGCGCTGAACCACTCCCTGTCGAACGTGCCGCGTCTCGGGGGCCGGACGCTGATCCTGGTGGACCGGTCGCCGTCCATGTTCCCAGGCTACGGGTTCTCGACGCCGAACAAGTCGGACATCCCACTCGCCGAGCAGGCCGCGGTATTCGGTGCCGCGCTCGCGGTAAGGGCGCAGGACCCGACGCTGGTGGAGTTCGGCATGCGCAGCGCACGGGTGGACGTGCCGAAGGGCGGCAGCGTTCTGAAGCTGATCGAGAAGTTCGGGCAGATCGACGGCACGGACATCCCCTCGGCGGTCAAGGCACACTTCGACGAGCACGACCGGATCGTCGTCGTCACCGACGAACAGACCCGACCGGGCTGGTTCCCGTCCAACGCCCACGGGTACGGCGGGATGCGGGAGACCGTAATCGACGACCTCGTCCCGAAGCGCGTTCCGGTCTACATGTGGAACATGGCCGGCTACCGGTCGGGAGCGGCGCCGTCGGGGAGTGGGAACAGGCACGCCTTCGGTGGCCTCACCGACCACGCATTCCGGATGATCCCTCTCCTGGAGAGGGGGCGAGACGGAGACTGGGCCGCCATCTTCGGCAACTAGAATTAGCTGTATGGGTAGATCGCGGGCACAGTGGAAGATCAGCCTCGCTGAAGTGAGGGCCCGGTACGAGGCAGGGGAATCAGCGCAAAGCCTCGCCGACGCGTGCGGTGTGAAGTCATACAACGTCATCATCCGATCCCTCCGGGAGGTCGGCGTTGAGATCCGGAGGAGCGGCGGGCCCTCGGGGCCTCGCAAGGGTCACGTGTCCGTGCGCGAAACCAGGGCATGCAAAGGGGCTAGCTGCTCTGTGACGTTTGAGGCGTATCCGTCATCGAACAAGCGCTTTTGCTCCCCGGCATGCCGGTACTCGTCGCCTGAGCTGGCCGCGCTGATGGCCACGAACATCGCCAACCGCCACCGGCTCAGCGACGTCGATCCAACTGCCTGCACCGCGGTCTGCTCCGTTTGCGGGCCAATCGACGTCCGGCGGCGCACAGACAAGAAGCAGAAGTACGCCACCGAGAGCGTGCTCTGGCGTTGTCGCGGCGCTGAACGTGCGCGGGTTTGGGCACGGCAGTACGGCGCGGACGCAGACACGATCCGGGCTATGTGGGAGTCTCAGGGGCGGCGCTGCGCGATCTGCCAGACGGCCCTCGGCGAGCGGTTCAATGTAGATCACTGTCATGCTTCGTCGAAAGTCCGAGGGCTCCTGTGCTCGCAATGCAACACCGGGCTAGGGCTGTTCGCCGATACCCCTGAACGCCTACGGGCTGCTGCGGACTATCTCGATCGATCCCGGGCAACGTCCTCCTGACCGCACGACAGTGATCTGCTCGCTGGCCGTGGCAGGAGACCGCGGCCCGATCGCGCGAGATGGCTCCGCCGCTTTGGCGCCGGGGCTTTTCGCCATGCGGCCTCGACGACCACGTCACGTACCGCGAACGCCCACTCGGCGACGAGCCCCTGGTGGGTGGGCCGGCCCTGTGGCTTCAGGTGGCCGCCGGCGCGCAGCATGAGCGCGCGGATCTCCGCGTTCACCACTGCGGAAGGGCGCGCGGGGTCATGGCTCGGGCGCTATCCGGACTTCGGTGGCCTCCTGACCGACACCGCTGACAGCAATGCCGATATGAGAAACATCAACGACAGCCTGGGCTGTACCCCCACACGCACGACACACCAGCACCAGCTCGACCGCTAGCGGCAAAGGGACGGGCCGGCCTGGGCATCACCCCCGCCCGGCCCGTCAACGCGCTTTCGATGCGCGCTCTGGTGGATACCGGCCGGTGACGTGGCAGGCGCGCTTCAATCCCACAAGTCAGGTGGGGTGCTGGGGTGCCAGGAAGGGTGATGCCCTCCAGTTGCTCGCGCGGTTCCCGGGACAGAGTCCTGGCCGACGGCCTGGCGGGCGGTTCCTCGGCATCTCGCTGCGCGATCCCGCCCACGTTCCGGGCGTCGGCCCGCGGGCGTTCCGAACGGCTGCGTGGACTCGAAGTTTTCGGCCTTCCGGTGGTGCAGGACAAGGCGGTCCTGGACACCGAGCTCGCGCGCCGCGTCAGCCGCCTGGGCCAACGCGTTCTCGGAGATGTCCACGCCCTCGACGTGCACGTCCGGTCGTGAGGCCAGGGCACGCAGGTGCGGATTCCAGAGCCGGGGCGTGTGAGGGGTGATCGTCGAGTGCGACGGGGCCCGTACCTGCCAACCCGGCGCTCCGGGACGGGAGGGGCCATCGGCGGCACTGTGGTGCCAGCCCTCCTTGGTGAGGACGGGGACGTCTTGGACACCGACGTTGATCAGGGCGAGGACGGACTGGACGCCGGCACCGACGGCCGCCGCGAAGTCGATCACCAGCTGCTCACTGGCCAGCCGCCGGCCGGACAGGGCGTTGTCGAGGTCCCTGCGGGAGAACCGGCTTCCGCCCGCTGTGACAGGGGCCCGGTGTCTAGCATGTTGTCCCGTGGTGCATCACGGCGGTCGCCGCCACCACGTGCGCCGGCAACGGCCGAGGCAACAGCAGCCTGGCCGCCAGGTACGCGGTGCGCCCCGGAAGCGTCGCACCAGCCGCCGCTGACGGTCGTAGTCCTCACGCAACCCGGCTCCCGGACACCAGCGGCGTTCAGGTTCTTCGTCCCCCTCACGCATGGGCCGATCGTAGGCAGTACGGCGTGTGGTGGCGGTCGGCGCGGCTCTGCACCGAGGCGGCACAAGCACGGCCTACCTAGCGCCGCGCTCCTCGGGTGCCTGCGGAGTTGACGGTGAGGATCGCGGCTTTGCTGGGCACCGCCTGCTGGTTGAGTGCGAAGAGCATGTACGTGCCGGGAAGTGCCACGCCGGGGTCGGCCGGGATGTCGAGTTCGTAGGTGTCGGCTCCGGTCTTGCGGGGCGTCAGCGGAATTCGGCGTTGGTCGTTGTCGACGGAGTGGGTCGCGGCTCCGGCTCGGACCAGGGCGAACTTGTCGATGGGCATGTCGGTCGTCACCGTCAGCCGCTGCCCGTGTGCGACGTCGGCGGGAACGCTGCTGATGATGTGGGGGCGGGGCTTTTCGCTGCCGTCGGGGTTGAGGAGGTAGGGCGGGGTGAAGATCGCTCCGTCGGCGTGGTTGGTTTCGCAGTCGCCGCACAAGCCGCCGCCTCCGGTGAAGATCCGCCCGTCGGGGAGCAGATTGGCGACGCTGTGATAATTACGGGGGAGCGCCATGGATGCCATGGGTGTGAAGCGGCCGGTGGCGGGGTCCCATATCTCGGGGCTCAGGACGGAGTGGCCGTCGCTGAACGGCTTGGCGTAGGACTGTCCCCCGAAGACCGCGACCGTTCCGTTTGGCATGACGACGCTGTTGGCGAAGGAGCGGGCGTAGGCCATGTCGCCGGTGCGGACGCTGACAGGCGCCCCGTCGGGGCCTTTGACGCCGACGGTGTAGGCGCGGTCGGTGGCCGTCGCGTTCTCGTATGCGGTGGCGCCGCCCAGGGTGAGGAGCTTGCCCACGTCGTAGGCGACGGCATCGCCGTTCATCGCGTCGAGGCTGTCGGCGCGGGTGCCGGCCGGGGTGATGCCGCCCTCGCCATCGGTGGATATCCAGTTGAGCTGCTTGCTGGGGCCGAACTGCAGGACTCGTCCGTTGGACGTGGCGTACAGCCATTCGTGGTTGTCCGCCCGGTAGGGGCCTGCCGGGTCGGCGGTCAGGGTGGGGGAGACCGGTACGCCGGACAGTCTGCGCCAGGTGCCGGTAGCGGCCGACCAGACCTCGCTGCCCTTGTCCGGGGCGTTGTCGCGGCCCCAGGAACCGCCGATGACGAACGCGTCGCCGTTGGGGAGCAGGGTCATGGCCTGGTAGCCGCGCGCGATGTTCATGTCGCTGGTGGAGGTCCACTCGTCGGTGGCGGGGTCGTAGATACTGGCGCGCTCGGCGTTGCTGCCGCCGGTCACCAGCACCCGGCCGTCGGAGAGGATCGCGGTGCCGGGACAGAACATGTCGTGCTTGGTGTTGTCGACGCGGCGCTGGGTGATTTTGCCGGTGGTCAGGTCCATGATGGCGGTCTGGGTGTAGCCGTTGCTTCCGCCGAAGCGGTCCGGGGCGTAGGCGGACCAGGCCAGGAGTTTGTCGTTGGGCAGTACGGCGGTCGCCACCGGCACCAGCGGGAAGCCGATCAGCGGGCCCCACGCACCGTGTTCAGCGGGGTTGGCCGGACCGCTCAGGCGCAGTTCGGCGGCCGACGACCAACTCCCGCGGCCGCCGGCCTCGGTGATGGCCGTCAGACGGACATAGCGCGCGGTGACGGGTTGGTCGAACGTGGCGCCCTTGACGGTGTCGTCGTCCTTCCAGGTCCCGGTTGCCACCGGTTTCCCGAAGGTGGTGCCGTCCGTGCTGGTGGTGATCGAGTACTTGCCTATGCGACCGTTGGCGCTGTCGTCCAGTCGTGGTTCGTAGGAGAGGCCTGAGACCACGGTGGTGCGGTGCATGTCGATGGTGATGCTGTGCGGCAGCGGTGGGGTATCACCGGACCACTGGGTGTGCCAGACGGTGCCGGGGTTGCCGTCCACTGCGTTCTGGGCGCGACCGTCACCCGCTTGGGTCTCTTCGCTGTCGGCGGTGGCGGTCCACCCGTCGCGCGGCAGGTCGACGCCGGGTCCGGGCGTGCTTGGATCCCCGAGCAGGTTGATCTCCGCCGCCGAGTCCCACGGCCCGCGCGCGCCGGCCGCGGAGGTGGCGGTCAGTCGCACGTAGCGGGTGCGTCCGGCGGCGAACCGCAGCTTCTTGACAGCCGCGTCGTCGGCCAGGGTGCCCGTGGCTACGGGCTTCCCCCAGGTAGTGCCGTCGCCGCTCAGGTAGATGGCGTATTCGCCGATCCGGCCGCTGGGGCTGCCGTCCTGGCGCGGTTGGTAGACCAGGCCCGAGACGACGGCGGTGCGGCGCATGTCGATGGTGATGCTGTGTGGCTGCGGCTCCTGGGCGTGGTGGTTGTCCGCGCGGGTGTCCTCGTCGCTGACGGTGGTGGTCCACCCGTCACGCGGCAGGGTGGGAGCGGCGGGTTCGAATGCCTCCCTGGGGACGACCTCGCCGTGTCCTCCGGGGGGCGTCGGCACGTGCCCGCCGGAGGGTGAGTCTGTGCCGTGTGCGGCCGTCGCACGGTCCGCGACGGCGGGGTTCGGCTGCAGCAGCGCGCCGGTCACCGCCGCGGAGGTAAGGAGGACAAGGCTGAGGGCTCGCGCCTTGGCCACTCGTAACCTGTCGGGCGCACCTGTCATGGCGTCTCTCCGAACGGTGAGCAAGGGGTTGCAACCACGTCTGCCGCAACAGGCAAGGCCCCAGGGCGGCACGCACCGCGAATGTGCGCGGAATCCGGCAAACGGCTTTGGAGCGGTTCACAGGGTTCAGCTGTCGCAGTGTTCATGCAATCACCGTGCACGCCCTTGAGGCCACATGCGCCCCGAGCGCAGCCGATGGGGGAGTCACCCGCGGACTCTTCTGCGGGCGACCAGCCGGTCTTCGAGCGGACCCCGGCGCATGGTCTGGCCCAGTACCACGAGAGCACAGTCGCCGACGTGACACCGCCGGTGGACACCTGACCGCCACCGGCGTGGGCCTGGCCACGGACGGACCGGCGGGGTGGGCAGGTCAGGCGGCCGGCGCACAGACTTCCCCGTCGGACTCGACGGTCCGCCAGGGAACCCAGGGCTCCAGAGTTCGACCATTCAGCGTCGGGCCTGCGGGGTCCAGGCCGCTACCAGGTCGAGAAGGCCGGGGAACCGGGCATGGGGGTCTTCGACGCGTACGTGGCTGCGGCGTTCGAGCCCGTACCGGCGCCGACGTGTGACCCGCCTCGCGCAGCGCCTTGCACGGGTGGCCGCGTCCCGGTTTCCCGGGCGTGCGGTCGCCAGTGCAGTGTTGACGACCGTCGGGGGCGGGCTGCGTTGGTCGCTGGCGTTGTTCCTCGTGCCTGCCCTTGCGGTGCGCTACGGGGTGAATTTCGGCAGTCCGGCCGTGTGAGCGTCTGCGGATGTCGTTTCGAGGTGACTTCGGGAGCCACGGGTAGCGCTCACTCAGTTCGGGGGCGGCGAAGGCTTCGAGGGCCGCTCGGTGGGGGCGGTGTAGATCGCGCGCAGGGGCGGCATCAGCTTGGGGCGGACGCGCACCGACGACAGCCGCAGCGACGCGCGGAACTCTGAGCGCCATCGCCCCCGAGGGCACGAGCTCGCGCCTGGTGGCGTGGCTGCTGCCGGAGGGCGGAGGAACGAAGTGGACCACCGACCCGGACGCGCCCGGCAACCCCGCTCCGATCACCCCGGACAACCGGCTGTGACGCGCCGCCGGGGCCTGCCCCGCCACAGCGGGCCTTGATGGTGGGCCTGGCGGCAGACGCGGTGCTTCGCGGGCGTGCTCTTCGCCCTGACCGTCGTCTTGCTCCGTTTCCTGTAAACCCCGGCTGAGCCGGGCCGGGACGTCACACCCTTCCCGGTTCAGCCGACCCCCGCTCCCGGGCCGGGCCCGGACCGTGATCCGCCCATCCGCCGACGGCCCGGAGCGGGCGGTCACACCCGAGCCCCGGGCCGGGGCCCGGGACGTCACACCACCCGCCCTGCCGGAACCCTCGCACCAGTCGACGTGAGTCGAGGGACCGTGCACAACCTGATCCTCCGCCCGTTTCTGGATGGCTACCTGGCCGTGCGGCCGGGCAGTACCGCTTGCGTGCGTCTGCCGGCCGAACTGTACGAGGAGGTGCGCGCCGGGGCCGATGACCGGGTGCCTGGCTGGTGGAGGCCACCGCCGATGCCTGGGGCCTGGGCTTGGAGGGCAAGGCCGGCGGGTCGGCGCTCCTGGTGCTCAGGTCGACCGAACTCGGCTTCGCGCGGGCGAGTTGCGAGATCAACCTCTACTGCAACTTCGGGCGCAGGTACTGGTCCTGCGGCTCCAGATCGCGGCCGGTGAGCCGACCGTGGATCCCGACTTCGAGGGCGTCTACCGCTGCGCGTTCCGCCAGGGCATGGTGCTCACGGTCTCGGCCAACGACTCCCGGCTGTTGAAGCGGGATCTGCTGCGGCTGTTCCGGGACTGCCCGCCGTACCGCGTCGTCGTGAGCATGTACGGCGCGACGGAGGAATCGTTCGACGAACTCACCCGGCGCAAGAGCGCCTAGCGGAACTTCCGGAAGGGCATGGCCGCGGCCCGCAACGTCGGCCTGCACGTGCGGGTGTCCGTCGTCGTCACGGAGGACAACGCTCACGAGGCCGATGACATGATGGCCCTGGTCGGGTGCTGGGGGCTGGGCCGTCACGTCTACACCAACATGCAGCCGACGTTCTCGGGTACGGGCGGGCCCTCCGTCCAGTCCGCGGAATTCCTGCGCGGGCGCCCGGTCTTCGATGACTGCCACGTGGGGGCTGTGCCCGGAGCGGGGGTTTCACCGGGACCGCGGGGCGGGCAGTATGAGGCGGCCATGACACGCCGTACGGCGCTGACCCGAAGGGAACCGTCTCGTGCTCCGTAAGCCAAGCGCCCTGCTCGCCGCCTCCGCCCTGCTCCTCCTCGGCACCGCGACACAGGCCGCGGCCGACACCCCGCCCCCTGCCGCCTGCACCTACACGCCGGCCGTTCCCGCAGACAACTTCAAGGGGATACCGGTCTTCGACCCGGTGAAGGCCGCCAAACCGTACAGTGCGACGCTGCGTACCGGCCAGGGCGCGATCACCTTCCGGGCACTGACCGACAAGGCTCCCTGCACCACGTATTCCTTCAAGTTCCTCGCCCAGCGCGACTACTTCGACGGCTCGCACTGCCACCGGCTCACCACCGCCCGCATCTACGTGCTCCAGTGCGGCGACCCGACCGGCACCGGGAGCGGCGGACCCGGTTACTCCTTCCCCGACGAGAACTTGACCGGGGCGACCTATCCGTCCGGGACGGTGGCGATGGCCAACGCTGGGCCCAACACCAACGGAAGCCAGTTCTTCTTCGTCTGGAAGGACACCAAACTCCCGCCCGCCTACACGCCGTTCGGCAAAGTCACCGCGGGCCTCGACGTGCTCCAGAAGATCGCGGCGGGCGGTGAGGACGACCAGAACGGGCCGGGAGACGGCTTTCCGACGCTGCCGGTGAACATCAAGCGCGTACAGATCAAGAGCAGGTAATACGGTCCTGCCCCGGCCCTGTCCTTGCCGGAAGCCTCGCCCGTCCCGGTCATGGTCGGTGTCGTACGAGTTGGCGGACGAGATCGTCCAGCGGGGCGGAAAATCCACGGGGACGCGGCCCAACTGGAGAAGGGCGATCGTGTCGCCGTGCTCGGCGACCTGATGGGCGGCAATCAGGGTGATCTTGCTGGTCGGGTGGGGCACTGCGCCTGCCGAGAATGGCGTCTATGCAGTTCAGGAACCTGTTCGGTGGTGCGGCAGGAGGCGTGTGTAGCGGTTCGCCACGCGGATGTCGTTGCTGTACAGGTGGTCGGGGCGTTCCAGTGTGTTGCAGGACTGGCAGACGGGGGCGCGGA
>NZ_JBVHMR010000091.1:0-15115 GCF_055558375.1 Streptomyces sp. NPDC025793 | reverse complement strand
AACGTCACCCGCAGCCGCCTCGGACGCCTCGTCCGCCAAGGCTTCCTCACCCAACCCGGACGAGGCCGCTACCAGAAACGGACTTAACGCCCACTAAGGATGATCAGGCCGACGCTGGAAAAGACTCCGCCAGCGAGGACCCCGCTGGAAGTGAGCATGGCCGCACCGAGTGAATCGCCGTGCAGAGCGAGTCCGGCAGTCCAGCGATTCGGGTGTGTGAGGCCATGTGCCGCGACATGGACGATCCGGGCCATGGACATGAGGACCAGCTGCTCGGACCTGCTCTTCGTGGCCGCGATCCGGGCACGCGACAGCGTGGCGCCTTCTGGCACGGAAGGCCCAGCCCGTCCCTCGACAGCTCATGGGTGGAGACGGAGCACGGCGGCGGGTGACATGCTCAACACCAGCCCGGACCGGCGGCTGGAGTCAACGCATAGAGCCTCCAGCAGAGCACCGTGTCCGGCTCGGCGCTCGTTAGCGGTTCATCAGCTTCCCCGGCGCTGCTTCATGGTGGCAAAGGCGACGGCCGGCCCGATCCGGGTGAGGCCGGCCGTCGGCGAGGTACACAGGCCGGTTCAGCGCTGCAGGGTGAGGAGGCCCGGCCGCCAGGGCAGTTGGTCGTAAGGGCCGCTCGCGGAGGGGGACTTGCCCTGGTAGAGGAGCTGCAGGTTGCAGGGGTCGATGGTCATGGTCTGGTCGGGGTTGTTGCGGACCAGGTCACCGTGGCTGATGTCGTCGGTCCAGGTGGCGCCGCTGTTGGCCTTGCCCGCGAAGGGGTTGCTCTCGCCGGCGGCCTGCGGGGTCCACGAGCCGTTCAGACTGGAGGCCGTGAACGAGCGGAAGTAGCGCTGCTCGTTCGCACCCCGCGCCTCGACGATCATGAGGTACTGGTTCTGCCCCTGGACCTTGTAGACCTGCGGCGCCTCGAACAGGTTCTTCACCGTGTCGCTCATGACCGTCGTGTACGACGAGCCGAAGTTGCCCGGGAAGTTCCCGATCGGCATGCTCGCCCGGTAGATCTTGCCGTTGTCACCGGCGAAGAACAGGTACATGTTCTGGTCGTCGGCGATCAGGGTCTGGTCGATCGGGGCGGCGCCCGGGATGCTGCCGGTGAACAGCGGCTGCGGCGCGGACCAGCCGTTGGGGTTGGTGGGGTCGCTCGACGTGCGGTAGATGAAGGGCCAGGCACCCCACTGGTACGCCAGCACCCAGATCTTCTTGGGCGCGAAGTAGAACAGCGTGGGCGCCACCGCGGACTGGCTCATCCCGGTCTGACCGGCCGACGCCATGTCCGACCAGTTCGTGAAGGGACTGAACATCATCGAGCCGTACGACGATCCCGACACGTTCGACGCGTAGACCAGGTGCCTGCCGTTGTACGTCACGGTGGTGAAGTCCTTCAGCGAGACCCACCCGTTCGCCGGCTGCGCCAGCGCACCCGTCGACGTCCACCGGTACGTCGACGGCAGAGAACACGTGCCGCCCCCCGACGGGGTCGCCCCGGACAGGCCGGTCCACTTCTGGTTGCTGCCCCCGTTGCACGTCCAGATCTGCGCCGCTGTGCCGTTGGCCGTACCGGAGCCCGTAACCTCCAGGCACAGTCCGGACTCCACGCCGACGACCGTGCCGTCGGAGTTCACCCGCCACTGCTGGTTCGCACCGCCGGAGCAGGTCCGGATCCGCACCCGGGTACCGGCCGTGGTGGCGTGGCCCGGAACATCCAGGCACTTGTTGCCGTACACGGTGAGCTGGTTGCTGTCCGCCAACGTCCACTGCTGGTTGGTCCCGCCCCAGCAGTCATAGATCTGCAGATACGTGCCGTCGGTCTGGCTGGCGCCTGGCACATCGAGACACCGGCCGGAACCAACACCGCGCAAGGCGCCGCTGGAAGCCGCCTGAGCCGGGGCGGCGACGAGCATCGCCGCCAACGCGGCCAGGGCCGCAACCACGGCGGCGAGCACCACTGATGGATGCCTGCGGCTGAAACTTCCTCGGTGCATGGATACTTCCTCAACCTTGAGTAGGCGGTTCCGGTTGGCCTCGTCAGAGGCTGGCCGGACTGTCGGTGTGGTGCGGTGCAGCAGTCCGCTGGCACCACGGCGGACGGCGGCAGTTGTTGGGGTCATGACATATACATCCCTGACATACACATGCGGGCATGGCCCTTGCGATTCCGACTTCAGGCGGTGCTGCCCGGCATGGCCCTACCCTGCGATGGAGCGGCCCGAATGTTCGATATGTCGAACAAAGGTCGAGTCATCGAGCAACCCGATGATAGAGAACCGGTGAACGGCGTCAATACCTCTCACATGTATCGCCGCTCACGCCGAAACATTCGTACCACCGCACGCCGACCAGCGCACGCCACACCGTCAAATGACTGGCTCGTAAGCGACTTGACCCCGGAACGGAGCGATGTGCGGGCGGTGCAGACACTCGGTCGGCCCTGCCTCCGACGTCCGTGACATACCGAAATTTCCGCACGCCGCCGACGGCGGCACCGAGGATCGCCGTCCGCTCCCCGGGTGACCGAAAGTTTCGTATGGCAATCGGAAATTTCTTCAGCGCGGAGTATTGACGATCCACGGTCACGCCTCAATCATCCCTGTCTGAGAAACCGGGCCTGGTTCGAGATTCCGGGCTGTATCGGCCTGGGCAATGCATGCTGCACGGCAGATCAGCGACCAGCTGCACGGCAGACCCGCGCACCAGATCACCTGCGCCACCCCGTTCCGTTCCGGTGAGGTTCGCACCAGCGCATCCTGGCTCTTCCCGCAGTTGGAGAGGCATGCGACGCCGTGTGACGGTCCCCCGGCTGAGCCGCGCTGGAGTACCCCATGCCTGTGTCGAGACGTGGAACACGCCCGCCGCCCGCCGTACGTCGCCCGACGGCCGACCGGGTGCGGCGCCCGTGCCGTTGGCGTCATCCCGGTCCCCATGACTGCGGTGTCCGGTGATTCCGTCCTGCCCGGGCTCCGACCTGCCCCGTCCGCCTGCCGGACGGGGCCGGACGACGCAATCCCCTGCGCTTCAGTCGATCAGCGATTTCTACCTCGGAGGCACAGTCATGGGCTCGTATGCCCTTCCCAGATCCGTTACCCGCCGGAAGATCCGCAGCCTGCTGCTGGCGCTGGTCGTCGGCGTCCTCGGTGCGGTCACCGCACTGGCCGCACCGCCGACCGCACACGCCGCCGAGAACACGCTTGGCGCCGCGGCGGCACAGAGCGGCCGCTACTTCGGCACCGCCATCGCCTCCGGCAGGCTGGGCGACTCGGCGTACACGACGATCGCAAGCCGTGAGTTCGACATGGTGACGGCCGAGAACGAGATGAAGATCGACGCCACCGAACCACAGCGGGGCCAGTTCAACTTCAGCGCCGGCGACCGCGTCTACAACTGGGCGGTGCAGAACGGCAAGCGGGTGCGTGGCCACACACTGGCCTGGTACGCCCAGCAGCCCGGCTGGATGCAGAGCCTCAGCGGCAGCTCACTGCGCCAAGCGATGATCGACCACATCAACGGCGTCATGGGCCACTACAAGGGCAAGATCGCCCAGTGGGACGTCGTGAACGAGGCCTTCGCCGACGGCAATTCGGGAGGTCGGCGGGACTCCAACCTGCAACGCACGGGCAACGACTGGATCGAGGTCGCCTTCCGCACCGCGCGCGCCGCCGACCCGGCGGCCAAGCTCTGCTACAACGACTACAACATCGAGAACTGGACCTGGGCCAAGACCCAGGCCGTGTACGCCATGGTCCGGGACTTCAAGCAGCGCGGGGTGCCGATCGACTGCGTCGGGTTCCAGTCGCACTTCAACAGCGGCAGCCCCTACAACAGCAACTTCCGCACCACCCTGCAGAATTTCGCCGCCCTCGGCGTCGACGTGGCCATCACCGAACTCGACATCCAGGGCGCCTCGGCCTCTACCTACGCCAACCTGACCAACGACTGCCTGACCGTCCCGCGCTGCCTCGGCATCACCGTCTGGGGTGTGCGCGACACCGACTCCTGGCGATCGGGGGACACGCCGCTGCTGTTCAACGGCGACGGCAGCAAGAAGCCTGCCTACACCGCCGTCCTCAACGCACTCAACGGCGGCGGCTCCACGACACCCCCTGCGGATGGCGGACAGATCAAGGGCGTCGGTTCGGGCCGTTGCCTGGATGTGCCCGGAGCCGGCACCACCGACGGCACACAGCTCCAGCTGTGGGACTGCCACAGCGGCATCAACCAGCAGTGGACGTACACCGACGCCGGCGAGCTCAAGGTCTACGGCAACAAATGCCTTGACGCCGCCGGCACATATAACGGTTCCAACGTGCAGATCTACAGCTGCTGGGGCGGCGACAACCAGAAATGGCGCCTCAACTCCGACGGATCCATCGTCGGCGTCCAGTCCGGCCTCTGCCTCGACGCCGTCTCAGGCGGCACCGCCAACGGCACCCTGATCCAGCTCTACTCCTGCTCGAACGGCAACAACCAACGCTGGACCCGTACCTGAGGGGGCCTGCCACAAACGAAGGGGTGAAGCCGTGACAGCCCACGGTGCGGCTTCTCCCGCCCCTCCGCAAGGACATCGTTGACGGTCCCGGGTCGCCGCCGTGGTGGCGGCGACCTCGCGATCGGGATGCTCGCCGCGGCGCATCCGGCGCCCGCCGAGGCGGCGAGGGCGAACGCGGTGGGCGAGAGTCCGTCCTGCTCAGGGCTGAGCAGACTGCGGCAACCAGCTCACCCGGGGATCCGCCCTCGCTCGCTTCGGACACCGGCTCGCACTCGGCTGCCGCCAACCCAGACTGCGGGTGCGCGTCGCCTTCCCCCGACAGGACGTGCCAGCTGGCGATTGACCCGCGCCATCTGATCCGGGACAACCGCGTCACGCTCCGTCAGAATCAGCGTCGAACGAGCGTCAAGACATTTGCCGAACCCGGCCCTCACGGAGTTGAGGCAAAGCGTTCTCGACCCGCGCCCCGCTGCGAAGCCGCAGGTGAGACATGTGGCAGGAACCTGCATCATGCTCCATGCGGTGGACCTACGGAAACATGTCGGCACGACCCGCACGTAACCTGGGAAACCAGAAGAACAGCAGGTCAGACGCCCTTTGCTGCGGGCCCAAGAACAGCCACGCACTCCACGTGCGACGTCATCGGAAACACGTCACACGGTGTGTGGACGGGAGAATCTGCAGGTCACATGGGGTTTTCCTGCCTTGGGCGCGGAATGTGAGGCGGCCGGAGCGTCAAATGAGCGTCATGTCTGACGGACTTTCTCTCCTCCTTTGGCCGGTACACCGGGCTTTCCGTGTTTCTGATGCCCGTGGCCGTCATGTTGCTGCTCGGGCGGCAGGTCAGCTGCTGGAGGTGCTGCGGGATGCCCGGCGCAGCGCTCGCCACCGGGCCGCCCGGGCCGACCCGGTGGGCCGGTGATGAGGCTGGACATCAGGACCGACTCGTCGCCGGGTTTCACCTCGTGCACATCGGCGTCCGCCCCCGGACACCTGCCCGGGCTGTGGCTCAGGCGTCGATGATGACGGGGATGATGAGGGGTTTGCGGCGGTGGGTGCGGAACGCCCAGTTCGCCACGGCGCGGGCGAGGAGTTGTTCGAGTTGGCGCGCGTCCCCGACGCCTTCCTCGGCTGCGGTGGCCAGGGTCTTCTCGATAACGGGGATGACCGGCTCGAAGGTGGCGTCGTCGTGGACGAAGCCCCGGGCCAGGAAGTCGGGGGCCTCGGCGAGGGCGCCGGTGTCCGCGTCGACGATCGCCACCACCGTGACGACGCCTTCGGCGGCGAGGGTGAGGCGGTCCTTGAGGGACGCCTCGGTGGCGCCACCGACCTCCATGCCGTCCACGTAGACGTTGCCGGCGGGGACCTTGCCGGTGATGGACGCGCGCCCGTCGACCAGGTCGACGACGACGCCGTCCTCGGCGATGACGACCCGGTCGGGGTCGACACCGGTACGGATGGCGAGGTCGCCGTTGGCCCGCAGGTGGCGCCATTCGCCGTGCACGGGCATGACGTTGCGGGGCTTGACGATGTTGTAGCAGTAGACGAGTTCGCCGGCGCTGGCGTGCCCGGAGACGTGCACCTTGGCGTTGCCCTTGTGGACCACGTGGGCGCCCCACCGGGTGAGTCCGTTGATCACCCGGTAGATGGCGTTCTCGTTGCCGGGGATGAGGGAGCTGGCGAGCAGGACGGTGTCGTCCTTGCCGATGCGGATCATGTGGTCGCGATTGGCCATCCGTGACAGCGCGGCCATCGGTTCGCCCTGGGAGCCGGTGCACACCAGAGTGATCTTGTGGTCCGGGAGCTTCTCCAGCTCCTTCGTGCTCACGACCAGACCGGAGGGGACCTTCAGATAGCCCAGGTCACGGGCGATGCCCATGTTGCGGACCATCGACCGGCCGACGAAGGCGACCTTGCGGCCGTGCTGGTGGGCGGCGTCCAGGACCTGCTGGATGCGGTGGACATGGCTGGCGAAGCTGGAGACGATGACCCGGCGCGGCGCGGTGCGCATCACCTGCTCGATCGCTGGGTTCAGCTCTCGCTCGGAGGTGGTGAAGCCGGGTACTTCGGCGTTGGTGGAGTCGGTGAGGAAGAGGTCCACGCCCTCCTCGCCGAGGCGGGCGAAGGCGCGGAGATCGGTGATGCGGTCGTCGAGAGGGAACTGGTCCATCTTGAAGTCGCCGGTGTGCAGCACCATCCCGGCCCGGGTGCGGATCGCGACCGCGAGGCTGTCGGGGATGGAGTGGTTGACCGCCACGAACTCGCAGTCGAAGGGCCCGAAGCCACGCCGGTCGCCCTCTCGCACCCGCACCGTGCGCGGCCGGATGCCGTGCTCCTTGAGCTTGGCCTCCAGGAACGCCAGCGTCAGCTTGGAGCCGACGACCGGAATGTCGGACCGCTCGCGCAGCAGGTACGGCACGCCGCCGATGTGGTCCTCGTGGCCGTGGGTGAGGACCACGGCCACGATGTCGTCCAGCCGGTCCCGGATCGAGGTGAGGTCCGGCAGGATCACGTCCACGCCGGGCTGGGTCTCCTCGGGGAACAGCACGCCGCAGTCGACGATGAGCAGCTTGCCGGCGTGCTCGAAGACGGTCATGTTGCGGCCGATCTCACCGAGGCCGCCCAGGGCGACGACCCGCAGCCCCCCTTCGGGAAGGGGCGGGGCGGCTTTCAGCTCGGGGTGCGGATGACTCATACCCTGACGGTACCCGGAGAGCGGGACAGGTGATCCATTACCTCCTCCCGACAGGGTCGGGGCACCACAACGGGTGTCCGGGGACGATCCGATGACGCCGGCGGCCGGACAGGGAGGGGTCTAGGCGGGGTCCAGCGAAGGTGAGCTCAAAAGCCGCCACGAGATGATCTTGGAGTCCTGAAGGCGGCTGGTCAGGATGCGGTAGGCATCGCGCGGGCGAGCGGCGCCAGGTTTCCGTACGGGGCGGCGTGCAGGGCGGCTGCGAGTTCGCGGGCCCGGCTCTCGTCTGCCACGTCGTGCAGTACGAAGTAGACCGCCCCCGCGGAGGAGTCCGAGCGGATCTCGCCGGCGCGGATCATCTGGATGACCGCGGCGCGGATGGCGTCGTACACCGAGTCGGCGACGGCCTGCTGCGGGGCGGTGATCATGTCGGCCACCGTCCAGTGCTCGCCCAGAGACTCGATGGCGACGAAGACGGCGTCCTGCTCCTTGGCCTGCCGGTACGCCGCTTCGAAGGCCGCCATGCCCGTCGGGCAGGGCATGAGGTCGGCGGGGTAGGGAGCCGGCAGCGGCTGCACGAGAACCATCGTGCCGGGCGCGCGGGACGGCACAGACGTCGACACGGCAAGCATGTGCCTCACTGGGCCTGGCAGGCCGCCGATGGGCAACCGGCGCGCTGGCAGGGCTCCGGCCCGGGACTGGGGGAAACGTCTTGGACAGAGAAGGACCCCAGCGTGGTGATCGCCGGGGTCCTTGCCCTGTGGTAGTCAGGGGCGCTCGTTTCAGGGGCCGATGGTGGGGTCCAGTCGGTGGCGGGCCGGGAGCGTCGTCCGTGTCTTCGTGCCGGCGTCCGGTCAGGCTGAGGTCTTCGACTGCGACTCGGGGCCTTGTGTGCGCATTTGCTCGTTGATGCGCTGCGCTTCTTCGAGTTGGTCTTCGAGGACGATGATGCGGCAGGCAGCTTCGATGGGGGTGCCCTGGTCGACGAGTTCGCGGGCACGGGCGGCGATGCGCAGCTGGTAGCGGGAGTAGCGGCGGTGGCCGCCTTCGGAGCGCAAAGGTGTGATCAGGCGGTGTTCGCCGAGGGCGCGCAGGAAGGCGGGGGTGGTGCCGAGCATCTCGGCGGCCCGGCCCATGGTGTAGGCGGGGTAGTCGTCGTCATCGAGAGGGGTGACGGCGCGGGAACTGCCAGGGGGCATAGACCTCTTCTTCCGGGGGACGCGTCGGGGGGCCCGGGCGCCGTACTGGCACCCGGGCCCCGAGCTTTCAACACCATCTACCGGCGAACTGCGCCGGCCTTGTATGTCCGCAGGGTCCGCCTGCGAGGGCAGGACTGCGGGGATCGCGGATGCGTGACCGGGGACCACCTTCCAATCCGGGGCCTGCGGTACCCGGGCGGACTGCTTCCTCGCCCGGGCGATCCTGATGGCGTCTCGCTCCTTACCTTCGGTTACTCGGTTGCACTGCTGGATACCGCGGGTACTGCTCACGACCCTCTTGGGCCGCGTCCTGCTTGACCTGCCGGCATGGCAGTTCGTGTCTGCCGTGCCCACTTCGACTTCCTGGGTACGACAAAGACAGTACTACTGCGACGGACCAATGTCTACTATCGTAACGACAGGTTTTCTCCATGGTTAGTGTCTGGAGTTCTTCCGCAGATACACTCGGAAGAGTGCTGTCCCGGGTTGCTTCCCGGCTCGGCGACCACATGCTGAGCCTGGAGGCACAAAACCGATCCAGGGTGGGGGTGACAGCGCATGACCGCCATGGAGACCCGCCGTTACATCGGTACAGCCGTTGACGCTGAGATTGATCATGGCCCTGAGTTGAGGGCTGCCGCCGCCCCCGGGCCGCCGAGGTACGCGCCAAACGGGCCATGGGGCGATCTTGTCCCGTGAGTGATCCGCAGGGTTCCGGTGTGCGCGGAGGCCGGCTGGCCCGCTTCCATGAACGACGGCGGGAGGCTCGCCGCAGCAGGGGGGCCGCGGCGGCGGTCGTTGGAGGAGGCTGCTCAGCGGGCGGCCGACGACCTGGAGGGCCGGTAGACACCTGCGCCCGGTTCCGGCGCCCCTGACGGTCACAACAGGCGGCGGCCGGATCGCCGCCGGGGTCGTCGGCCAGCACGATGGCGGCCCTGACTCCCGGTTAAGGCGCACGAATACCCCCGAAACGACATGACACGCATCCGCACGACCGGCCCTCGCCCGGCGTGACTTTCCTGTGGCAGTGCGCGTTGGACGGTGCGACACGCGCACTCCACCGGCCCTCCCGCCGGAACAGGTGTGGTGACGGCCCCTTGATCCCGCCCGGCGACAGGGGGCCGTCGTCGTGAGTGGTGCCGGGTGGTGGTCAGCGGCGGGGACGCCAGCGGGTGAAGACGCACTGGTCACTTCTGCGCGATCTGCGGCGCCGTTGGCCCGTAGGCTGCCGGTGTACGCGGCCATGTCGTCGTCGACGACCTTCGGATGACCACCGTTGCCGGACGCGGTGAGCGGCAGGCTCGAACGGGTCTGATGCTGCCGATGGCCCGACCGTCAAGTCGGGGAAATGCGCAGGTCAGGGCAGTGTTATCTGCAGTGGAAACCGATGCCGTTGCAGCCTTTGCACAGCCCGAAGTGCGGTTCACTCGGCCGCCGAACACGCAGACGACGGTGAGGGGGTGGAGCATGGGCGGCCATGACCACGGCGGGCACGACCACGCACACGATCATGGCGGGCACGGTCATGACCACGGGAGCGGGCACGGCGGACACAGCCATGGAGTAGCGGCGGACGCAGACCGGCGCTGGCTGACGATCGCCCTCGCGCTGATCACCGGATTCATGGCCGTCGAGGTGATCGTCGGCGTTCTGGCCCACTCGCTGGCGCTGATCTCGGACGCCGCGCACATGCTCACCACGCCGCCTCGATCGTGCTGGCCCTGACCGCGATGCGGCTGGCCGCCCGCCCGGCGCGCGGCGGCTGCACCTACGGTCTCCAGCGCGCCGAGATCCTCTCGAACCCGTCTTCTCGGCAAGGACCAACTGACCGACGCCTCCCACCACCACCGTCCGAGTCGTGCCCGGATTCGTTCGATCACAGGTCACTGCTCGAACGTCCCGAATTATTCGGATGCTTGTGTGTGCCGGCTCGGCCGGGGTCAGACACTCGTCCATGCTTCGATGAAGGCGTTACGTCCGGCCGCATCAGGCGACTTGTGGTCCGCATGAAGGACGCGCCAGGCGGTGAGTTCCAGGTCCCGGAGCCAAAGTTCGCCGATGACCTGTGTTCTGAGATCAGGTAGGTGGTCGGACTCGGCGAGCGCCTGGCCGATCACCTCTGCGGCCGCAACGCGCTGGGGAGGCGTCATCTCGTCTACGGCCGAGAGGATCTGTCCGGCCAGACCGGTTCCCTCTCCGGCCAGCGAACGCAGCACCAGGTCCTTGATATTGGTCGGCAGCAGGTAGGCGGTGCCCGAGGATCTCCACAGGTTCGACCAAAAGCGTTCTCCTGCGTCGGTGGGGGCGGGGAGCGCGGCCAGCAGTCCGAGGAGGTGCCCGGTGGCCGCATAGCCATCGGAGTGGGCCGCCGCGAGGACCGCTATGCCGACGACACGCTCCACGTCGAAACGGCCGGTTTCGAACTGTGAGGGCAGCCCCAACCTTTGTGCCAGCTGATCTGCGAGGGGGGCGGATGCGTGGGAGGGGAACTCGGGAAGCATCGGCGGTCCTTGGGCGTAGGTGGGCGGAGATGCACGCTCGGGAACCTTGGTCCTTCCCATGGCCAGGCGGCTTACACGGCTTCCGCAGGCCCAGTTGGTGGCGAGACCGACCTCGACGGACGCTGCCACGGGCAGGCTCTTAGCATGATCGGATGGTTGCCGATGATGCCCAGAAGAACGGGACAGGACGGGAAGTTGTGTCTGGGGACGCCGTAGCCGGTCTCTCCGGCGGATCACATCATGGCGATGCCGGGGAGGAGTTTCACCCGGTTGCCGACCTGGTCGAGTGGGCGGCCGACCTGGTCGAGCCGGTCAAGCCGAAGCTGCGTGGCTGGCTCCATGCCGCGATGGTCCCTGCCTCGGTGAGCGCCGGCATCGCCCTCGTCTGCCTGGCTCGGACCCAGCAGGCGGCCCTGGCCTGCACCGTGTACTCCGTCACCGCCTGGCTGCTGTTCGGGACGAGCGCCGTCTACCACCTCGGTACCTGGGGGCCGATGGGCGAGGCCGTCCTGCGTCGCCTCGATCACGCCAACATCTTCCTGATCACCGCCGGGACCAGCACCCCTCTGGCCGAGCTCCTCCTCCCTCCCGACCGGCGAAACCTGCTGCTGTGGATCGTATGGACGGGCGCGCTGACCGGTATCGCCTTCCGCGTGCTGTGGGTCAACGCTTCCCGCTGGCTGTACACCCCCTGCTACCTGGCCCTGGGATGGGCACCGGTGGGCTGCCTGCCTGACTTCCTGCACACCGGCGGTGCGGCCGTGGTCACCCTGACAGTGACCGGCGGTCTCCTCTACAGCGCGGGCGCGGTGGTCTACGCCGTCCAACGCCCCGACCCCTCGCCCCGCTGGTTCGGCTTCCACGAGGTGTTCCACGCCTTGACCGTGGCGGCCTTCACGGCGCACTACATCGCCATCTTCCTCGCCGTCTACTGACGGTGGAGCCGTTCGGACGCGAGCACCATCTCTGCGCGCCGCGGCCCGGCCACGCGCGAGTGTGACAGCCCGCCGATACCGGCGGGCCCGCTCACCTCAGGCTGCGGCCGATGGACTGGACGATCCGCCGGTGCGCCGGTATTCGGCGTTGATGCGCTGGGCTTCTTCGAGCTGGTCTTCAAGGATGATGATCCGGCATGCGGCCTCGATCGGGGTGCCCTGGTCGACGAGCTCACGCGCGCGGGCCGCGATGCGCAGTTGGTAGCGGGAGTAGCGGCGGTGTCCGCCCTCGGAGCGCAGTGGTGTGATCAGTCGCGCTTCGCCGATGGCGCGGAGAAAGCCGGGAGTGGTACCGAGCAACTCGGCGGCCCGGCCCATCGTGTAGGCGGGGTAGTCGTCGTCATCGAGACGGCTTAGCGACTCGTCTGCTGTCATCTCACCTCTCTGTGGAACGGGTAGAGGGGCCTTGGTGCCGCTTGGCACCAAGGCCCCGAAGGAACTGCAACACCATCTGCCGACCCTAGTGCTGCGCCGGCCTTCTGTTTCCGCCCAGCCGCCTGATACTCCGACGGGGGTGCGGGGATCGCGGATGCGTGACCGGAGACCACCTACCTATCGATGTCCTGCGGTACCCGGGCTCGCGTCTTCCGCCCGGGCGATCCTGATGGTGCTCGACTCCTCCGTTCTTCCCTCGGAACCAATCACTTGCAAACAGGGATTGCGTACTACTGATACTGCAACCGCGTCAACTGCGGTCCTGCTCACGGCGGCCCCTCATCACTTCGGGCCACCCGGTCCGGTCGTCAGTCCCGTCGCCGTCGCACAACAACCTGGCTTCGAAACTCCACCACCGCACCGTCATACGTGGACTGCTGCCCGGCAGTTCGTGTCTGCCGGGCCTTGCTCGATCTCGGCTACGAAAGAAACCATAATCACTGAGACATCGAATGTCTACTCCAGCGAGCATAGATTTGCTGCGGCTCGACGATGAGGTCTCCCGCTGAGCCGATCTCCGAACACTGGGGGCGTCCGCAGCGCAGGTCCGACGCACGGATGAGACCCAGCCGCCCGCGGAGCTTCCCGTGGCGGCGCCGACCGGCGCGGCGCGTCGACCGCGATTCTCAGCCCCCTCCGGCGTGCACGGTGGCTCGGGTGGGTTGGCGGGCGGGGCGCAGGGTCGGATAGGCAAGGGCCGGGCATGAACGTTCTGCAGACGAGGGTGACCCTGATGAACACGATGTCCGTCAACGCCACAGCTGCCCCGTTCCACACGGCCGTTGCCGACGCACGCGATACCGCACAAGCGTTCATCGAAGACCTGCGGCAGCCGAACGGCAGCCGACCAATGCCTCGAAGCACGCCCCTGGCTCGCAGCCGCCGCACATGCGCACCCCAGACCTGTAGTGCGGCACCAGGGGAGCCGTATGCGCCCGTCTCGCCCGGTTGCGCCATCGTCCAAGCCGACCGGGCGGGCCGGTGCATAGAATCCGACCCCATGTCGAAACCTGACGAACTGCTCGTTGCGATAGCTGCCCTCGTGGAGTCCGGGCAGAGCAATCAGATGTCCCTGACCGTGGTCACCAGTGGTGCTGTCATCACCGGTCGGCTGGCTCCGGAAGCCATGTGGAGGCAGAGGGTGTCTGAGGTGCTGGCGGACTCCGCCGATCTGGGCGAGTTCTCCCCCGTCTTCGAAACCCCCGCGAGGAAGGACGGACCGCCCACGCATCTGCATTTCCACGTCGCCAGGATCCTGCAGGGTACGGTGGGGATCCCGGAGACAGGCGGGATGTACCGCGTCGCGATCGAGGACGTCAGTGCCTGGACCGTGGGCGACTTCAGCTACTCCGACCACTGACTCACCGACCCACGGCACACAGTGAGGCCCCACCGGCACGCTTCCGTTCCAGTGGTCGTCGCAATACCCCAGTTCAAGGGGTGCGATGGACTTGGAGATCCGGAAGGATCTGCGGCCTCAGGGGCCGAGGAGGTTGGACCCTGAGCGGGAGGAACACCTTCGGCTCGTGGATCTTGGAATAGGGAACACGGAAGCCTGCCGGATCATCGGCATCAACCGCCGCGCCGGCAAGCGTCGGCTCTACGGCCGGCAGGCATCCGGGAGGTACAGGGCAGCCCCGCCCGTCGTGGACACGGGGCTGCCCTGGCAAGCACCCGAACCCCCGGCTCGCCCTGAGGAACCCCTCGGCCCGTCGCGCTACCTCACCGACGCCGACCGCATCCACATCGCTGACCGGCTCCGGGAGACGGCGTCCGTCCGGGCCATCGCGGCCGGGCTTGGCCGCAGTCCCTCCACCGTAAGCCGGGAGATCGCCGCAACCGCACGCTCATGCCCAACGGCGGCTGGTCCTACCGTCCGTACGGCGCCCAGCGCCGCGCGGACGCCCGCGAACCGCGCCCCAAGCCCGGCAAGATCGGCCAGAACCCCAGGCTGCGGGACTTCCTCCAGGACCACGTGACCCGGCGGTGGAGCCCGGAGCGGATCTGCCACGCTCCACGGGCACGCTTCCCCGACCAGCCGGAGATACACGTGGTCCACGAGACGATCTACCAGGCGCTTTACGACCAAGGCCGCGGGGAACTGAGGCGCGAGCTGACCCGGGCCCTGCGGACCGGACGCGCGATACGCCACCCGCACCGGCACGCGGCGGCCCGCCGATCGCGGTTCGTGCGCCCCATGGTCATGATCAGCGAACGGCCCGCCGAGGCCGCCGACCGGGCTGTCCCCGGCCGCTGGGAAGGCGACCTGATCGTCGGCAAGAACAACGGCTCCGCCATCGGCACCCTGGTCGAACGCAGCACCCGCTACCTGCTGCTCGTGCACCTCCCACGCGACCACGGCGCCGCCGCCGTCCGCAACGCGCTCACCGAGACCGTCCAGACCCTCCCGCCTCACCTGATGCGGTCCCTGACCTGGGACCAGGGCATCGAGATGGCCTCCCACCGCGCCTTCACCATCACCACGGACATCCCGGTCCACTTCTGCGACCCGGCCAGCCCCTGGCAGCGCGGCTCGAACGGGAACACCAACGGCCTGCTGCGGCAGTACTTCCCCAAGGGCACCGACTATCCCGCCACACCCGCGAGGACCTGGACGCCGCCGCCACCGAACTCAACAGCCGCCCAAGCAAAACGCTCGACTGGGAGACCCCAGCCGAGCGTCTGTCTTAAACTCAATGCCGTTGACTTAGGGGTCTGGTGGGGGTGCGATGGCAGGTATGACCTGCAGCGTTTCGACTGGCCAACAGGTGGGCTTGGGCGGTCGCGGG
>NZ_JBVHMR010000090.1:0-15220 GCF_055558375.1 Streptomyces sp. NPDC025793 | reverse complement strand
TCGTGCGCCAGCCGGTGGATGCGGGACCAGTCCTCCCAGTGGGTGCGGTGGTCCACGATGTGCTGGCGGACCTCCCAGTCGAAGATCTCCGCGCCGCCGCCGGTGAGGGATTCGAGGCCGGCGTCGATCAGCTCGTCGAGGATCTCGGAAGCCGAGAGACCGGAGATCGTCTCGAAGTGGTGGATCTCCGTCGCGGTGAACGCCTTCAGACCGACGTTCGGCAGCGCCTTCTTCAACTCCCGCAGCGAGCGCGGGTAGTAGCGCCACGGCAGGTTCGGGTGCAGGCCGTTGACGATGTGCAGTTCCGACAGGTGCTCGTTCTCCATCGCCTTGGCCAGCCGGACGGCCTCCTCGATGCGCATCGTGTACGCGTCCTGCTCACCCGGCTTGCGCTGGAACGAGCAGTAGGCGCACGACGCGGTGCAGACGTTCGTCATGTTGAGGTGCCGGTTGACGTTGAAGTGGACGACGTCACCGTTCTTGCGGGTCCGCACCTCGTGTGCCAGACCGCCCAGCCAGGCCAGGTCGTCCGACTCGTACAGGGCGATGCCGTCCTCACGGGACAGCCGCTCACCGGAGAGGATCTTCTCCTCCAGCTCGCGCTTGAGCCCAGCGTCCATGGCCGGGAACCTCCTCGTTCAGTGCCTGGCGGCACGCGTAGTGACTGTGCGCATGTGGCGTGATCCGACGCGTCGACGGGCCCCTGGACGCCGCTTTCGCGGCGTCCCGCGGAACCGGCCGTCCCGCCCGGAGACGGTCGGGCGGAACGGAACGGATCCGCACCACACGGACACCCCGGCGAACCGGCCGGCCGCGACGGCCCGCGGCACCGGCCAACGATCCGGAGACCACGGGCCCCGGCCGGGCGGCAGGTACCGACGCCGCGTCCGGTGGGGCCCTCCCATCCTCGCGGAGGGCAGTGTGGGGAAAACCCCACATCCGCAACGGCTTTGCCGAGGGCATCCGGTGCCACACCGGGGACGGACGCCGAAGCGGCCTGCCGTCACGGCGCGGCACGTCACGGCACGGCACGGCATACGCGAGTGACCGGGCCGTCGTCGGCCCGGTCACGGTCGTCTCGGCAGCGTGTGGGGCGGTTCGTCAGCCGCTCGTGTCGTCCTGTGGGGAGGCCGGCACGGAGGCGGGGCCGCGCGGCCTGCGGTCACCCATGACCTTGGCGAGCGTGCGGGTGCGGTGGAGCACGACCTGCGTGATCACCTGGAGGAGGATCCACGACACCGCGTACAGGGCGCCGTCCAGCGCGGGCACCGTGTCGACGGGCAGGGTGTAGGCCATGATGAGCCGGAGCAGCGCGTCGCACAGCAGGCCGATGCCCCACAGCGCCGTCAGGCCGCGCCATACGAGGCGGAACGAGGCGTCGGACTCCCATGTCCGTTCCAGTTGCTCGCTTCTCCCGGGCAGCAGAGAGCGCAGCGCCTGGTACGTGAAGGGGCGCGCGGTGAACAGGGTGACCAGCAGCCAGATTCCGGCCAGTCCGGTGAACAGGCCGTTGCGGGCGAGGGCGAGGCGTGGGTCCGCGGCCAGCAGGGAAGCCACCGCGCTCACCACCAGCAGCGCGAGCGTGAATACCCCGATCGCGTCCAGCCTTCGATGGCGAATCGCGGAGTAGAGGGTGTGCAGGGCGGGCGCGGATCCGCTGAGCAGCAGAGCGGTGATCTCACCAGCTCCGGCGCCGCGCATTATGTAATAGAGCCCGACGGGGAGTACCACGTCGCAGCCGACAGTGATCACGAAAGCCCAGGGTGAGGACGGGTTTTCGGATGGGGTGGGGGGTGAGGCCGCGGAAGGTGGCGCCGCGGGCGCCGAGGACTCAGAGCGGGGTGTGGGGGAGGTCATGAGATGTGCTCCAGAGTGGTGGCCGTGCAGCTTTTCGGCCAATCTTGGTACTACACGGGCGTGGTGCAGCGGTCGAACACGACCGTCAATTCGCGGGCGCACCGCTCCAGGTCCATCGCGGAGTGGGACAGATGACGGCACAGGACGGTGTCGATGGCACCGCGGATCGCCAAGGCCATGGTGAGACAGTCGAAGCTGCCGAACTCGCCGGCGTCACGGCCCTGTTCGAGGAGAACGATGAGCCGGTCCACGGACATGATGCTGCGTTCGATACCCTCCAGACCGGTGATCTGACGGTCCCGGACCATCCTGACGACCTCGGTCAGCGCCTGGGTGTGGATCGGGTAGCGCTCGACGAAGTCGAAACTGGACGTGATGTACGCGCTCAGCTTGCCGCGATACGTCCGCTCGTCGCCCATGCGTGAGTCCGCTATGTTTTCGGCCTTTTCGATGATGGCGCGGGCGACTTCCGCGAAAAGCTCGGGCTTTCCGGAGAAATGGTACGAGATCATCCCCGTGCTGCTGAGCTCGGCCTGCTGCGAGATCTTACTGAAGGATGCCTTTGTGTAGCCGGATGAGGCGAGTGTTTCGATTGCCGCCTGAACTATCTGCGCCCGCCGTGCATTCTGCGTGAATGTTCTGGTCTGCTCGTTGACTGTCCTGGCCATCATGGTTTCAGGTTAGCCGGATCGTGATCGTGTTTTTCCTAAAGTGCAAAAGTCTCAGCGCACCGGAATCCGCCGGGCCGTCGTCCGGACGGCGTCCACCAGCTCCATCATGGCGATCGAGTCCGTGTGCTGTCCGGCATCTCCGCCGCCCGCGCGGACGGCGTGCGCGAACTCCTGCAACAGCAGCGCCAGTTGGTCGGCGGCGGGCAGCGTCCTCCGTTCCTCGCGATCCTGCTCCTCGATGACGAGCAGCGGCTGGTGGGTGGCCGGCGGAGTGAACGCCCGGGTCACGGTCAGCCGTGCCCGGTCGCCCCACATCGTGTACGTCGACGCGTAGGTGTGCTCGAAGCCGAAAGCCAGCTCGGCGAGGATCCCGGAAGGCGAGGCGAGCAGCACCTGTCCCGACAGGTCGAGGCCGTCCGAGGCCCGGGTGCGCAGTGTCGCGCCGGCCACGTCGAGTCCCGGGCCCAGCTGCAGCACGGCGGCCCGCAGCGGGTACACCCCGACGTCGAGCAGCGCGCCGCCCCCGAGCCCGGCGGCGTAGCGGATGTCGTCCTCCGGCAGCGGCGGAATGCAGAAGGCGGCACTGAAGGAGGCGAGCCGTCCCAGGCGGCCGTCGACCACCAGCTCACGCACTCCGGCGTGTTGCGGGTGGTGCAGGAACATGAAGTTCTCCCGCAACGCCAGTCCGCGTTCCGCCGCCAGCGCGCACAGGGCACGCGCCTCGGCGGCGTCCACGCCGATCGGCTTCTCCACCAGCACGTGCTTACCGGCGAGCAGTGCCCGCTCGGCCCAGCGACGGTGCAGGGACGTCGGGGCCGACACGTACACCGCGTCCAGGTCGGACCGCTCCAGCAGGGCCCCGGGATCCTCCTCGGCCGCACAGCCGAAGTGCTCCGCGAAGCGGGCCGCCTTCTTCGGCGTGCGTCCGGCGACGGCCACCAGCTCCCACTCCGGCATCCGGGCCACCGTCGGCAGGACCCGCCGCCAGGCGATCGACGAGGTACCGATCGCGCCGAGACGCAGCGGCCGCGCCGCCGGGGCGCTCACAGCGACCTCAGCGCGGCGATCAGCGTGCGCGCCTGGACGTTCACGTTGTGGCTGTGCCGCAGCAGTTCGTCGACCTGACGCAGCGACACCCAGCGGAACTCCTCCGACTCCAGCGGTGTCTCGTCCTCGACCTCGACGATCACGTAGTGGCTCTGGGCGTTGAGGAAACGCCCGCCCTCCTCGGACAACAGCACGTCGTACACGGCCTTGTCGCGCCGGTCCAGCAGCTCGTCCAGGTACGGCGGCCACGACTCGCGCGGCAGATGGGAGTAGTTATCCAGGGTGCACTGGACCGTCGGGCCCAGCTCGACCACCGAGAGGAACCCGGCCTCGGCCCGTGCCCGCAGCAGCACATGCGGCACCCCGTCGATCCGGCGCACGAACAGCGCCGCGATCCCCGTCCCGTGCGGTTCGACGAGCGGCTGCGACCACGCGGCCACTTCCCGGCGGCCCGAGATGACGTCCACGGCCACCACGCTGAAGTGGCGTCCGTCCACGTGGGACACCGTGTGCGGGTCGCGGCGCCAGCCCTCGGTCCGCGCGAGTCCGATCGGCGTCACGCTCACCTCGTGCTCGGCCCGGCGCCGAGTGATCCAACTGCGCACCTCGGTGTCCGAGTGCAGCGATCCGGTCACCGCGGCGGCGTCCGCCCGCCAGTCCGGCAGGCACGACAGCACCGTACGGGCGTCCATGTTCACGACGTTGTCCTGCCGCAGCAGCATGTTCACCTGGCGGAGCGTCAGCCACGCGAAGTCCTCGCCCGCCTCCACCTGCGGACCCACCCGCACGATCATGTTCCGGTTCCTCTTGCGGAGGAACCATGAACCCTGCTCCGACTGCAGGACGTCGGCCACCACCGCGCCCGGCTCGGGACTGCGGAAACAGTCCAGGTACGCGACGGCCGAACCCCCGTGCACCCGGAGGTAGTTGCTCTTCGTCGCCTGAACGGTCGGCGACAGCTGCATCCCGTTCACGTTGCCCGGCTCCGACTTCGCCTGCATCAGCAGGTGCGGTACTCCGCCGAAGTCCCGCACGGCGATGCCCAGGATGCCGATCTCGGGCTGGTCGATGATCGGCTGGTCCCACGCCGGCACCGGCCCGAAGTCCGAGCGGACCCGCAGCCCGTGCACCGCGAAGAACCGGCCGCTCACGTGCCGCAGGTCGCCGGTGTCCCGCTCGAAGCGCCAGCCGTCGAGCTCCGCGAACGGAACCCGCTCCACCCGCTGCGGCTGCGTGTGCCGCCGGTCCTCCAGCCATGCCGCGAGTTCCACGTCGCTCAGCACACCGCCGTCCACGGCCGCCGCGGAGACCGCCAGCGCCGCCAGGGTGTCCGCCTCCTCGCCGCGCGCGGACGCGGGCGCGGTTGTCGGAGTCATCGATTCGCCCTTCTCTCGATTCGGGAGTGCGACCGTGTGCGTGAAGAGCCGGGCCGGGCGCCGGCGCGCACCCCCACGCCGAAGGAAGCGCAGCGGACAGCCGCACGCACAGCCTGCCTGCTCGAATTCGAGCATTCGCCTAGACCGCCGCCCCTTGCGGCAGGCCCGCGCACTGGCTATGAGCCGCCGTCACGCCGCGGCCGTCACGCCCCGGCCGCCGCGCCGCGTTCGCCGCGGGCGGGGAACACTAGTGGATGTTCCAGACCGCCCCGGACCGGGCGTGCGGTGGCCGGAAGCCGGGCTACGTTGTGGCCTTCCGACCCGGCCGACAAGAGACGTTTGCGGGGATGCTCGTCGACCCCGAGGAGACGAAGATGCGAAACGGTCCCCCACGCGTCGCCGACTACATCATCTCTTCCCTGGCGGCACGGGGAACTGACCATGTGTTCGGAGTCGGCGGCGCGAACATCGAGGACCTCTACGACGCCGCCCACCTCTCGGACGGAGCCGTCCGGGCCGTCGTCGCCAAACACGAGTTCTCCGCCGCCACCATGGCCGAGGGGTACCACCGCACGTCCGGCAGACTCGGCGTCGCCATGGCGACCTCGGGGGCCGGCGCGATGAACCTGGTCCCGGGCCTCGCGGAGGCGTACGCCGCGCGCGTCCCGGTGCTCGCCCTGATCGGCCAGCCGCCCCGCCCCCTGGAGGGCCGCGGGGCCTTCCAGGACTCCAGCGGCCGGGCGGGCGCCTTCGACGCGGTCCGCCTGTTCGCCCCGATCTCGCGTTTCTGCGCCCGGGTCGACACTCCGGGCGACACCGCCGCGCTGCTCGCCGAGGCGATCGCCGCCACCCGAGGACCGCACCGCGGACCGGCCGTCCTGCTGCTGCCCAAGGACGTCCAGCAGGCGCCCGCGGACGGACTCCCGCCCCTCGCCGGCCTGCTGCCCCCGCAGCCGCAGGCCCCCGCGGCCGCACACCGGGCGGCCGCGGCCGCACTGCTGGCCGAGGCCGTCACCGGCGGGGCGGACATCCTGCTGATCGCCGGGGACGGCGTCGGCCGCGCGGACGTCCGCGCGGAGGTCGCCGAACTGGCCCGCCGGCTCGGCGCGTCGGTGGCCGTGACGCCGGAGGCCAAGGACGCCTTCGACAACCGTGATCCGCGCTTCGTGGGCGTGGCCGGCGCGATCGGGCATCCGTCGGTGCAACGCCACCTGGAGAAGGCGGCCCTATGCGTGCTCGTCGGCACCCGGCTGCCGGTGATGGCCCGCACCGGACTCGAACCGGCCCTCCAGGACACGCCGTTGATCTGCTACGACCCCGAGCCGCCCTTCACCGGCCCGCACCGCGACGGCGTGCCGGTCGTCCACGTGGACGGCGACCTGCGCACCGAACTGGCGGCCGTCGACGACCTGCTCGGCGCACTGCCCCGGACCTCGATCGGCCGCGAACGGCCGGGCGGCGGCCCGGAGTACCTGACGGCGCCCCGCCCCGACACCCCCGGCGTGCGGCTCAGCGACGCGGTCCGGGCCATCGAGTCCGCCCTCCCCGACGACGCCACCGTGGTGTCCGACGCCGGCAACGCCAGCTCGGCGGTCATCCACCACCTGACCGTGCCCCGGCACGGGAACTTCGTCCTCGCCCTCGGCATGGGCGGCATGGGACACAGCTTCGGCGCCGGCATCGGGGCCGCGTTCGCCACCGGGCGGCGCACCTATGTGATCTCCGGTGACGGGGGCTTCTACGCACACGGCATGGAGGTGCACACCGCCGTCGAACACGACGTGCCCGTCACCTTCGTCGTCTTCAACAACAACGCCCACGGGATGTGCGTGACCCGGGAGCAACTCCTCTTCGAGGCCGACTACTCGTACAACACGTTCAAGCCCGCCGACATCGCGGCCGGCGCGCGGGCCATGTTCCCCTCGCTCCCGGCCGTCACGGCGACCACGGCCGGCGAACTGCGCCGCGCCCTCCTCACGACGAACGACCGCACCGGCCCGGCTCTGGTCTGTGTGGAGTCCGACCCGGACGAGCTGCCCCCGTTCGTGCCGTTCCTCCGTCTGATCGACGACCGCCCCACCTCCGCAGGAGCACACCATGACGACCGCGTCACACCAGTTGGCTGACATCCCCGGCCTCGTCCGGTGCGAGACGAGCAGCGTGCCCGAGCTCATCGCCGAGGCCACCGCCCGGACCCGGCCCGAGTACCCGCACGACGAGGTGTACGGGCAGTTCTGCACGATCCAGGAGTACATCGACTGCCCGCCCGAGGACGTCTTCGCCTACCTCAGCGACATCAACAGCCTGGACGAGTACTCGGTCAGCACACGGTCGTTCCGGCCGACCGGCACCGAGGGGCTCTACGTCGGCTGGGACACCCTCGCCGAGGACACCAGGATATTCATGCGGCTCCGGCCCAACCGCGAGGCGCTCACGCTCGACTACCACTGCGCCTGGGACCAGGGCGAGGAACTCTGGATGATCTACCTGTTCCGGATCGTGCCGGCCGAGCAGGTGCTCGGCAAGCCGGGTTCGGTGGTCATCTGGACCAACTGCCACCACCCCCACTACGACAAGAACCCGTATCCCGAACTGTCCCCGGACCCGGAGCGGATCTGGGTGGGCGACCTGTGGCCGCTGTTCTACGCCGGCCACCGCATCGAGCTGGACAACCTCAAGCGGATCCTCGAATACCGCAGCAGCCGGGGCCTTCCGGTCTCGGTCGCCACCGCGCCGGAGGCGGGCGCATGATCCCCGTCAGCCTGGTCGACGTGGACAGCTATCTGCCCGAACGCAGCGTCGGCACCGAGTTCTACACCGATCAGGAAGTCCAGGACACCGAGGGCGCGATGTTCAGCCCGCCGGCCGCCCGGCGGCACGCCGCGCCGGACGAGAGCGCCACCGACATGGCGGTCGCGGCCGCCCTGCCGATGCTGGAGCGCCGGCGCGAGCGGGGCGACGGCCCGGTGGACGTCGTCCTCACCAACGTCTCGCTCCCGGACCGGGCGTTCACCGGAGCCGGCGCCGACATCGTGGCCCGGCTGGGGCTGGACCCCGTGCCCGAGTGGATCATCGACGTCCACAACAGCGGCTGTGCCGCCTTCGTGTACCTGATGAAGCTCGGCCGCGGCCTCATCGCCTCGGGCCAGGCCCGCACCGCCCTGATCTGCTGTGTGCAGAACACGGCCGGGCAGCTCTTCGCCCGGCCCGAGCTCAGGGGCCGCAAGCACGCCCCCGTGCCCGGGGACGGCTGCGGCGTCGGTTTTCTGACGGCGGGCGACGAGTCGCCGATCCTCGACGTGGTGACACATCACGGTGTCGAGTACGCCAACGACATGACCCTCTCCGTGGACACCCGCAAGTACTGGGAACCCGGCGAGGGAGAGATCGACATCGGCTTCACCGACAGCAAGGTCAAGCAGATCGTCGCGCGGGGCAACCAGCTCGTGCCCCAGGTGACCCGGGAGCTGTGCGAACGCCTCGGCACCCCCACCACCGACATCGACCTGCTGGTCACCAACCAGCCGAACCGGATGTTCCTGCACAACTGGCGGGAGGACCTGGGCCTCAAGCCCGAACGCCACCCGGACACCTTCGACCGGTACGGCAACCTCTTCGGCGCGGGCATCCCGGTGACGCTCTCCCAGGCCCGCGACGAGGGAAAGATCGACAAGGGCGATCTCGTCGTGCTGTCCGGCTTCGCGCACGCCGGTGACTTCGCCGCCGCGGCCGCCGTGCGCTGGTGACCCCGGCCCTTCGCCGTACGCCCCGATCCCTACCTGTCATACCTGGAGTTGTGCCGATGACCGACACCGCAGCGCCGACCCGCACCGGCGAGGAACTGGCCGAACTCGACCGCCGTCACCTGTTGCACCCCTGGACCCCGCACGGCATCGGCGACCGGCTGGTGCTGGTCGAGGGCCGGGGCTGCGAGGTCACCGACTCCTACGGGCGCACGTACCTGGACGGCCGCAGCGGCCAGTTCAACGCGACGCTCGGCTACCGCCATCCCCGCGTGCTGGCCACGATCGAGGAGCAGGCCGGCAGGCTGATGACGTACGCCCTGCTGGGCTCGTCGAACGAGCCCGCCGTCCTGCTCGCCGCCCGGCTGGCGGAACTGCTCGGCGAGCCCCTCGAACGCACCCTGTTCTGCAACTCCGGCTCGGAGGCCACCGAGGCGGCGATCCGGATCGTGCGGATGTACCACGCACTGCGCGGCGAGCCGCGGCGGACCACCGTGATCTCGCTCGCCGACGGCTACCACGGAACCACCGTCGCGGCCGCCGCGATGTCGGCCTCGCCGATCGCCTGGACGGGCTGCGGGGCGCTGCCCGACGGGTTCGTGCAGATCCCCACGCCCGGCTCCGCGGCAGACGCCCGGCCCGGCCCGGAGGCGCTGGAGGAGGCCATCGTCGCGCAGGGCGCGGAGAACGTCGCCGCGTTCTTCGTGGAACCGGTCCTCGGGGTGGGCGGCATCCGCCCGCTGCCGGCCGGCTATCTGCGTGCCGTCCGGGAGATCTGCGACCGCCACGGGGTCCTGCTCGTCGTCGACGAGGTGACCACCGGACTCGGCCGTACCGGGGCGTGGTTCGCGCACCAGCGCGAGGACATCCGTCCCGACGTGATCACCACGGGCAAGGGACTGGCCGCCGGGTACGTGCCGTTCGCCGCCGTCACCATGACCACGGCCGTCGCCGACGTGTTCGCCGGCGACCCGATGCTCGGCGGTCTGCGCCACGGGCACACGACCAGCGGGCACGCCCTCGGCGCCGCCGTCGCCCTGACCGTGCTGCGCACCATCGAGGAGGAGGGGCTGATCGACCACGCGGCCGCCATGGGCGAGCGTCTGTGCGGGCAGCTGGCGGACCGCCTCAAGGGACTGGACGGGGTCAGCGACGTACGGGGCGTCGGCCTGCTCGCCGGTGTCGAGTTCGACTCCTTCGCCCGCGCCGCCCAGGTGAGCCAGGCCTGCCTCGGCGCCGGGGTCGTCGTACGCAGCGAGGGCCCGGTGCTCTCCGTCGCCCCGCCGCTGATCGTGACCGCGCCCCAGGTGGACCGGATCGTCGACGCGCTGCACGACGCCACGGTGGCCGCGGCCGGCTGAGCCCCGCGCCCGCTCGCCCAGGTGCCCCCCCGCCACGGCGTGGGGGCATCGGCGTCCCCGGCCGAGCATCACGCCTTCACCCGGTGTCCGACCGAAACGACACGCGGGCCTTCGGCATGCCCACACATGGTCGGCGGCCCGTACGAAAGACCGAGGCTAGAGATTCCCCTAGAGCGCTTCCCCGGATCGCCGGAGGGCCCCGGGACGCGTGCGAATGTGTGAGCAACCCCCAGCCTCCCGCCCCCGGTATTTGGAGTGCCATCGATGAACGAGCCGGTGCCCACCGCCGTCCCGAACACCGTCCCGGGCCAAGAGCCCGTGGCCGTGGTCGGCCTCGCGTGCCGGCTCCCGGGCGCCGACGATCCGGCCGCCTACTGGGAGTTGCTGACCGCGGGCCGCAACGCCGTCACCGACATCCCCGAGGACCGGCGCGCGGGCGTGCCCGCCGACGGCTGGCCCACCCCGCACGGCGGCACCGCCCCCCTGCGCGGCGGCTACGTCAGCGCACCCGCCGACTTCGACGCCGCTTTCTTCGGCATCTCGCCCCGCGAGGCCGACGCCACCGACCCGCAGGCCCGCCTCGCCCTCGAACTGGGCTGGGAGGCCCTGGAACACGCGGCGATCCCCGTCACCGCCGCCCCGCGCGCCACCGCGGTCTATCTCGGCGTCGACGTCTGCGACTACGCCGACGTCGTCCGCGACGCCGGACAGGGCACCGGACACCACACCCTCACCGGCCTCAACCGCTCCCTCGTCGCCAACCGGCTCTCCTACGCGCTCGGCGTCAGCGGCCCCAGCATGACCGTCGACAGCGCCCAGTCGTCCTCCCTGGTCGCCGTCCAGCTCGCCTGCGACAGCCTGCGGCACGGGGACTGCGACCTCGCCCTCGCCGGCGGAGTGCACCTCAACCTCAGCCCGCAAAGCTCCCTGGCCGCAGCCCAGTTCGGAGCCCTCTCCCCGGACGGCACCTGCCACACCTTCGACGCCCGCGCCAACGGCTACGTCCGCGGCGAGGGCGGCGGCATCGTCGTACTGAAGCTGCTCACCCACGCCCTCGCCGACGGCGACCGCATCCACGCCGTGATCCGCGGCGGCGCCCTCAACAACGACGGCACCGGCACCAGCATCACCACCCCGGACGCCGACGCCCAGGCCGCCGTCCTTCGCGCCGCGTACCTGCGTGCCGGAGCCGACCCGGCCGGCATCGGCTACGTCGAACTCCACGGCACCGGAACCCGCGTCGGCGACCCCGTCGAGGCCACCGCCCTCGGCGCGGTGCTCGGCACCGCCGAAGGCCGGCAGACCCCGCTGGCCGTCGGCTCCGTGAAGACCAACATCGGCCACCTCGAAGGCGCCGCCGGCATCGCCGGACTCCTCAAGACCGTCCTGTGCCTGTCCCACCGCCGACTGGTGCCCAGCCTTCACCACGACGAGCCGAACCCCGCCATCGACCTCGACGGCCTCGGCCTGCGCGTCCAGCGCGAGACCACCGACTGGACCCCGGCCGCGCCCGGCACCCCCCTGCGGGCCGGGGTCTCCTCCTTCGGCATGGGCGGCACCAACGCCCACCTCGTCCTCGAAGAAGCCCCCGCGACCGAACACGCCCCCCGGCAGCCGCGGACCGCCCCGGCCACCGTGCCGTGGCTGCTGTCCGCCGCCACCCCCGGCGCCCTGCGCGCCCAGGCCGACGGCCTCGCCGCGCACGTCCGCGCCACCGCCGCCGACCCCGTCGACACCGCCTGGTCCCTGCTGACGACCCGCACAGCCCTCGCCCACCGGTCCTTCGCCGTGGGCTCCGACACCGCCGGTCTACTCAGCGGCATCACCACCGCGGCCCCGTACGGCCCGCTCGACGGCGACATCCACCGGCCCGTGTTCGTCTTCCCCGGCCAGGGCAGCCAGTGGGCCGGCATGGCCGCCGAACTCCTCGCCTCCTCCCCGGTGTTCGCCGCACGCCTCACCGAGTGCGGCACCGCACTGGCCCCGCACGTCGACTGGGACCTCGCCGCCGTCCTGCGCGGCGACGCGGACGCCCCGCCCCTGGACCGCTCCGACGTCGTGCAGCCCGTGCTGTGGGCCGTCATGGTGTCGCTGGCCGCCCTGTGGCAGTCGCACGGCATCAGCCCCGCCGCGGTCGTCGGACACTCCCAGGGCGAGATCGCCGCCGCCTGCGTCGCCGGAGCCCTCAGCCTGGAGGACGCGGCCATGGTGGTCGCCCTGCGCAGCAAGATCCTCGTCCCGCTGGAGGGCCGCAGCGGCATGGTCTCGCTCGCCCTTCCCGAGGACGCCGCCCGCCGCTTCACCGCGCGGTGGGACGACCGGGTCACCGTCGCCGCCCTCAACGGGCCCTCCTCCACCGTCGTCTCCGCCGACATCGAGACCGTCACCGACATCCTCGCCACCGCACAGCGTGAGAACGTCCGCGCCGGCCGCGTCGGCATCGACTACGCCTCCCACTCCCCGCACGTGGAACCCGTCCGCCAGGAGATGCTCGACCTCCTCGCCGCCATCACCCCGCGCCGCCCCGACGTGCCCTTCCTGTCCACCGTCACCGGGGAATGGATCGACAGCGCGGCCACCGACGCACACTACTGGTACGACAACCTCCGCAACCCCGTCCTCCTGGAACCGGTCCTGCGCGCCTTGGCGCTCGCGGGCCACGGTGCCTTCGTCGAGGTCAGCCCGCACCCCGTACTCACCACACCCGTACAGGAGACCGTCGAGGCCGCGACCGGCTCCCGACAGGCCGTCGTCACCGGCACCCTGCGCCGCGGCCAGGGCGGAGCCACCCGCTTCCAGACCTCCCTCGGCGCCCTGTGGGCCCACGGCGCCGACGTCGACTGGACCCCCGTCTTCACCGGCCTCGCACCAGGGCGCACCGAACTGCCCACCTACGCCTTCCAGCGCCGACGCCACTGGATCACCGGCACACCGGACCTCACCGCGGCCACCACGGCGGCCCCCGTCGACAGCGGCCCGGCCACCACCTCCGACGAGCCGACCACCGGACTCGACGACGCCGACGCACTGCGGCTCGTCCTCGAATCCACCGCCGTCGTCCTCGGCTACCCGGACCAGGCACTCGTCGACGCGCAGCGGACCTTCAAAGAACTCGGCATCGACTCCGTCACCGCCGTCGAACTGCGCGACCGGCTCAACTCCGTGGCCGGACTCGCCCTCCCGGCGACCGCCGTCTACGAACACCCCACGCCCGCACGGCTCGCCGAGAGCCTGAACGCCTCCCCTTCGACCGACCTCGTCCTGCGCGACCACCAGCACATCGCCGACGAGCCGATCGCGATCGTGTCGATGGGCTGCCGCTTCCCGGGCGGCGTCCGCGCCCCCGAGGACCTGTGGCGCCTGGTCGCCGACGGCGTGGACGCCGTCACCGCGTTCCCGACCGACCGCGGCTGGGACCTCGACGCCCTCTACGACCCCGACCCCGACCACACCAGCACCACATACGTCCGCGAGGGCGGATTCCTGCACGACGCGGCCGAGTTCGACGCGGGGTTCTTCGGGATCTCGCCGCGTGAGGCGACCGCGATGGACCCGCAGCAGCGGCTGCTCCTGGAGACCACCTGGGAGACGATCGAACGGGCGGGACTGGACCCCCGCGCCCTGCACGCCACCGCCACCGGCGTCTTCGTCGGAGCCACCGCGCCCGAATACGGCCCCCGCCTGTACGAAGCGGCCGAAGCCGTCGAGGGTCACGTCCTCACCGGTACGACGTCCAGCGTGGCGTCCGGGCGCATCGCCTATGCCCTGGGCCTGGAGGGCCCGGCGGTCACGGTCGACACGGCCTGCTCCTCGTCCCTGGTCGCCCTGCACCTGGCCGTGCGCGCCCTGCGCTCCGGCGAGTGCAGCCTGGCGGTGGCCGGCGGCGCCACCGTGATGTCCAGCCCCGGCATGTTCGTCGAGTTCAGCCGGCAGCGCGGCCTGGCCGCCGACGGCCGCTGCAAGCCCTTCGCCGCCGACGCCGACGGCACGGGCTGGGGCGAAGGCGTCGGTGTGCTGCTGCTGGAGCGGCTGTCGGACGCGCGACGCAACGGCCATCCGGTGCTGGCGGTGATCCGGGGCTCCGCGATCAACCAGGACGGTGCGTCCAACGGTCTGACGGCCCCCAACGGCCTGGCGCAGCAGCGGGTGATCCGTGCCGCGCTGGCTGATGGCGGTCTGTCGGTGGCTGATGTGGACGTGGTGGAGGCGCACGGTACGGGTACGAAGCTGGGTGACCCGATCGAGGCGCAGGCACTCCTGGCCACGTACGGGCAGGGACATGAGAGCGACCGGCCGTTGTGGCTGGGATCGGTGAAGGCCAACATCGGTCACACCCAGGCCGCCGCCGGTGTGGCCGGTGTGATCAAGATGGTGCAGGCCATGCGGCACACCACCCTGCCGAAGTCCCTGCACGCCGAAACCCCGTCACCGCTGGTCGACTGGTCCAAGGGCGCGGTGGAGCTGCTGGCGCAGGCGCGGGCGTGGGAGGAGAGCGAGGGCCGGCCGCGCCGGGCGGCGGTGTCGTCGTTCGGCATCAGCGGCACGAACGCCCACGTCATCCTGGAAGCCACGGCCGAACCGGCCGAGCCCGAGCCCGCCGACGCGGTCACGGACGCGCCCGGCCGCGAGCTCGCACTCCCTTGGCTCGTCTCCGCCCGCACCCCCGCCGCACTCGCGGAACAGGAGTCCCGGCTCGCGCAGCTCGCCGCCGAGTCCACCTCCCTCGCCGGAGTGGATGTGGCGTGGTCGTTGTGGCGGTCGCGGTCGGTGTTCGAGTGCCGGTCGGTGCTGGTGGGGGGTGAGTCGGTGTCGTCGGGTTCGGTGGTGGGCGGTGCTGCTTCGCCGGTGTTCGTGTTTCCGGGTCAGGGTGCGCAGTGGGTGGGGATGGCGGTGGAACTCCTTGACTCCTCGCCGGTGTTCGCGGCTCGGTTCGCGGAGTGTGGGGTGGCGTTGGGGGAGTTCGTCGAGTGGTCGTTGGTGGATGTGGTGCGTGGGGTGGCGGGTGCGCCTGGTTTTGACCGGGTGGATGTGGTGCAGCCGGTGTTGTGGGCGGTGATGGTGTCGCTGGCTGCGTTGTGGGAGTCGTTCGGGGTGCGGCCTGCTGCTGTGGTGGGTCATTCGCAGGGTGAGATCGCTGCTGCGGTGGTGGCGGGTGCGTTGTCGTT
>NZ_JBVHMR010000089.1:0-15440 GCF_055558375.1 Streptomyces sp. NPDC025793 | reverse complement strand
CTGATCCAGACCGACGTCTGCGCCGAGCCCGGCGACAGCGGCGGCGCCCTCTTCGACGGCGACAGCGCCCTCGGCCTCACCTCCGGCGGCAGCGGTAACTGCACCAACGGCGGCCAGACCTTCTTCCAGCCCGTCCCCGCCGCCCTCCAGGCGTACGGAGCACGGATCGGCTGACCCCGCGCCGAACAACCCCACAACGGCATGAACCGGCCCCCAGACTCCCGTCCGGGGGCCGGCTCCGGATACCGGCTCCTACGTCGGTGAGAACAAGGGGTTCGCCCGCCACTACCTCGCCGGTGAACTGGAGGTGGAACTCACCCCGCAGGGCACCCTCGCCGAACGGCTGCGCGCCGGCGGCACCGGCATCCCCGCCTTCTACACCCCCGCCGAGGTCGGCATCCAGGTCGCCGACGGCGGCCTGCCCTGGCGCTACGGCCCTGACGGCAGCGTGGCGGTGGCCTCCCCGCCGAAGGAGACACGCACCTTCCGCGGCCGGGCGTACGTCCTGGAGGAGGCCATCACCACCGACTTCGCCCCGGTACGGGCAGCCCGCGGCGACCGGCACGGCAACCTCGTCTTCCACCGCAGCGCCGCCAACTTCAACCCCCTCGCGGCCATGGCCGACCGGCCACCATCGCCGGGTTCAAGGAACTCCTCGAACCCGGCGCCATCGACCCCGACGCCGTCCACTTGCCCGGCTCTACGTCGACCGGATCGTGGGCCCCGTCCCCGCTGACGACAAGGACATCGCGAAGCGCACTGTCCGCACGCGTGAGGCCGACGTCTCCTCGGCGAGCAGAGGCGTCGACCCGGTCGGAGTGCGGTCAGAGGCGGCGGGCCGCGCGCAGCCCTTGGGCGTAGTAGCCGTCACCGTCGAGCCGTGAGGTGCCGCCCTTGTCACCCATGGTGGGGCCGCCCGCGTTCTTCCGGCTGGAGATGAAGCGCGGGTGGTCGGCGGTGTCCAGGCCGAGGTAGACGCCGATGTGGCCGATCCGTCCGCCGGGCAGCTCCCGTGCTCTGAAGAAGACCAGGTCGCCGGGCTGGAGCTCCTGGATGACGTCGGGGCGGTGGCCGGTGAGGGGGATCACGGGTACGCCGAGCTGCGCGTGGGCGATCGCGTCGGGGGTCCGCTGTAGCCCGCTGTCCGCCGGGCTGTCCCTGCTGTTCAGCGGGAACCCCGAGCGGTATCCGTACACCAGCCGGACATAGCCGGAGCTGTCCACGGAGCGCGCGCGGTCCTTCTCGGGGCGGCGGGTGACTGCGTCGGGGAAGGTCCAGGGGACGCCCAGGTAGTCGTAGAAGTCCGAACCCGTGCGCTGCTTCGGCTGCCCCTGCCCTGCGCGCCCGGAGTCGCCCGCGGTGCCGGGTGTGTAGCGGGCGGCGCCGCTGTAGGTGACTCCCGCTGCCGTGGTCCGGGCGGGGGCACCGGCGATGTAGTCGAAGGCCGTGGCGAGGAGGTCGGGATCGCGGCTGCCGAGCCGGGAGCTGAGCCAGGTCCTGAACCAGCCGCTCTGCTCCGCGCCACGGGCCCATGCCTTGGGCAGCAGCCGCACCCAGCTCCTGGTGACGACCTGGGCATCCGTCGTACGCGGCTCCGTGAAGGTCCTGCTCGGCCCGGTCAGTACGGCCGTACGGGCGCCGTCGGTGAACGTGGCGACGACGGTGCCGCGGGGGTCTCGGGCGATCGTGCGGGCGGGGTTGCCGATCCGCTCGAAGTGCAGCGGGCCGCTGCCGGCCCGGATTTCGGCACCCGGTGATGCCTGAGACGCATGTGCTGGCTCCGGATGGTCGGTGCGGTGCCTGAGCTGCAGGGTCAGCACGCAGCTCGCCGCGAGCAGGACGGCTGTCACCAGGGACAGGGCCGCGTTCCTGGGCAGGGAGAACCCACGGATTCTGGGCAGGAGGCGTTTCACTGGTCAACTCCGATGGGCGGGAGGGAGAGAGGGCGCCGCATGTCGGGGAGGGGGCGGCTCATGTCGTGGGCAGGGCGCCCAGCAGCAGCCCGGACACCAGAATCACGTACGCGGCGAAAGTGACCGCGCAGGTGGAGAGGACGGTCGCTGCCTTGGGCTGCCTCTGGAGCTGGTAGGCGATGAGGCCGGGGACGATGAAGCCGAGGGCCTGATGGGCGAAGAGCAGGGGGAACTGCTGATGGAGCAGCAGGGAGAGCCCGGCCTGGAGCAGGACACCGGTGAGTACGACGGCGGCGAACAGCCGCTTGCCGTAGAGGATGACGAAGCGCTGCAGCAGCTTGGTCAGCAGGTAGGTCAGGCCTGCCACGGCCGCGACCATGGCGGCGCGCCGCAGATCGTCGACGAGGGTGAGGGCGAGCCAGCCGGGGGTGATCATGCCGCCTGGTGAGAGGTTCGTGGTCAGGTAGCACAGGAGGGAGAACACCAGACCGAGTGCGATGCCGATGGCGGCGATCTGCGGGGTGACTACTGCGGGGATCAACGGGATGCTCCATGGGCGGAGTTGTGGTGGGCGCCGGGCGAGGTGAGCGCGTCGCCCGGGTCGGCGGTGCCGGCGTCGGCGTCGGGCTGTTCGGGCGGGAGTGCCGCGAGCCGTTCCAGGAAGAGTTCGCCCTGGCCGTGGATGTTGCCGATGGCGACGAGCGAGGAGTCCGGCCCCAGGTGAGCCAGCAGCTCGGTGGTGAGCCGGTCGGGGTCGCGGCGGTCGCCGCCGGGATCGACGACGTTCCCGGTCCAGTGAGCGGGTATGGCGTCGGCGGCGGACTTGGTGGGGTGGCCGATGAGGAACACCGTCTCCGGGTCGAGCTGGGGGATGAGGGCGCCCATCTGCCCGTTGCGTTCCACACGGTCGGGACGGCAGTTGACGACGACGTGCAACGGACGGTGGATCGCGCCCAGTTCGAGCAGCTGCGTGATGTTCATCAGCGTTGACTCGGGGTCGTTGGCGGCGAAGACGTTCGCGAATCGCAGCCGCTTTCCGTCCGGGGTGCGGTATCGCTCGACGGACAGCACACCCGGGTCCGGTGGCGCCTCGTACATTCCCTTCAGGGCGGTCGCGCGGTCGACGCCGAGCAGTTCGGCGACCGCGAGTGCGATGGCGACGTTCTCCTTGAAGGTGAACCAGCTGAAGCCGCGCAGTTCCTCGTCGGTGACGGTCTCCGGGTCGGCGTAGACCAGCTTGCAGTTCCGCGCGTCGGCCTCCTCCTGGAGGATGTGGAAGCGCTCCTTCTCCGCTGTTACGCAGATGCCGCCCTCCGGCATGGACCGGCACAGCGAGCGGGCCACGTCGTCCAGCGTCGGGCCCATCTCGGCGAGATGGTCCTCGCGGACGTTGCAGAGCACGCCGATGGTGGAGCGGATCAGCTTGGACTGGTTGATCTCCTGGAGTGCGGGCATGACAGCCATGCACTCCATGACCAGGACATCGGGTTGGTAGGCGGAGGCCCGCCGGACGATGCCGATCTGCTCCACGACGTTGGCGATGCCGAACTTGCGGTAGACCGGCTCCTCGGTGGCGTCGGGGTGGATGAACCGGGCCGCGGTGCCCGTGGTCTTGGCGACGGTCACCAGGCCGCTGCCGCGCAGCGCGCCCGCGCACAGCCGGGTGATGGAGGACTTGCCGCGTATGCCGTTGACCAGCACTCGGGTGGGTATGACGGCGAGGTTCGCGTCATGGCGGCGCTGTTCGACGATTCCTGCGACGAGCAGGCCGGCGCAGCACGCCGCGAGGACGCAGTACAGGAAGAGCACGGCGGGTCAGCTCCTGGGGCCGGGGTCGGACACGGAGGTGGAGGGGGGGCGCGGGCGGTGCGTCGGTGCGCGGGAGTCGCTGTCTGATCAGTTCGAGGCTGCGGGCGAGGGATCCCACCTCGTCGTGGTGGCGCGGGTAGAGCACCGTTCTGCGGTCCCCGGCTGCCAACGCCCCGGCGCCCTGGGCGACTTCACGCAGCGGACGTACGACGACGAGGTGCAGCCAGCCGAGGCAGAGGGCGCCCGTCGTCAGTCCCAGCAGGCCGACGAGCATGATCCGCCGCTGGGCCTCGTACTCGGGCAGGCCGATCCAGAACACCGGTCTGATCGAGGCGACCTTCCAGCCGAGTGAGCTCGCGACGCCCCGCTTGTCGGTGAACGGCGCCACGGCGGCGACCGCCGGATTCCTCCAGCCGAGCAGCAGCTGGGCGGAGCCCTTGGTCGTGCGGGCGGCCTTCAGCTGGGCCCGCAGCCGGCCGTCGGAGACCCGCCCGAAGGCCACGAACCCCTTGTTGGACGCGATGACCCGGTGCGCGGAGTCCACCAGCCACACCGAGCCGAGACCGGGCCGGTTGAGGATGCCGGTCAGGTACTGGACCTTGAACTCGCCCACGACATAGCGGCGTCCGGACCCCGCCTGCGCACCCTCGGCCGGCTGAGCCGCCACGGCGGCGAGCACCGGTTCCGTGCCGGAGGTGTTCGTCTGCCTGACCCCGGCCCTGATGCGGGCCTTCTTCGGGGTACGGGGTTCACCACCGGCGCGGACGAGGATCTCGCCGGAGCCGTCGACGACGTACAGGGACCGATACCGGCCGTGCTGTTCCAGGGATCTGTCGAGGACCTTGCGCGCCTCCCCCGGCCGGGAAGCGTCGATCACGGTGGCGAGATGGGCGAGATCCGCGTATCCGTCGTTGATCCCCCTGCGCACGCGGTCCGCCGTCGTCTCGGTGCGTTGCCGCTGGTCGTCGGAGATCACCCGTGGTACGACCGCAGCCGGGTGCGGCCAGCTGCTGCCGAGCGCCAGCAGCATCGACACGGGCCAGGCCAGCAGAGCGAACGCGCACACCACGAGGACGGCGCGCAGTCCGAGCCGGTGCCATCCCTTGCCGGTCCGGAGCAGAACGCGCCTCTTGGCCGGTGCCTGCGCGACCGTCTCCTGCGGCGGCCCGCCCTTGCCCCGGAGTTGACGGCGCAGTGCCTCCAACGCGGCGCCGACCCGGGCGGGTTCCCCGAAGCGGGGCACGTGGACGGGAGCCGTGAGGTCACCCGAGCCGAGTCGCTGCGCTTCGCGACGCAAGCGCAGCACAGGCCGCTGCACCAGCAGATGGAGGGCGGCGGTGACCGCGGCCGCGAGGGCCAGGAGCACGGCCGCGGCGAGGAGGGCGAGACGGAGGTCGCCGGTCACGGCCCCATGGCGTTCGGTCCGCACCGTCGTGACGACCGTCAGTCCGAGTGCGCTGCTCGGACTCTCTTTCGCGGCCGGCCCCCGGGCCACTGTGGCGTAGCCGACGGCGGTACGGGTGTTGCCGTCCGCCGCCCTGACGAGGCTGCCGCTGGGACCCTTGAAGCCGCCGACGGCGGTGTCCGACGCTCCCTTGCCCTGCGCCTCGCGGGCGGCGGCACTGGCCAGCGCCTTGGCCCGGTCGGTGCCGGATCCCGGCCCGGCCGAGGTGAGAGTGGCCCCGTCACGGTCCACGACGTCGAGCGTGTGTTTCTTGCCGACGGAGATGCCCGGCGGCTTCAGGCCCTGGGAGGCGACGAGCAACTCCTGCCTGCCGCCTTGCGAAAGCGTCGCGAAGGTCAGCAGCCGGGTGACGCCCGAGTCGTCCCGCACCAGTCTCGGAGGCGGGTTCGCGGGCAGTCCGCGAAGGTTCACCTTCCCGAGCGGTACGGCCTCGCCGTGCGCGGCGAGCAGCCGGCCGGTGGACACGTCGACGACGGCGGTACCGCGCCACTTGCGGTAGGTCCGGTCGAGGCGGGTCAGCATGCCGTCCGCCGGTACGGACGCGGAGCCCGCGAAGTCCGCGGCCGCCGCCCGCAGATCGGTGACGCTCTGGTCGACGGCGCCCTGCAGCGCGACCGCCCCGTCCTCGGCGATGTGCTGCTGGGAACTGAGGACGGCCTCGGGAACGCCCCGTTCGGCATCGCTCCCGACGGCGAACACCGTCAGGCCCGCGACGAGCGCCAACAGAACCGGCAGGGCCGCCAGGGGCGGCCGCACACCTCCTAACACCGCCATGTCCGCCCGACGCCGAGCCGGACCCCGCGTGGATATCGGAGATCGAGTGGTGGTCAAGAAACGTCCTTTCCAGGCTCTTCCGAGGTCGCGCGAAGCAATGAACAGAAGTTCTTGACCTGCCTGACGACGGGAATGCTTCGCCGGTTTATCGGGGAGGTGTGACGGTACTCACCAGCTGACGATAAAGCGTCGCTTCATGCACTGCGGAAAGAGCCGCACAACTCACCTGACCTGCTGATTTATGGCGCTAGAGGGGTGGAGTCGATGGCTCAAGAACTCGGCTTGTCGCGCCCGTGAAAATGGTGAATTTAGACTTCACGGGATGCGAACAAATTGCGATGGGTAACCTGCGGGCGAGGTAATAATTGCCCGCAAGGATTATTTTGCATTTCTGCTTCATTGCCCATCCCGCAGTCGGCTGCTCCACCCCCGCCGATCGGCGGGGGTGTGGGCGTTCTGCTCAGCCCGGTGCGCGGCAGTCGTAGAGGCCGAAGTTGCCCCTGGTGCGCCAGCCGTAGGCCCCCGAGCGGACGCGCTTGCAGCGGGACTTCACCCAAGTCGTGGCAGGTGTGGTGGGGCGCAGGTGAGTGAGCAGTACGTAGCGGAGTTGGTGAGTGGCGATCAGGTTGCCGAGCTGCGGGGTGCTGGGGAAGGGGGTCTTCCCGGTGAAGCCGCCCATGACGAGCATGGGTTGGGACTGAGCGCGCAGCAGACGTTCCGCGGGGTAGGCGGCCTGGGTGGCGAGCAGGTACTTCTCGCCCCTGCGGTGCGCGATGAGGTAGTCCAGCAGGGCGGTGTCGCGGGTGCTGGGTTGGTCGAGCTCGGCCCGGCGGAGAACGGACGGGTGGTCGAGAGACCTGCGGTAGGCCTCGCCGACCGGACCCGCCGTCGGGGACGTGGAGGCGCCCGCGTAGCGCGGGTCGAGGGACGAGACGGCCCAGCCGGCGGGCACGAGCAGAATGCCCGCGACGGCGGCGGCCAGAGAGCCGCGGACCAGCCCCCGGGAGGCGCGTGCCCCGCCGGACCACAGGCCCAGCACCCCGCACACCGCGAAGATCACGGCGAACGCCGGCAGCCGGGAGACGAACCAGGTCGGCCCGTCGAGTACGAGCGCCCAGGCCACCGTCAGCACGATCGCCGCCGGCAGCCACAGCCGTCGCCGGCCGCCCGCCTCGTACGCGGAGCGGAAGAGCGCGAGCCCGCCTCCGGCAAGCGCGGCGATCGCCGGTGCGAGCACGGCCGTGTAGTAGGCGTGATTGCCGTTGGAGACGCTGAACGCCACGGCATGGACGGCAAGCCAGCCGCCCCAGAGGAGGAAGCCCGCACGCAGCGGGTCGGTCCGCGGTTCGCGGGCGCGCCAGACCAGGGCCGTTGCGGCGGCGAGCACGGCGAGCGGCAGGAACCAGGCGATCTGCGGGCCGACGGTGTGGTTGACGAGCATCCCCCAGCCGGTGTTTCCGGTCATACGGCTGGCGGCGGTCGCCGGGACGGCGCCGAACGCGGTGCCGTCGGCGCTGAAGCGGCTCAGGCCGTTGTAGCCGAAGACCAGACTGAAGGGGTTGTTGTTCGACGTAGCGTCGATGTACGGGCGGGTGTTCGCGGGAGTCAGCCACGCGATCAGTGCCCACGAGCAGGAGACGGCCTGCGTGACCGCACCGCTCAGCAGAAGGCGCCAAGCCCTCTCCAACGGCGAGTTGAGCGCGGTGAGTTGATAGACCACGGCGAAGACCGGCAGGACGAGCCAGGCCTGCAGCATCTTCGTCTGGAAGGCGAGCCCGACCCAGACGCCACACGTGATCAGCGGCAGCAGCCGCCCGGTTTGTGCCGCCTTCTGCAGGGCTCCGGCGGCTGCCACCAGCAGCAGAGTGAGTGCGGTGTCCGGGATGGTGGCCCTGTTCAGCACCACGGTGACCGGGGTGAAGGTGAGCGCCAGCCCGGCGAGCAGCGCGGCGAACGGCCCGGCCCAGGCCCGTACGATCCGGTGCAGCAGCCATACGGTGAGCACGCCCTCGATCACATGGGGCAGCGCGGCCGCCCACGTGTGCGGCCCGAAGACCCATACGGAGACGGCATCGGGCCAGAAGGCGCCGGGCAGCTTGTCGAGGGTGATCGAACCGCTGGGGTCGAGACCGCCGAAGAAGAAGGCACGCCAACTGGTGGCCATCGACCGTATCGCCGCGCTGTAGTAGGGGTGGATCGCGGCATGCCCCATGCCCCAGGCGTACAGCAGTGCGGCGACGCCCAGCACCGCGGCAAGCGCCGGGCGTTCCCAGCGCTCCGGAGCGTCCGGCCGGCCGGCGTGACGGTGTGATTCCCGACAGCGGCCTTGGGAGCCGGTGCTCCGGGCGGTGGGGAGGGCATCCATGGCGAAGGTCCTTGAATCAGGGTCGAGGCGGAACAGCAGGTGAGAGGCGGAAGGCCGCGCGAGAGCCGCGGGCACCGCACGGGCGTACCGTCCAGCGGCACACCGCCCGACACACCGGCGATGCGCGACGAGAGGGGGCTACGGCTTCCGGCGCCCGCCCGCCGGAAGCCGACTCACGTTGCCGCTCAACCCTGGAGTGCTGAAGCACACCGGGGATTCGAGCACTGGGTGAGCCGCTTGCCGCCCTCAAGGACGACGGCTGACACTCGCCGCAGCGCGACGGAGGCGGACTGCGGCGGGGTGGCCGCTTCGCCGGGCAGGGCGAGGATCACCAGGATGTGGCCCACGAGAGGGTCAGGGACATGGTGCCGACGGCGGTGATCGGTCTTGCCGGCCGGCGCAGCCACGGCAGTCGGTCCGGCCAGCAGGTCTTCGGCTCGAAGCGGCCTGCGATCAGCATCAATGTGGGACGGGGACTGACGCGGGCTGGGGTACGGCACTCGGCCGGCCGAGGTGCCATGTACGAGGCCGCCGCGAACCGCACGGCCTCATCATGCGCACGGCTACACCGGCGCCGTCACCTTCACCGGTTCCGTGCCGACCGCGCTGTGGCGCTCGACCCAGTTCTCCAGGGCCTGACGGCAGGCGTGGTCGAGGTGGTGCAGGCCGGACAGGTCCAGGCGGACCGGGCGGTCCTGGGGCAGCGACTCCAGGCTGTCCAGGATCTTCGGCAGGCGCAGGAAGGTCGCGTTGCCCACGAGGTGGGCCTCGACCGGGCCGGCGCCCTTGTCGACGACTTCCAGCTTGATGTGCGAGGCCTCCCAGGCGGTCTTGACGATCGCCAGGCCGAGGCCGATGAGTACGCCCTCGAACATGCTGACCACCACGATGGACAGGGCGGTGACCGTGAGGATCAGCGCTTCGCCCCGGTGTTCGCGCCAGAGCGTGACCAGGGGCCGTAGCGGCACCAGCTTGGCACCGGAGTGGATGAGGATGCCGGCGAGTGCCGGGATGGGGATGTAGGCCAGCACTCCGGGCAGAAGTGCGGCGAACAGCAGCAGCCACACGCCGTGCAGGACCCGGGAGGCCTTGGTGCGGGCGCCCGCCTGGACGTTGGCCGCGCTGCGCACGATCACCGCGGTCATCGGCAGCGCGCCGAGCAGTCCGCACAGGGTGTTGCCGGCGCCCTGGGCGATCAGTTCCTTGTCGTACTCGGTGCGCGGGCCGGTGTGGAGCCGGTCGACGGCCGCGGCGCTGAACAGCGACTCGGCGGAGGCGATCAGAGTGAACGCGACGACGGTGCCGAGGACGCCGACGGCGGCCAGCTCGCCGAAGGCGCTGATCGGCGGCGGCTGGATCGAGCCGAGCAGGCCCTTGACCTCGACCGTGGCCACGGGGAGGTCCAGCGCGAACGCGGCGATGGTGGCGAGGGCGACCGCGGCCAGCGGTCCGGGCAGGGAGCGCAGTTTCGCCGGGAGGCGCTTCCACAGCAGAAGCACCGCGATCGTGCCCGCGCAGATGGCGAGCGAGGCGGCCGCGCTGCCCGTGCCGAGCGCGTCCACGAAGGCGCGGGACAGCCCGGCCATCTTTTCGAGGCCGCCGGAGGGTGCCTTCGAGGCCAGCGCCGGATAGAGCTGCCCGGCGATGAGGACCAGACCGATTCCGGCCAGCATGCCCTCCACCACGGAGACGGAGATGGCGCGGAAGTAGCGGCCCAGCTTCAGCAGGCCCATGGCCACCTGGAGCACGCCGGTGGCGAGCACGATCACGCCGAGCACCGGCAGGCCGAACTCCTTGACCGCCTCGAAGACGAGGACCGTCAGTCCGGCCGCCGGGCCCGACACCTGCAGGCTGCTGCCGCGCATGAAGCCGGTGACCAGACCGCCCACGATGCCGGTGACCAGGCCCAGTTCGGCCGGGACACCGGAGGCGACGGCCACGCCCACGCACAGCGGGAGCGCGACGAGGAAGACGACGAGGGAGGCCGCGAAGTCCTCCTTCACGTGCGGGAAACGGGACATGAGGGTGTTCTTGCTGGTCATCGGCGCGCTCACAGGGACTCGAAGGTGTCGGTCTGCGGGCGGTGCGTGCGTACGGCGCCGGTGTGCACCTCGTAGTACCAGGCGTGCAGGTTGAGCCGGCCGTCGGCGAGTTTGCGCTCGATGCACGGGTAGGAGCACAGTCGCAGCAGCTGGGTCAGGATGTGGGCCTGCACGCCCTGGGCGACCTCCGGGTCCTCGGCCTGGCCGGCCGGGCGCGGGGTGGCGGCGTGAGCCAGCCAGTCGCGCACGGCCGGTACGGCGGTCAGGTCGTCGCCGCGCACCAGCGCGCCGACGGCCCCGCAGTGCGAGTGGCCGCAGACGACGATGTCGCGGACACCGAGGACCTCCACGGCGTACTCGATGGTGGCCGCCTCGCCGGTGGGGTGCTGCGAGGTGTGGGCCGGGACGATGTTGCCCGCGGTGCGCAGCTCGAACAGCTCGCCGGGCCGGGCGCCCGTGATCAGGGCCGGGACGACCCGGGAGTCGGAGCAGGTGATGAACAGCACCTGCGGGCACTGGCCTTCGGCGAGCTTGCCGAACTCCTCAGGGCGCTGTCCGAAGCTACGGGCGTGGTCGATGAGGGGCTGCATGTGTGTGGGTTCCTCCTGGCGCGCCTGCACGGGCGCGCCGGTGTTGAACGGTGATGGTGGGGGGAGAGGGAAATGGCCCGGTGGGGCCGGACCGGCGCGGGCCGACCGTCAGCAGCGGAAGACCTGAAGCGTCGGCGGGCGACTGCTCTGGAGTCCGGGTGCAGCGTGACTCCGATTGTGCGCGACGGGCCCGGAAACGGCTGGCAAGGCCGAGGCAGGGGACGGGCCGGGGACGACCTCCTCCCGCACCACGACCGAAGTCCTCTACGACGTCCCCCGACTGGGAGCCGCGGGCATGTCCGGGCAGGCGGTTGGCCCCGGAATGACCCCGGGCGAAGACGTGGCGTCCCGGACGCGGCGTGGTCTCCGTGCGGAGCGCCACGCCACGTCGATCGCCTTACTCGAAGTCGCTGAAGTCGTCGTCCTCGTAGTGGTTGTTCACGACCGTTGCCGGTTTGTCGCCGCTCATCGCCTCGTTCAGGAGTGCGCCGCCGACCAGACCGGCTGCGCCGGCGCCGATCAGCGCGCCGGTGCCGAAGCGGCGCCCGCCCTGCTGCTGCGGGCCCGTGTCCTGGGCCGGGTAACCCTGCTGCTGGAGACCCGTGTTCTGAACCGGGTAGGCTTGCTGAGGGTAGCCCGGTGCCGGCGCGTATTCAGCCTGCGGATAACCCGGCTGGGACGGGCTGTAATAGGGCGGCGGCGTGGTCTGCACGCGCTGCGCGCAGGCGCCGCACACCTGCACAGGGCGGGACACACCCCACTGGGGCGACCAGGTCACGGTCGTCGTGCCGGGGCCGTGGACCGGGTCGAAGAAGCACGTCATGGAAGATCTCCCTGTTGCTCGTGATGGTGCGGTGGACCGGCAGCTTCAGACACTGATCGCGGCCGGCGCAGAAGCGTTTTTCTCGAAGTGGACCCGTGACAGTGACGGCACCGGTGAGGCCGAGGCACCTCACCTTGAGTCTTGGAGCCGTAGCCGGGGTGACGCTCGGCACATCGGCTACAGCAGATCCGAGAAGGGACAGTGGCGTCCTCGGCAGGCACCGAGAGGCGGGATTCAGCCAGGTGGCCGCGCCGCCGTATGCGGGTGCCCCTCGATCATGAAGAAGGTTTCCCGTCGCCCTCCGCCGCCGTTGCCACCCGCCGTTGTCATGATCCCAGTGTCCGGGACCGACGAACCGCAACCCATCCGGCAGTCGGCCGGTTCGCCCCCGCCGGTCGGCTGGGCAGCACCCGCCGGGTGGGGGAATGAACTGCCCGTTTTCGTAGAGCACTGAGATGGTGTCACGGTCGAGTCCTTCTCGCTCGCGCGGTCGTGGAAGCACTGCTTTAACGCGGCCACCGCTCTGTCCGCCTGGGGGGGCCGACATGCCCATCGCCGTCAACTTCCGTGTGAGCGCGGCGCTCTGATGGTCGGTGACGGTGTTCGCATGGGTGCCGAGCAGACCGAAGAAGAGGCTGCCGAGCAGCGCGATGCCGACGGCACTGCCGAACTGCTGCGCGGTGGTGAGCGCCCCTGAGGCCGAACCCGCGTGCCGCAGCGGGACCTTTGCCAGGATCAGCGTCACCAGCGGCGTGACGGTTAGACCGAAGCCGAGGCCCGCCGCCAGGAGCGGGGGCAGCAGTTGCAGGCGGTGCAGGTCACTGCCACGGCGGTGCACCGTCCAGGCGATCCAGCAGGTCCCCGCGATGAGCAGCAGAAGACCGATGTGCAGGATCGAGCGGTCCAGGCGCGACGCCAGCGCGATGGACGCTCCCGAACCGAGCCCGTCCGTTCGCCGCGCTCGCCCTGGCCCACCGCGGCGGCGCCGAGCTTGAGGTCCACTCGGCCGGGCTGATCGGGAAGTGGGAAGGCGAACCCGCCGGGCCGAGCGCGGACGTGACGGGTGACCGTGCCGGGTCAGTGTCCAGCCTTGCGGCGGGCGCGGTAGGCGGCGACGGTGGTCCGGCTGGCGCAGGCGTTGGAGCAGAACCGCCGGGTGCGGTTGCGGGAGTCGTCGACGTAGAAGCGCTCGCAGTCGACGGCGTGGCAGCGGCCGATTGTCACGGCCGGGTCGCCGCAGACGACGTGCGCGAGTGCCGCGGAGCAACTGCGCCCGAGCCAGTTCACGGGGTTCTCGCCGTTGGGAGCGAAGTGCAGGTGCGGCGAGCCTTCGCCGTTGTGGTCGTCGACCCGGATGAGCGGCGGGTGCTGTTCCAGCAGGGCATTGACGGGGGCGAGCGGCCCGCCCCGGGATGCGGCCTCCACCGCGCGGAGCAGCCTGGGCAGGAACTCGCCGAGCTGCTCGGGGTCGGGTTCGGCGATCCGGTGCTGGCGGAACATCTCCCGACGCAGCTCGCTCGGGTCGTCGCCGTTGACGATCTCGACCGCAAGTCGGGCCAGATTCCCGATGTAGTCGACGTAACGCACTTGACCACCTACCTCCCAGCCTGAAGAGTAGGCATCATGACAACTGATGCCGCCTACATGATGGACGGTGGAACCGCCGTCGCGCGAATGCTGCACTGTATGGGCCGGTGGGACGAGGCGCTCGCCCTGCTGCCGGCGGACGCGGTGGCGGAGCGGGCCGAGATCCTGGTGGACCGCTACTTCTGGAGGCTGGACGGCGCCGCAGCGGCCGAGGAGGCGGTCAGCGCACTCCAGCCGTCCGACCCCGTACTCGCCGGATACCTCAGCGCACAGATCCGCTACACCCGGCTGCTGTTCAGCCTGAACCCGCTCCCCGAAGACGTGCAGCGGGCTCGCGAGGACTTCACCACCGCCACGGCCGACTCACGGCTGACCGGCTGGGCCACGTTCTGGCTCGGAGTGCTCGCCGACCACATCGACAAGGATCCCGACGCCGCCAACACGGCCTACCGGCAGGCACTGGGGCACGCCCGGGAACACGGCGACGCACTGCTGGAGTCCTACGCCGTACGCCACATCGGCGCCCACCTCCTGGAACAGGACCGGGAACAGGGCATCGCCCAGCTGCGCCGGTCCTACCACCTGCGAGCGTCCCTCGGCGCCCGCCCGCAAACGGCGGCAGCGGCCCTCACTCTCGCCGGCGAACTGCCCGCTGGAGCCGAAGCCGACCAGCTCCGCGAGACATCCGGCCTGACCGCCCGCGAACTAGACCTGACCTGGCTGCTCCGCGCCCTGTGACGGCAGTGCGTCAAGCACGTTCCCGCGAAGCCATGTACCAAGCGGACTTCCGAACGCGCGGACCCACTTCCGCCGTCTCGACACGGGCCGACAGAGTTGGGGAACCCAGCAGAGCAGGTCCGTCACACACGTGAGCGCCATGTGGGGCGCCATCAACGTGGCGAGCAGCAGTGGCGGCTCGGCGGCCCAGGGACTGAGAGGAAAGAGGCGATGGCCCGCAGCAGCCCCTGTGACTGCTGCGGGACGCGGTGGCGAACCGCGTCACGCCAGCCATCGTGCGGCGTCTGGCCCATGTGGGCCCCTTCAGAGGAGAAGCTGTTCGCGACTGGCCCGGCCAAGGCCGCTGAGCCGGTCGCGCTGTGCGACAAGGCCGGCATTCAGCTGATGGGCACCGTCCAGCGCCGCTTCCAACCGGTCCACACCGCATCGGTGCGGCTCCTGGGCCAGATCGGGCAGCCGTACCTGGTCGAGGGCCACCACACCTTCCACTGCCCCGCCCCGTCCGCCGGCTGGCGCAGCCGGACATCCCTGGCCGGCGGCGGCGCCGCGGTTGACGTGGGCCACCACCATTGACCTGCTCATCTGGTACCTCGGCCTGCCCGACCGCGTCCTGGCCGACACCACCGCCGCACACCCCGACGCCGAGGACACCGCGCTGGTCCACCTCGCCTACGACCGCGGCCTGTACGGCTCCCTGTGGAGCCCCGCGCGCCGCAGCAGCCTCGTAGGCCCGTGTGACGGCCGATCAGACGGCAACGGAGGGACTCGCTGGCTGGGAGAGGGAGGCCCAACGTCTACCTGTGCCCGCACACTCTTTTCTGCGGCCGCCAGGGCTCTGGCTGCCCACCGGGCCGCGCGTGAAGAGCCGTCGGGATCGGGTCTATATGACGGGTTCGCCGTCTCGGAGGTACAGCGGCCGTCCCGTATCGAGTGCCTTCAGGGCGTGTTCGAACCGGCGGCGGATGCGGTCCTGCAGGCGAACGGAGGCTTCGGCGGGCGTGACGAAGGAAGCTTCGGACAACTCGTCGTCTCGTGGCCGTAGTCGGTCGGCTTGGTCCTGGTCGAGTGTGCCGCCGTCGAAGATGAACGCGATCTGGTCGTCCCAGGGGCCGTGCGGGGCGACCCAGTCCACCACCAGCAGCCCGAGCAGGGTGACATGTACGCCGAGTTCCTCCATCAGTTCACGGTGTGCGGTGTCCTCCGGCGGCTCGTTGGCTTCCGCCATGCCGCCGGGCAGGTGGTTGCGTCCCTGGAAGTGGTGTACCGGTTCCCACCTGATCCGGGTGTTTGTCCCGGCGTCGGAGTGAGGGTCCGGATATGAGAACGGCCACCGG
>NZ_JBVHMR010000088.1:0-15567 GCF_055558375.1 Streptomyces sp. NPDC025793 | reverse complement strand
GGCCGGAGATTCGCTGGTCCATACTCCCATGAGGATTATCCCTAACAGGAACGCTGCGACAGTGCACACAGTGACAATTATCGGGCTCATCTCGCCTATCCTCATCTATCTCTAGAACGGTGCTTCGCTAATGTGCGGCTTCTTAATAGGCTTGACTTCCATGAGTTCGCCTATTCTTGCAACTGCCCGGCGCTTAGGGTTTCGCCTCACTAGTTCTTCGAATGAGGCTAGGTCGGTTCCTATCTCGGTAATCTTCCATTCGGTAGAGTCTCGGTTGGCCCCTATGGAAGCGTCTTTCTTGAGTAGTAGTGCATAGAGTTCCATTGTTTACTCTCCATCCTGCTATTTGTTCTTAGGGTGAGTCATTCGGTACATCCAAGCTGCGTTGATGACGATCACGAATGCCGCGACTGCGAGTAGGGAGTGATGACGTTTCATTACGGCCTCTTTCTTGTGATGGAGGGATGGGAACCTCCCTAAGAGCTTCCCACCCTTATGTCTATTAGCTCGATCGGCTCATGGCTCGATACAGAGTGGTTTCGCCCACCCCGTCAAGGAAGAGTCCTCCGTGATTGAGGGCTTCTTCTATCGTCTGGAAGCTTCCATAGATGCATCCCGCTACGAAGTAGATTGCCAGAATGATTTGTGCGATTGGGTGAATGGTTGGCCATTGCGGGTTACGTCCTGCCGCTTTGATCCAACACTTGAGAGCTGCATCTGCTATTGCCGTTTCACGCTTGCTGGTCATTGGTCTTGCCTTTCTGGGTTCCGAGCCATTCGTGACAGATCTCGCGCCATCGTGGTTTTGCAAGAGTGGGGTTCTTCCATTCGGGAACCATTCCGGTGCCCTTCATGTCCGCGATAAGCGCTACTACCGTTGCATCTATGAGAGCTTGCATGATTCGGTCGCTTGGAGTGTCGCCCTGGTTGAGAATCCTTCGCAGGGTTTTCGCGCTTACCGATGTGGTTCCCTTGCTTATAGCTTGAGTGACCTTCTTTCGCTCCAGTGCGTTCAATACAGGCACGACCAACCGCCTAAAGTCGCCGCTGTCTTGCCAATACTCCGTAGACTTGGTTTCCTCGATTACGTAATTGCGCTCTCCATCCTCTAGCCCGTTTGTTTCCTTTCCTTGATGCAGGATGGATGAGATGTCTACGTGATGCCTTTGAAGAACCCCCCTTGTATCGGTGCGGCATCGCTTTCCATCGGGGCCACAGAACTTTTCTTCGGGGTGTCTTAGGTAGTCTTCTATGACGTCGGCGTAAGACTTGACTCGAACGACCCTGTTACCACCGAGCGGGGCGAGTCGATAGCTCTCTCGGTCCGTGGCGATTTGAAAGAGAGGGCTTCCCGCATCATGGACATTGATAAAGCTCATCTGCGTCCACTTTTCGGGGTTGGTGTTGAAGGGGGCCATAAGCCGGAAGTCTTTTCCGTAAAGGATGGAGCTAGCGACTACCGGGCTAATAGTGAAGTTGTACGGCTTGATTTGATCCTGGTAAGCCTTTCCCTCGTTCCACTTCGAGAGATTCACGTACTGCCCCCAGGTCGAAATACTGTTTCGCATCATTGCTGGTTTTGAGAACCATGCAGGCTCTTCATACTTCAATCCGAGATCCTTTCGAATCATGTACTCCCATGCGTCTTTAGCCCAGTCTCGCTTTCCTTTCTCATCCTTCTTTGCGGGGTTCACGGGGTTCATGTAGAGCCCTAGGCCGTGTTCCTTGTTGGTGATAATCCGAATCTCACCGTCTATGTAGTTGAACATCGCGTACCTCTTGGCCGAGATAGCGAAGCAATACACCTGCGGATCGGCGAGCTTCTTAGGCTTTTCCCTCTTGAGCGCGGGCACTACCTCACCGTTAGAAGGTCGGTAAGGACTGAGGGAATCAAACCGGCTCTTGATGCCTTCGGCCACTTCATAGCTGAGAATCGGAATGGCATTGGGGTAATCGCCCTCGACCCACTTAGGCGGGAATACAGCTTCCGGCGCGATATATCCGCCTTCCTGCGACGCTGCGATTGCCATTGAATCCGTGTCGCACATAATCCACGTGCCCCCGGCGTCAGTGACTAGCTTTTCCATCATTCCCAAGAGCAGTCGGGCCGCGCCGGTAATGGTGGTGCCGATTCCGGGGAAGCAATACGGACCAGGATCTTCGGGCTTGTGGACGTTCATTGACCATGGGTTGTCATCGTTGCCGTAGATGACTTCTTCTGATTCGGCAAGGGATTCATCACGGTTGAACTCCACGAACACGCCGTAGGAGGTGGCATTGGCAAGAATCTTGAGAGCCTGCCTGTGATTGCATCCCTCACAGGTGCAACCATCTTCGCCATCACCCGCACACTTGATGACAACCCGCTCTTCAATGACTTTCTTGAAAAAGTCTTCTTCTGCCGGGTCGACGTATACGGATCCAAGTAGATTGACCGGCGTAAGAGATTTGTCTATGCCGCCGCTTGGATAGAACCTGTAAGCCTGCATGATCTGAAGTTCATTGCCGTGAATGCGCGCATTGACTGCATCGGGGATTGAGTACCAGACACCGCCCGTATGGCTGACGTGGCTAATGCCGATAGTCTCTCCCTTGTTTCCAAACTGGGTGCGAATGGGGAACAAGTCTCCGTGAGGAATCACCTTCACAATCCCTCGCATCTCTTCCCATATCTCAGGGTCAAAGAGGTCATCAACCGTTGCGCTATTGATGAACTTCCTAACGGCTTCCGTCTCATCCTTGGCTTCAATAGCCTCGTGGCTTAGAAGCTTCCAGTTGCCCATGAGGGCATTTACCGTGGGGTACATGGATGTGAAGTCAACGTGATAGACCGGGGTCGCTACGCGTCGCGTGTGGGCTTCTGCACGACCGCCATAGAAGGAGGTCATTACGTAGCCGTTGATCCGGTCATCAATGTTGTTGCTCTTTTCCCTGGGGGGCGCCACCTTCATAGCTTTGAGATACGCCTTTCCGACGGACGCAGATGAAAACACCTTGTTATCGGAAAGCTCAATCGGGTGTGTGCCCAAGTCGGCTATGAGTCGTCGGTACACGTCGGCAGTAGCCTGCACGTCCCTCCGGCAATATGCGATGTAATCCAGGGTGATCTTTCCGTGTTCCTCGACGTCATGCTTACCGGGCATTCCGTAAAGTTCACAAAGTCTTTGTAGGCTAAACGTCTTCGCATGCAGCCCAAATGCCAGGGTGGACGTATCAGTGAAGAAGGAGGGTTCCCCGAAAGACTCGCCGGTGTAACCGAACATGCTTCCCTTAACACCGCGCTTGACCACTCGAATGTTGCGGTTCTTGTTGGCGTCACCGGAGTCAGTAACACGAGTGGTGAAGGTGAATCCGCCGGTGTATTGCTTCATGGCCTTAGTCACTCCCAGGGCGACACGGGAGATATCGAAAGGCATGTTGTGCGCTATGACTGTGGCTGGCTTGTTGCCGGACCACTCGTCAGAGGGGTATCCGACTTCAGTTAGGTACACAAGGAATTCCGACTGAGACATCAGGAGGATGTCATCAAACGGTTCCCGCTGTACGCGATCCCGGAAAGCTGCGAGCACATCGACTACCGAGGAATAGCTATTCTTCGCATAACCGGTAACCGTGTGTTCTGCAAGCTTGCCGGACTGGCTCAGTTCCTCGGGGACTCCAAGAGCGTTCCAATCGGCAATGGTCTTCATGCTGGGGTCGGAATACTGAAGACGCTTGTAGAGACTGCCCCTGGTGACGTAGTTCTGAAGCGTTGCAAACCCCTCCGGGTCTCGCTTCAGAAGGTCATCGGCGTAAAACAGGATTTCCGCCACCGGGTGAAACTCACCGCTACGGCCTACGGCCATATAGATAGCGGAGCCGAAATTGAGCCTCTGAGTCTCGTCAGTCGTGGTTTCCGTATCGAAAACAAGGATGTGCTCAACCTTAGTTTCGACATTCCTGTTACCCGAAGCCGGCTGCCGCTTTCCGGAATTCCTAGAAGCGCCTTTCGTTTCCTTCTTTGCCTTAGTCCATCCCCGGACTTTGGAAACTCGCGTGATGCCGCTCATTTGATGAAATCCTCTAGTTCTTCGAGAATAGGCTCAAGACCTTTTTCGATTACGTCGAATACATCGGCGATCCCCTTTAGCGTTTGACCTATGCCGACGATTACCGCCAGAATCATTCGGAAGGCTTTCTCTGACAGAGCTTCGATATCAATCTCTGTCTCTTCACTCCACTTGATGAAACGCTCTGGATTTTCACAGATAGCCCTCAGAGCTTCGGGAATCTTCCCATCATCTCCATATGCGAGATTCGCGATTGGAGAGATGCTGGATGCAAGTTCCCGAACTACCTCTATGCCATGCTCGCCCGACTGGCGATTATTAGGCGACTTCCGAAGCTTGGATGTCTTAGGGGTGGGGGTTGCCATTTCGTCAAAGCCTCGGGATGCATTCCTTGCCAGCCGCTCTAGAAGGCGAAAGAGGATTGCCGCATCTTCTGAGATTTGCTTCATGTCTTCCACGTCCATGGTCCCGCTCATCATCATGAGCTTGGATTCAAGAATGTCCGTGAAGCCGGTAATCGTGTTGACTACCGTCGACAGGCCTTCCCGGTAGTCGTCTTCCCTCATTGGTGTTCGGTGCACCCATTGGCGAGACGACATCAGCTTGTGGCAGCTCTTGCAGAGAGGTACGACTAGATCCGGGTTATTGCGATGTCCGGCAACGTGGTGAAGTTCGATGGGAGCCTGATACCCGCATTGGATGCATACGCCTATCGCCATGACGGCCCCTCGGTGAGGTGATGCCTAATCGCTATGACTCGTAAAGCTCTTGTACGTCTACCTCACCGGCATAGGCCAATTGCTCTAGCGTTTCCGGGTCAGTCTCGAAGGTGTATCCAGCGACTGAGAATGCGGAATACTGCGACAGATATTCCTCACTCACTTTTCCGTCTAGATAGTCATGGACTGCCTTGAAGTGCTCGACAATGAGGTATGACTCATTGCCGTTAGTGCTAGCTACCGGCATCCATACGGGTCCGCTTTCAGCGGTAATCATGAAGATGTAGTTAGAGTTATACCGGTCCCTGTCACTCATTCTTCTTCTCTCCGCTCACTACTTAAATCGACTATCCCTGGGAAGGTTTAGAATCTGGCTCTATTGAATTCTCAGGTATTTCCGGAACCGCAACCTTGCATCATCTTGGGTGAACATCCCTTCCCTAGGGCTCTTAAAGTCATCGAACATTGGTGGGAATGGGTTTAGCTTCTGCCAATTAGGCGGAGTCGTACTCTCGTGACAGAAGGGGCAAATTCCGCTGTGTTTGACAATATCTTCTCCCACACCGTCGTTTGCCGGTATGAGGCAGTAGAGATACTTAGTTCCCGCCTTGACATGTTCTGCAATGCGGATTTCTGGAGGGAGTTGCCTAGTAATCCCTACGTAGTGACGGACGGGAATGTCTTTTCCATCGTCACGCCTATAATCGTCGGAAGTACTCTTGAGAATAGTTGGATCCTCGAAACACATGATGTAAACGTGTCCGGAAGTCCTTTGATCGACAGGAATGAGACTCTCATCCATTTCCAGAACCCCTCTCTTGCAGCCTTTCGAAGATTGCCGTCACAACCTTTAGGTCTGTCTCAAACCAGCGTCGCCCATCCATGACGCCACTCAGGTTGAAGTGATTGAGCATCTTCCGAGCGAGGGCGTTGCCGTTGGCCGCGTAGAAAGCAACAACGATGTAGATGTGAATTTCATCGATCTCCGCCTTAGTCAAAGCCGACTTAGGGAGTACGATGAACCCTTCCAGGATGTCTACGAATGCTATTGACTCGTCATCCTGATAGGCGCCCACTCGATCGAAGTACAGGTCACGCTTTTCACGCTGGAAGGCAAGATCTTCTGCGTTTCGATTAGTTGTGCTCACGGTGGGACTCCCCATTTTCCTGCTTTTCAGCTTCGGCGAACTTGCGCTTAAGGCCATCGGTTGTGTAGTAGCGAAGTTCATTCTTGGGCCCTCGAATCTTGAGGTACCTAGCAAGTTCATCCTTTCGGATGTAGATACCGGCCGAGGCCTTCGCAGCCTTAATGATGCCGTCGTTGATGCGCTTCTGAATAGTCACGAAAGCCTCGTCAGCAGCCTTAGCGGCTTCTGAAATGCTTACGTACGGAAAATCCTCGTACACCATTGTTCTCGCAATCAAAGTGAGGAATACGCAGCCAAGCTTTAGAGGTGGGAAGTGGTGCCCCCCGCCCTCTGAATACAATTATGCGCCCCTATAGCCCCCATAGGCAAATACCCCCGGTAAAGCCATGGCAAAGCCCCAAGCCCTCGTTTACTCATAATTCCTATTCTCCATAACCTATTCTCCACTTTCTTCTATTTCAACTCCACCCAACGGCCGGCCGTCCCTTCCAATTTCTTATCTCTGGTCACCCATATTCACAGAACCGCAGTAGTGATAAACGGGCATGAGAAAACCCCCGGTGCATACCACCAGGGGTTTTTACTCATTCGCGCTTCGTGACTCACGAGTGACTCACTCTTTCGACCTGTTCAGATGTAGTTATGAACCATCCGTCACCGTGGAACCATGACGGCCCATACAGTGAAGACAGCTACCGCTATGGCAACCATGACGATTGCGGGATCTGAGCTGCTTTTACCCATGTTTAGTTATCCTCCTATAGCTTCGGAATGACTGCGAGAGTCTTAGAGCCAGTTTCGGGGATCGATCATCTTAAGGTAACCGTTCGCCAGACCTCCCAATATCCCGCCGGTAATGTCCCAACCGGACAAACCACCGCCGCTAGTAGATCCTCCGGAAGAACCATTGCTCTGCCAGGAACCACCAACCGAGTTCGATGTAATGCCGGAATTGTTGTTCTCGCCCTTGTTGAGAAGGGACTGAAGAAAACCCCATCCCTGCCCGCCGGTGAAGAGATTGGATGCCCCGCTATAGAACAGCGCGTATCCAACGATGAACATCGCGATTCCCAGTGCCTTCATTTCATTCGCCTTTCTAGTGTTGAAGTGGCCAGTCGGAATTGACTACCGCATTGGGATCGTACTTTTCACCCGACTTATCGGGGTTCCTAAAGTACGCTTCCAAGCTTCTGCATTGATCTCGTCTCCATCGAACCTGTTCCCAGTAAAGCTGTTTGGGGCTGGATTCGTTGAGATACGGAAACCTCTCGAATATCTTCTCTGCCACCATGACAGCTGCTAGCGCGTCGGCGTCGGCACTGTGCCAGTCCTCAATCCCATCAACGCCGTAATGCCCTGCCATGTCCTGTAGCTTCCTGGAGCCCTTGCGGTACTTGTCTATTCTCTTGTCCAGGACATAGGGGTCGACTAGATAGTACGGATTAACCCCTAGCCGGTCAGTGATAGTTGGCAGACCGTTCCTTATAAGCTCGTGGTGCAACACCGACCAGTCATAGGACAGATTGAAGGCAACTACCGGAAGTCCTCTGCGAAGGCCTTCAACAAGGTTGCTCGCTATCCATTCGATGCCTTCCCGAGACTTCATGCCCTCTGCCCTAGCTATCTCGGTCGTGACCCCGTGAATCTCGCTTGCTTCTACCGGTATTTCGATGCCGGGGTCTATCAGGATCGCGTGACTGAACATGCCCGGCATTACCAGTGCTGCGGTGACGATACGGGCCTCTTTCACATCGACGCCTGTTGTCTCGGTATCGAATCCCAGTTTTAGTGTGTCGGCGAATTTCATTCGGGTTCACCTGTTAAGTCGGTAGGTCAGTCGGCCACGGTACGCGGGCTGTAGTCCATGACGCAGTTGGGAATGAGGTTCTTGAGATTCTGTACATCTTCGAGAGTGAGAGTGCTGGTGCTATTGCGGAATCCTGCGAGAGTAAGCATGAGGAGCCGCAAACAGCCCTGGTGGTTCCGCCCTATGCGCTTACGTTCCTTCCTGAGAAACGAGCGTGCGGAGATCAGTTCCTTGACTCCAGTCTTGCCACTAGTCGACTTGAGAGAGTGACAGTGAAGTACGGCCCGACCTAGAATCAGGTCTACGCACTTTTCAATGTCATCATCTACAGCCACATCTACACGATGCAAGTGAAAATCTGTGTTGTGGCTCTTTTCGACGATGTCAGCGAATCGGTGGAGACCGTGTGCCCTCAAAGAGGAAATGTACAGACCGGCGCTGATGTCAGAAGAAGACTCCAGCCGAGAAATCATCCAGTTCGAGAAACGATGGACTTGCATTGTGTGAACCAGAGATTCGGTGAAGTTGTTCAGGAGTCGCGTCATAGTCGTTCCTCGCTGAACACTTTCCCCGGCTGTTTCCGACTTGGCTTCTCTCATCATGGACACCCTGTCAAGAGATGTGGCCGAGCGGGATAAGCGCATCAATGTAGACGTCCGTGGAAGACGTAGTGAGAGCTGTCGACATAGTCACGGTGCCGTTCGTATTGACGATGAGCGCGTTAGCGCTGTGGGTACCAGCGCTGTTCGTGACTACCGGAACACGCCAGTTCTGTCCGGGCCGATATCCCGAAGGGCTAGGCACAGTGAAGATGGTTGAGGCCGGGGTGGTCGACGTTGTGTGAATCGTCCCCACTAGAACCAAGTTATCGAAGGCATCTCGCCGGTACTGCAATCCGGCATAAGTACCTCCGGACGCTCCGGAAGCCCAACCGGTTCCGAGAGAGGGAGTTTGCCACGTAAAGGCGGAGTCTCCGTTAGTCCTGTCTGTCTTGATGATGGTTCCCGGCGTGAAGATGTCGATATCAGCCGGAGTAGTTGAGTTCACGTTGGTGGAACGGAAGATGACTGCGCCTGCACTGGTGGTGCCGGTGCCGCCATTGCTGACACCCGGAACGACCTGAACCTCAGTCTGATTGTTCTGAGTGACGCCGAGGGGGGAAATAATGTCGAGGGCGGCGCCGGTCCCGTTGTACGTGATGATTCCGCTGTTTTCAATCTGCGTTGCGGTAGGCATGACACCGGGCGTTGTGATGTTGCCTATGACGATTCCGCCATTGATGTTCACAGCGGGGTTGCTCGTGTTGAGCTGAACGAAGGTGAGATCAGTGTTGTCGAGCATGGTGAACAGACCGGTATTAGCGTCGAACTGCGCCGCAAGGTGGCCGCTGTTGTCAAACATCTGCATCGTGGTCGAGCCACTCGGGCTGAACTTGAAGTTACCCGAACCGCTAGGACCAATCATCAGGTTTCCAGAAAGGTCCTGGTGGTATTCGACGGTGGAGCCGTTATACACGGCGTATCCGGCTACGTAGGTGTTCCCGTAAGGATCGGTGCCACCCGCAGAGGCAATGGAGATAACCAGATTCCCGGCTCCGGCACCGCTAGAGTTGTAAATGAGAAACTGTCCGTTGGCTCCTCCGATGGCGTCGACTAGAGCCCCGTTCGAGTTGTAGATGTCGATGAGGCCGTTCTGATGTTCGTTGATTGCGATGCGCGCCATAGCTCCAGCCGCTCCAGTGGGAACAATAAGAAAGGGAAACTGCTGAGGGAATTGCATTGTTCGTATTCCTTAGTTTGGAAGCCGGCCGTCGTCGGAATTCATCTTTTCTTTAAGGGATTCGACATTGCAGTATGCCTTTCCCTTGACAACCTCACGTCGGGCTCGGATGTATTTTTCAGCGACATCGGGATTGATGATGAATCCCAAAGCCGTCCTAGTGGCCTTGATGACTCCCTGGTCAATTCGGCGACGGACGGTTATATATGATTCGCCGGTGCGTGTAGCGATTTCCGTGATGGTGACAAACCCTGGATTCGTATTCATGGATCTTCCGAGAGAGGTTCCGAGAACCGGGGGACAGCTCCGGCGGGCCGTGTCGGCGCCGGATCGGGCCGCCGACGGGGGTCTGAGTGCCTATTTTCAATTCTAAGGCCAGAGTGGGCACTCACCTTCGAATCAAAGGTCAAAGAGCGGTCAAACCTGCATGTCCGTAATGCCCGTTTCTAAGTTACCGACGCGTACAAGATCAAAAGCCGTGTACGGCTCTCTCGTGGCCTCCCAGGACCCCCCTAGGGCCCTCGGTCCAGGGTGGTCGAGATAGGCCGACACAGAGGAAATTACTATGAGTGAGGATTAGACCTCTCATCACCGCAGGTCAGAGGCCTGCTTTGCTGACGTGCCGTCAGTCATCACTGTCCGTGCACCCCCTCAACCGGCCAGTTTTCACACTCCGTGGCATTGAGAAGTAAGTTTTTACAGAGAGTCACAGGCAGGGACAAGGCGACCAGCACGACGACACCCAGCTTCGGGCCACGCCGGAACAAGCCCCACAGGGACGCTGCAAGCCTCTGAGGCATCCCCGCATGGTCGCTGCGGGCATTGGGGGATTTCGGCACTGGGAACGGGTCCCGATGTCTTTGTCGGCGACTGGATGACGGGGTGTCAGTCGATGGGCATCACGGTGACCAACTGGACCAGGACCACAACGACGGCACACAGCTTCAGACCAGTTGGCGACTCGCTACAGCGCTCCAGAACGACCGACAAAGGAGCGGGCGGAACCAGGGCGCACGGAACCACTGCAAGCCGCTTAGGGAGCCGCATAGAGCCCCTGCGGACCTACCGGGGCAGTGACACTCAGGGAGGCCCCAAACCCCGTTGTCGGCAACGGCGTTGACGGGTGTCAGCCGACCAGAACCACAACGGCCGGTACGACCTGGACCAGGACGACGGCTGACAGCTCATGCGCGACGCCGACGACGGCAGGCAGCTGGTGCATGGCGCCGACGACGGCAGGCAGCTAGTGCGCGGCGGACATCGGCAAGTGAAGGTGCAACGTGGCACCTATCAGCTAGCTTGGAGGCACAACCAAACAGAACGACCCCGAGCGATGTTGGCGCATCACCCGGGGTCTTGCAGACCAGAGTGAAAGGACTCCGGAATGCACAGCAAGAGTAGCGTCTTTGAGGACGCCTTCAATCGTGAGGCGGAAGACCCCCGCGTCATGGTGGTCGACGGATACGGCGTCACCATCAAAGTCAATCGGGGCCACCTTGTTGTAATCGACGGCATTGGAAAGCACCGCAGGGAGCGCACGCTAGCGCGAGTCGAAAGCACGATTAGGCGCATTGTGGTGATCGGTGCCAAGGGAGTCATCAGCTTCGAGGCAATGACGTGGTGCAGGGACGTCGGTATCTCGCTCGTATGCACCGACTTTGAAGGCACCCCGGTAATGGCTAGTGCCAAGACAACAGAAGACGCGAGACTTGTACGTGCCCAATCCTTTGCGGGACTGGATGGACCGAACGAAAATCTCGGGCTGCACATCGCTAAAGACTTGACTACCCGGAAGGTCAAAGGGCATGCCGACAACCTTCGTTTGATCGGCAATGAGAAGATGGCTAAGCGGGTACTCGACTACATCCCCAAGGTTGAGGAATCAAAGACGGTCGACCAATGCCGAGGATGGGAAGGGAAGGCCGCACAGGTCTATTGGGATGCATGGATCGGGACAGTTGAGATTCCCTGGTCCAAGGAGGATAGCGAGCACGTACCGGCACACTGGACTGTGTATGTGTCCAGAGCATCACTGGAGTCCGGCAAGCCGAGACATGCCACAGACCCGATTAACGCCATGCTGAACTATTGCTACCGGCTAGCCGAAGTAGAGGCAGTGTTCGCCTGTCATGCCACAGGACTAGATCCGACAATGGGCTTCCTGCACCAGGATAAAGACTACAGGAACTCCCTCGCTCTAGACCTTATGGAAGTACTCAGGCCGGAAATCGATAAGCTCATTCTGGACTTTATTGGAGGCGACGGCCGGCTCGGGGTTAGAGAATTCAGCCGACATGACTTCTCAGAAGGTTCAAATGGGGTTTGTCGATTGATGCCAAGCATCAAGCACGAACTCACGGAACAGAGCATCCAATGGGCTCGGACTCTCGCCCCAATCGTTGAAGGCTATGCGAAACTCATTGCGAGTAGTGCGACCGGCTATGCACGCGTAGGAAAGCCAACGGCTGATAAGCAACTCATGGCCAAGAGTGTGCGGCAAACCACGTCAGTGACCAAACCGCGAGCGGCACACGGAGCAAAGCCATTCCCGCTTGCAGGAGTGGTGACGGTTGAACGGCTGGTGCCCGACCCGGTATGGGAACAGGTCTCTAAGCTTCTACCACCTGCGAAGGCAGAGAAGACCAACGGTCGACCATTCGTGGACTACCGCGCGGTTGTCGCTGGGATCGTATGCGTAGAGAAGCTAGGCGCATCGTGGGCACGCATCCCAAGGAACCTAGGAGTCTCCAGGTTCACTTGCAAAGCCCGATTGGATGACTGGACAGCTAGCGGAGCGTGGAAAGACGTCGCACGCGTCCTAGAAGCCTATGAGGTTGTCTAGCAACTTCTGAAAGACCAAGAGGCGGACCCACCGTGACAGGGTCCGCCTCTTAGCTTTATGTGGGTTGTCAGTCGGTCTTGATGCTTCCGACGAACGCCGACCATGCCGACGACCCAAAGGAAAGCTTGTCTCCGTGGATGTCCTTAGAGTCCCGAACGCCGATGGCGTCAGAGGCAAACCGAGTCTCTACACACGCGCTCTGGTTTCCCGAGTAGGAAGACTTAAACCACTCGGTCCCCACCGAGATATCTTCCGTCATTTATTGCGCTCCATTTCAGCTATAGCCTTTTCGATTAGGTCTTTCGACCTATCGGCGTCGCATGCTGCCACATTCAGACGGCGGAATAGTGTTGCGTGAGTCTCCGTGTCTGAAGCGTCCTCATAGTACAGGATGCCCCTTGTGGTTTCACTGTAAATAACTTCGGGCTCTTCGCTGGTGGGAAACGCCATGATGGTGAACGGGCTAGATAGGCACACGTTCAATTCACTGTCCCTGGGAAGAACCTGGATAGTGATGTTGGAGGCGTCGCTATAGCTCAGCAACGACTCAAGCTGTTCTTGCATTATCTGCGGAGAGCCGACCACGTGATACAACGCGCCCTCGGACAGGACAACCCAAAGCCTTGGAGGGATGGGCTTCTCAAAGATAGCCTTTCGCTCACTCCTGACGCTTAGCTGAGCCTCAATAGACTCCTTTGTTGCTTCGGGGTCTTGAATCCGGATTACGGCTGATGTGTAAGCCGGGGTCTGTAGCAAACCTGGAATGAGACTGGTTTCGACTACGTACAACTCATCAGAGTCCCATTCGAGTGCGATGTAAGCCGCGTAGGCAGAATCGACTGAGCTTGAGTACCTAGTCCACCATCCTTTTTCCCTCGCATCCCTGGCTAGCTGGATAATCCTCTCTCGCTCCGATTCGTCTTCTACGTCATAGGCGTCAAGGATGTCCTTAAGGTCTCTGGTCGTGACATAGGATTCAGCTTTTTCGATACGGATAATCTTAGATTTGGAGTAGCCAAGCCGGCTTGCAATTTCCTCTTGGCTAATACCTCTTGAATTCCTTAGCTCTTTAAGGGTTCTCGCTAGCTGCCTATGCCTCATAGTCGGGCTCTTGATCACTGCCATGCGAAATCTCCGTAAGCGCTGGTCGTGTTGATGATTCTGCCCTTCCAGGCCGGACGCCGCCGAAGATCTACATAACGAAATGGTCACGAGGTGCATGGTGGCACCGTGAACTGTCTACGGTGCTACGTGGCACCTAACACGGTGTCGACGGCACGGTAACGCTCCGCAGGAACACCAGTCACACCAGACGACAACCGGAAAAGCCGCCACAGGGGAGGGATCGGCATGCAGCCGCCCACGACGTACAGGCCTGAGCGCTCACCCTTTCCCAGGAACCCCGCAAGCGTCAGAGCAGCACGCGACTATGCCCGATCAATCCTTAAGGCATGGGGATTAGGAGACTCGGCTAGCGACGTGATTATCGTCGTGTCTGAGCTAGTCACTAATGCTGTCGTGCACAATCCAGCATCCATTGGCCGAGAGGTTGACCTGACTCTGTCTATGACGAGTGAGGTAATCAGGGTGGAAGTCTCAGACAGCGGCGGGCTCTTCACTATCCCCCTAAAGGTAAATGGGGCGGATAAGGAATCCGGTCGAGGACTGGCTATCGTCAATCTGCTCTCCATTCGAATGGGGGTAACAGGGAAAGTCGTCGGTAAAACCGTCTGGGCGGAAGTCTCGCACGCCATCCAAGGGAATGACTCTCATGGGCATTGACCCAACATCAATCGGGATCTACCCGACTAAGTCCCCGATTACTGAGCTTGAAATCGGGTACTTCACAGAACTCCGCATCGTCGGCGGTGAAACCGACGTTCGAGAGGTCTGCATCGTCGCAACCCCCATCTATGCCCTGTACTGGTTAAGGGTTCGTGTTAGGGACCTAATCCCTATCCTCCCCGGTAAAGCCTATCGCCAGATTGACGAATGGCTGAAAGACGTTCACGGAAGCGTCAATGCCATCATTGGGCTTGCCGTGTCAGAGACCTACTCCGTAAGCGTGTCGATGGGTGAAGTGGTCGACTCGGTGGCGTCTATTACACCGATCCTCACTCTCCCCCTCATCGGAGTGCACCAAATCAAAACCGACGCAGCTAGCTGGTTCCTGGACAGTTCCCGTAATAGGGCAACCTATTGAAAGGGGATGGCGTGGAAAGCCAGAGGATAGCCCTATGGCAAGACCAACCAAGGAACGACAACCATCACGCATGGTGCATGCTTTGTGGCATGCGTTCAAAGAGTCGACTCACAAGGCCGGAAATCAGCGATTGGACCCTGAGCCACTTTAGGGAGACTAATCACAGAAGGTTTCGGCTAGTGGAAGAAACATACGTAACCGTATCGACGGCTACGACGCCGAAGAAGGGACAGACGACAGGAGAATCACTCGTTTAGGTAAGCGGCCTACCTAGCTCTAGGGCTTGTGCTAGCTTATGACCCGCACGATCAACCGGAAAGAGAGGCACCATGGCAAAGCGCACTACACCGGTAACCGAAGCGGACAAAGACAAGCCTGGAGTAATCCACACCCGGCCTTACATCGATGGCATCGGAGAAATCGACGTCTATGTAAAGGTCGAACTGGTCGATGACGTCGACGGTGAAACCACAGAAGACGTGCAAACACTTCGGTTCGCGGCGCCGGTGTGGATTGAGCCCGACGACGAATCTGAAGATGGAGATGGGCACTGGGCGATTGAACACAAGGAAATCGACCTGGGGAAGAAGAGCCGAGACGCGCTAGAAGCCGCCCTCAAGCCCTTTGCCGACGTAGCTAGGGACCATGCGCCGGAAGTGCGGTATAGCGCTCAGTCAACTCTCTCAGGCGGTAACCCCGAGACGTCCGCATGGAACAAGCGCGCAAAGAAGTGGCTCGGAGAGAACCGGAAAGAACTCGGTATCGATGAGTCCACGCGTGGAAGGCTTAAGGCTGAACACGCAAAGATCTACATCGACAACAACCCGAACGACCCTAAGCCGTAAAGGCTAAATAGGGGGAATGAGAGACGCCCTCTGGTCTAACAGCTAGAGGGCTTCTCTCGATAAGGCCCATAAGGGGGGCATCGAAATGAAGATGGCAGTCATCGGACTGACGGCATTAGCATCATTCTTGCTGGGAGCCTTGCTCTTTAGCGGATGCGCGGCAAACACAGACCAA
>NZ_JBVHMR010000087.1:0-15757 GCF_055558375.1 Streptomyces sp. NPDC025793 | reverse complement strand
GAGACCGGAGTCGGCTGCTGGCTCGTACGCTTCGCGCTACGGCGAGCGCCCGGCAGATCCCCGCGACCGAGGGCAACCGAGCGCCTCACCAAGGGACAGGCCCCCACCCCTGCCCCAACAGGAAGGCCAGCCAGCCCATAAACCATGTCCGCGAGCACCATCGCGGACTGGCACCTCGCCGACACCCAACCCGGTGACGCTTCTCGATCTCGCTCCGGCAAAGGACCGTTCGCGAGAACGCTAGCCCCGCACCACGGCCAGCCCCTGGTCGTACAGGTCAAGGATGTCGCCCTGCCCGTTGCCCTCGAGCCACGTCACAGTGGCGGCATCGAAGCACGCGAAGGCGGTCGCGACGATGGCGCGGACCTGCCCTCTGTCCGTCCCCGAGGGCGTCAGCCTGGCTTCGAGCAGTGGCAGTAGCTCCTCCTGGCAGCGCACACGCTTCCCGAGGTAGGCGGCGCGCAGCGAGTCGGTGTGGTGCACCAGGCGGAAGCGCTCCAAGGCCTCCTCGGGACTCGTGTGGAGGGAGAGCGCGGCCTTGAACGCGGCCCGCAACACCTCCCAGGCGTCGGCATCGGCGGGCTGGGTGTGAACGGTTTCCGTCAGGAGGGCGACGAACTGCTCCTCGCTGCCGCCGATGAGGTCTTCCTTGGTGCCGAAGTAACGGAAGAGGGTGCGCTGGGAGACGCCGGCTTCGCGGGCGATCTGGGCGATGGTCGTCTCCTCGTAGCCCTGCCGCGTGAACAGGCGCAACGCGGTCTGGAGGATCTCCTGGGAGGCCAGCTGCCGTGTGCGATCCCACAGCGTGGACGTAGCCGGGTCTTTGCCTTGTATTCCCTGCGTCATACCGCCAGCTTAGCGCTGCCTGCCAACCTGGCGCTCGCATATACTTTGGCAGTCACTGCCAAAATGACGTACGCTGCCATGGAAACGTCCGGGTGCCCGCACGGCGCTGGGCCTCTCAGGCCACCTCTGCCTCCGACGACGGAGGTGCCCCGCCCCCTCAGCAAGGAGAACAACCGTGGCAGCAAAGACAGCACTCATCACCGGCGGAACCAGCGGGGTCGGCAAGGCCACCGCGGAGCTGCTCCACTCGCGCGGCTATCGCGTCATGGTCACCGGCCTCGGCGATCTCGACAACGCCGGCCTTCCCGCAGACGTCATCGCCGTCGAGGCCAACATCGGCTCCCTGACTGACATCGACCAGGCCCTGGACCAGGCGCGCGAGCACCTGGGCTCGCTCGACCTGCTCTACCTCAATGCGGGCCTGCCCCGTCCCGGCCTCTCGATCGAGTCCACCGACGAGGCCACGTTCGACGCCCTGTTCGACATCAACGTCAAGGGCAACTTCTTCATACTGCAGAAGGCGCTCCCCCTGCTGAACGAGGGCGCGTCCGTGGTGTTCACCGTCGGCGCCGCCGAGGGACTCGGCGCCGCCATGACCGCCGCCAAGGGAGCCCTGCTGCCCCTCGTGCGCTCCCTGGCCATCGAACTCGCCCCGCGCCGCATCCGGGTCAACGCGGTAAGCCCCGGCGTGGTCAACACCCCCGTGTACAGCAAGATGGGCATCGACCAGGACACGATCGCCTCCTGGGGCGAAGGCGTTCCCCTCGGCCGCGTCGGAGCTCCTGCGGACGTCGCCGAAGCCGTCGCCTTCCTCGCATCCGACGCAGCCGGCTACATCACGGGCGACAACCTGCTCGTCTCCGGAGGCATCGGCGTCCACGCCCGTGCCATGTAGGCGATGAGGCCGCAAGCCGACCAGTGCCCTCGTAACCTTGTGACGCTCCGCCAGGTCTTCAGACCTGCCCTGCGTCCCACCCACCGGATGGACAGTGGGCGCCACAAGGGCGGGAACACCATGACCGACACCGCGGCGACGGCCGGTTCCCGGTGGAAGTTCATGTCCACCTCGAACCGGCCGCATAAGGACTCACATGGGTCCAGAACAGCGGTGACAGGGCTCCCGGTCAGCGTCGGTGAGCCGCTTCTGCCGCTTTTCCGCGCTCAGGGTGCCGCGGAGGAGCAAGGTGTTGACCTGTACCAACGCCGACTGGAGTACGTACAGCGCCAGCATCGAGACCTACCAGCTCCCCTTGTCGGAGCCCCGGAGCGGCGGGCGGTGAAGCCGTCCTTGACGGGCAACCCTATGTCCTCACACAGCAGCGCCAGGACGTCGGCCGCCTCGGCGTCGGACAGGTAGGCCGGCTCCACTTCGTGCCTCAGCTGCCCGATCGCGTACGTGTTGGTGGCGAGTCCGTCGACGACGTGGCGGAGTTCTGCTAGCACGCGATCCCCCGGCGGATCGGCAGTTGGGAGAGCCGGGGCAGTGCGAACGTCGCGGACGGTCTGGCAGACGACCACGCGCACCGTCTCGGCTCATGGAGGGCCTTCAGGCCGCTGTGGGCGAGCGTGGCAAGGCGGCGGGTGATCAGCTGCGCGACGTCGGCCGTGGCCGAAGACGGCGATCAGCGCGCGCTGGGACAGACTGTAGTCGAGCGGGGCCGCGGCGTCCGGGCCGGTGTCTCCCATGGTTTTCCGGCCGGGAGCGTCCCTGGAGCGGCTGTGACCTGGGAAGGAACATAGCGAACATGTCCGGGACGCGGTTGGGGACTCGCTGTGGCTCACTCGATCAGGGTGTCTCCCGGGGAGACGGTTGTCCGTCTTCGAGCAGTTCGCCGTCGAGGTCGGCGATGCGTTTGTCTGCGAAGCGGACGTTGTCGCGAGCCCGGGACCTGCAACTTTAGTTAAAACAACGCTCATTGAGCTGAGTTCGTGACGAACCGTCCAGGACCTGGGCGGCCAGCGTTCGCCGAGGTCGATCAGGAGCGCGAGACCGGCGGCGGAGCGCCGAACCGATCCCCGGCGAACATCCGGAGCGCGCGCTTGAGCTGCTTGGGATCAACCGCTGATCCATTGGAGGCCAGCGGGTATACGGTGAAGCCGCCGCCTCGCCGGGGCTTGACCCCGTTCGCTGTCCGCCACGCGGCCGTCGGCTCGTTTGTCTCGCTGAACCATGCAACGACCCCGTCTGTTTCGACGGCGATGTGGTCCAACGTGTCCCAACGGACCGTGTAGCTCCTGGGCTTCGACGGATCGTGGCTGCCGTCCGCGTCGCGCTGCTTCCTGGTCTTGGTCCGGCGCGAGAAGGCTGCGAAGGTGATGCCGTCGCGATTGACGGTGACGATGTCCGGCCGAGCACGCCAACCCGCGATCCGGCCCAGCACCTCGCCCACGCCCGCAAGCAAGACTGCAAGCACCATCGGCCCGACGATGAGGCCGACGGCCCACTCCGACCCGTTGAGGGTTTGAAATTGGTCCCAGAGCAGCGTGATGAGGGCGCCGCAAGGGATGGTCCCCACGCAGCCCCATCGGAAGGTCCGGCTCTCGAAGGTGGCCTCGGTGTGCTTCTTTACAAGTTCGTGCTTGCTGTTGTTGGTGATCTGCACGGACTCTGGATCGGGGGGCGGGGTGAGGAGCGCGTCCCATGCCTCTTTCATGAGAGGCCGTCCCCGATCCTTGAACAGCTTCCGCAGCCTGCCGCGTTTGGGTGGTCGGGGACCCGATGACGGGCCCGGCTTGTCCCGTTCGGGGCCGGGCTCGGCCGGGTCGTGGTCTTTTCCGGCAGAACCGCCAGGTTCCGATTTCGGTTCTGCGGTTCCAGGGAGGGGGTTTGCCGCTGACCAGGCGATCACGACCTGGCCCTGCTGGTCCACGTATTGCTGGGGCTGCTGCTTTGCCTTCTTGTCCCTCAGGGAGGTGAACACGTAGTCGTAAAGATTGGTCACGGTGATGAGGCCGTCGTTGTCGATGTCCGCCGCGCCTGTTCGCAGCCCCTCGATGATCACGCCGGTGAACAGCGAGGGTTCCGGCTGGTCGGACCGCAGTTGCCTGCCTTCCCAGGCGTATTCGGTGCGATTCGACGCGGTCAGTACTGCCCTGCCGTGGCCTGCGATCTGGTCCTTCACGTGCACCCGGGCATCGCTCTTGGCGCCGCGCGGGAACGCCCCGCTGTAGCAGCAGTCGAGCAGGACGATGACCGTACGGGCGCGGCAGTTGTCCATCACTTCCTTGAGGAAGGTCGCCGACATGCTGGTGGACCTGAGGAGGTCAGGTTTGGTGTCCCGCGCTGCGAAGTACAAATTCCCGGCGTCGTCCTTGATGCCGTGGCAGGAGATGTGCAGCAGGAGCGTGTCACGGGGACTCCGGCCTGTGAAGAACTGCTCCACGGCTTGCCTCATGCCGCTGGAATCCGCGTCCTTCACCGGCGTCGTGTGGAAGCGGCCTATGCGCGGATCTTCGAGAACGGAAGCGAGCCCGTCGCAGTCCTGGTCCGGCGAGCGCATGCGCACGAGCGATTCATCGTCATAGGTACCAGTGGCGATAAGCAGCGCGTCCCTCCGGGGCGAGCCCGGGACAGAGTCGCTCATCATCACTGCTGGGTGAACGAGCCCTCAGACGTCTGCGGCGCTTCGCCTCCGCTAGGAGACCCGGTCGCTGAGCTTTCCTCAAGGAACGCATCGACCAGACTTTGCTGCTGTGCGGCGGTGGCACGGCCCAGTTCGAGACTGCGGCCGTTCAGTTCGACCTTGACGGTGCGCACAGGGCGGGTGTGCATCCACGTTTCCACCAAGCGCAGCAGAGGCCGCACCGCGACCGGAGCGAGGGTGACCACGAGCGCGCCGACCTCGAGCAGTTCCCCCGGCTTGGCTTCCTCCGGAGTCGGCCCGCTGCCCCTTGCGACCCGTACATCATCCACGTCCAGTTCGCGGAGCAGACGCAACCTCAACTGCCCGGTGAGCGCGTCGAGTTCCTCGGGGTCTACATCGCTCTCGCCCGACACGATCAGTTGCATCCCGTTGTCCCCCTTGGGCCTCAAGCCTTCCTCCTGCCCGAGAGTGTATCGATCGCGCGGCCACAATCTTCGTGATCGACTGGTAGACGCCGGAGGGGTCCGGCTGGTGGCGGAATCAGCCCCAGCTCACGCCAGCCCCATGACCGCAACTTCGCGACGATTGTGCGTTTCCGCAGCTGGCAACCTTGCAGCCCCAGCGATAGACGGGGTGGTCTGCGGGGATTTCGATCACGGAGTCGCGGTAGAGCGGATCGACCGACGGGCCGCCGAGCAGAGCGGTCAGGACTTCAAGCCTGTCGCGAGTGCGACGGGCGCGGACCGGGTCGGCCAAGACGCGGAGCGGTGGCGTTGAGCCCATCGTCACTCCCCCCCATGTCTTCAGCAGCGCGGCGTTGAAGACGGGATCGTTGACGTCCACGTGGGCGTAGATCTCGTCGACCACCTGGGTCGAGGCCCAGCCGCCGGCATCCCGGGTCACCACGAGGTTGCCGTCCGAGGCATCGAGGACCGCGGTCGCGAAGGAATGACGGAAGGCGTGGGGGCGGAGCTTGCCCAGACCCGCCCGGCCCGCCGCCCGCGCGATCATCTTGTGGACGCCTTCCGGAGCCCATGGCAGGCCCCGGTCCGCTCCGTGCTGCTGGACCAGGAGCATCCCGTGGGAGGGGCCGCGGGGGTACTCGCCCGTGAGGTCGAGCGGCAGCTCACCGAGCGCATCGATGACCTGGTCGCCCGCCGCGACACGCTGCACCGGCTCGCCGACGGCGACCGCGCCCTGCTGCCCGACCGTGCCTGCGCGATTCCGGACCGGATGCCCGGCCTCGGCTTCAGCCCCGACTACGTGGCCGCGCAACGCGAGGCCCTGGCACTGGCCCGGGCGCTGGTGCCGGAGGGCTTCGACGGCTTCCTGGCCCAGCTCGAACACGGGCTAGACGACCCCGAGTACGTCGATCTGATCAAGCGCGGCCGGGAGGCGGAGACCTGGGAACCGGACGACCCGAGGATCGAAGAACTCGCGACCGCCATGGCCGACCACTACCTCGCCAACCCCGCGCTGCAGGGGGATCAGGCCAGCCTGCAGGCATGGGCCAAGGCTTCGGCCCAGTACAAGCTGATCAACAACCACCGCGAGGACCAAGCACCGGTCGCGGCCCGGCTGACTGCGCTCACCGAGGCCAAGCTCCGCGCTGCGGGTGTACCCATGCCGCACCGATGACGGAATCCTCCGCACAATCCCACCGACCCACTTGACATTGGCTGATCCCGCTTAACTTCGCGGCCTTGCCACCGGTAGGCGTGGGTGAAAGTTTGTTCAGGGTGGACGAACCGTCATACGAAGGTTCGTTCACCTCATGGCGGTCCGACCACTCTTCGGGAGCTCGATTTTCAAGGTCCCCGACAGCATCAGGCACTCAGCCTGCGTCGAGGTTGCCAGTGCAGACGAAGCCGAGGGAGGCGAGCCCTTCCGCCTGGCACAGCCGGTCCGAGGCACCGCCGACCTCGGTCTGAAGGAGCTGGTAGGCCGCCCCGTTCTCGCGGCCCCAGCACATGGCCGCGCGCCACAGGGCACGCCCGTAGCCCAGGCCCCGGTGTTCGGGCAGGACGCCGAAGTACTGCGGAAGGAGCTGGGGTGCGTCCGGCCGCGTCGGCCATGGTCTGCATGGGGCCGATCGCGCCGGCAACCCGGCCGTCGTGGGCGACGGTGAGTACGGAGCCGACGCGCCCGGCCCGCATCTGCTCGTGCAGGAAGGCAAACCCGTCGGCTTTCATCTGCTCGGCGAACTGGGCGAACGACTCGCGTACGGCAGGCGGCTGTTGCCGCCAGGCCGTCACCGCGGTGCCCGGTGCCGCCTCGGGCCCGGGGACGGTGAAGTTCTCGTACTGCACGCGCGTGACGCCCTGCTCGTACGTCTCAGCTGGTCCGGGCCGAGGAACCACACCAGGCGTGCGACCTGTGCCCCGTGGGCGGCGGTGAGTTTGCGGGCCAGCTCGGCGCCATCGCTCAGGCCGGCGGGCTGTGCCCCGTATTCGTAGACCTTCACCGTGGTGCTCGTGCCGCGCTCGGTGAGGGTGGGCACGAGGGTCTGGCGTCGGTCGTGGTGCACGTCGCCGGTGAGGATGCGTTCGGTCTTGGCCGGTGTCCAGCGCTGGTCTTTGTCGTAGGGCAGGAACCGGCCGGTACCCGCGATGTCGGCGACGTCGTCGAAAAGGTCCGGCAGCGGACTGTCCGGGTGGACCGGGCCGAGGGTAGGCGCGTACGGCACGGGCATCACGGGCTCGATCCAGTCCCAGTTCAAGCGCATATCCGCACGCTCCCCACGATGCGCACATGCCGCAGGCCCCGGCAGAAGTTCGCCGAGGCCTGCATATTCATGACCGGGTCAGACGGTGATCAGGTCGGTTGGGGTTGTCGTCGCCGGCCGCGCAGGAGCAGGCGCTGCCCTCCATCAGGGCGTCGGCGTCGGCTTCGATGAGAAGCGTCGAGGTGGCGACCAGCGCGGACGGAACAGCCGGGCGGACGAGCGACCCGTTCACGCGGAACGGGGTGGGCGTATCCCTTGTGTGTGAGAATCGTGGGCCGTCTGTTCCCGTGCGCGTGGGAGGTGGCGGGTGTGCCCGCTCAATACGTCACCAGCCTGTTTGAGGCGTTCGACCGGTACGCGGACCGGTCGGCGATCGTCTTCCAGGGAGCTGAGCTGTCTTTCGGCATGGTCAGGGACACGGCCTACCGGCTCGCGCGGGCCATGCGCGACCTCGGCGTTCGGCGTGGGGTCGGCGTCGCGTGCGTGAGTGGCAACCGGCCGGAGGTGCTGCTGGTTCGTTTGGCCGCCCATGTCCTGGGGGCTCGGATGACGACGGTGGTCATGGCCCCCGACACCCACGGTCTGGTTCATGTCCTGCGCGACTGCGATCCGGCACTGGTTGTGCACGACGGCCCAGTACCCGCTACCGGAACGCCCGCCCTGCCGTTGGCAGAGCTGCTGGAGCGGGCCGGCTCCCAGACGGCTGACCGGATGCCTGTGCTCGGAGAAGACGACGACATCGCTCGGGTCATGTACACCAGCGGCACTACTGGCCTGCCCAAGGGCGTGGCGTCACGGTTCCGTGCCATTGGCGCGCGGACCGCGTGGGCCCGCAAGGACAGCGGCTTTGATGAGCTGGTGTTCGTCGCGGCGACCTCGTTGGCGTATCGCGCCGGCGGACGGTGCCTGGAACACCTTCTGTCAGGGCGGCGTGTGGAGATCCTGCCGGACTTCTCGCCAGAGAAGTTCGCTGCCGCGTGCCGCCGCGCCGAGGTCGCCGCGACCTACCTCACGCCCACCCAGATTTACCGGTTGCTTGAGCACCCCGAGACCACGGGCGGGATCCGCGAGCTGGTGTCGATCAGCTACGGCAACTCTCGGATCCACCCCGAGCGGCTCGCTGAAGCCCTCCGCCGGTTCCCCACCGCCGCGTTCCGCCAGGGGTATGGCACGAACGAGACCGGCGTGATCGCCCGGCTGACGCCGGAAGACCATGCTGCCGCCCTGGACAGGGCACCGGGCCTGCTCGCATCCGCCGGTCGCCCCGTGCCCGGCGTCGACGTGAAGATCCGCGATCGCGAGCGAAAGGCGCTGCCGGCCGGCCGGGCCGGGGAGGTCTGGGTCCGGTCCCCGGCGATGATGGCCGGTTACTGGAACCGTCCCGACCTGGACGCCGAAGCCTTTGACAACGGCTGGCTGCGCACTGGTGACATCGGCCGCCTGGATGCCGACGGCTACCTGCACATCGTCGACCGTCTCAAGGACATGATCATTGTGGAGGGCCGCAACATCTACAGCGGCCCGGTCGAGGCTGCCCTCACCCGCCATCCAGCCGTAGCCGAGGCGGCCGTCGTCGGCCGTGACAACCCGACGACCGGGGAGGAGGTCGTCGCGTTCCTCGTCCCCTCACCAGATCACTCACCCAATCAGGAGATGGCGACCGAGGCGTGCCAGATGGTGGTGGACGCCCTCGCCCCGGCCCACAGACCAGCGACAGTGCGATGGCTGACCACGATGCCGTTGACGCCCGCCGGCAAGACAGACAAGCAGGCGCTTCGCCGCAGTCTGGATGCCACGGTGATCGGGGCACCACAAAGCTGAAGCTGATCTGTGGCCCGGGACCGCGTCATCGTCAGACCACGGAACGGGAACGCGGGCCCACGGGCGTCGCCGCCGCCTCGGACAGTCGGCCGATGACAGCCAGTTCGTCCTCGCTGAGCGCGTCCAGCAGGCCGGTGCGCGGCAGTGGCAGGGGAGCAAGCACACAACGGCTGTGTCCCTCAGCCACTCGACCCGCCGGACCACGACAACGGCGGCGCCAGGGGCTCCGGGTTCCGGTCGGCTGTCAGGCTCGCCGACACGTCGTCCGGCTCCGACCCCTCGAGCAGGCCGGCACTCTCCGGCGGTGGCGTGTCCGACCCCTACGATCTGTCCATGCGAGGGTGGACGAAAGGCCTGGATGTCCGGGATCCCGGGTTGCGTGACGACTACGACCGTCAGCGGCGGCTGGTACGGCGCTTCAGGCGCACCGCGTACCTTGCGGCCAGGCTGCTCCTGCCGCGGCCGTTGCTGGCGCACGTGGTGGCGGCGACCGCCGTGATGCACCACGGGGACAACCTCCTGGACACCGGGCCCCTGCCACAGCGCGAAACGGCGTGGGCGTCCTGGGAACGGCAGGTGCGCGAGGCGTTGCGGACGAATACGAGCGACAACTCGCTGCTCCGCGCGTTCGCGCACACTGTGTCCGCCCATCAGCGCCTGGGCGACATCGTGGAGACCTACCTGACCACCGCCACAGCCGAACTGCATTTCGCGGGCTTCGCCACCGAGGCCGACTTCCAGGCCTATGTGGACGCCTACTCGTACCCCGCCTTCATGCTCGTGGCAGGACTACTCGCGCCGCAGGACGACGATCTGCGGTACCGGACCGCATGCCGGACCTTCATCGAGGGCAGTCAGCGGCTCGACTTCGTCAACGACCTCGCCGAGGACGTGCAGGAAGGCCGAGTGGGCATCCCGGTCGAGGCGATGGAACGGTTCGGGGTCACCACGGACAGCCTGTCGGCCGGCATCGGCGGCTCGCCCCTGCGGGAGCTGGTGACGGAGCAGGTGACCACCGCACGCACCGCCTTGCTGGCCGCGAGGGAGCTTTCGGCACTGACCCCGGCCGAGGGCCGACGGCTCGCAGGTGCGCTGGTGGAGATCGAACTCCTCACGGCGGACGCGGTGCTCGCACGGGGCGCCGGGGTACTGCGCGGTTCCGCGAACCCGCCGCTGGGCAGGACCCTTCGCGTTCTCGCGCGCCGATGACGACCGCCTCGCACGGGAACGGGTACCGCGTGATCAGCCATCGTCCCGGCCGCGCCGGTAACGCCCCGGGGCGGAGGCATGCGGGCGTGGGTGACCAGGGGTATGGAGAGCTGGGGCAGGGCCTGGGATTCATGAGGGGAGCGGAATCCGAACGGCGGTCACGACACCCAAATGCTGCGCCGATTACTTCCCTTTGACTGAGCATTTCCTCTGACTTAACCGAATTCAGAGCCAGTTCATAGGAGGCCCCAAGTCGATGAATGACCTGCCACGACCCGCAGTCGGCCGTGCCGTGGCAACTGGCCGTCGTTTGCCCGGACTTCGCGTTCGACCTGCGGAATCAGCGGGCGATCGACGTCGAAGCCGCCTGTCCGGGAGGGCCACGACCTCCCCCCGCGAGAAGGCCACACCCACCCATTGACCTGACCCCGTCAAACTGCTTTGCTTCTCCGCGTCTGACAGGGCATCACCAATCCGGCCAGCAAGAAGTCGCAGTGCGAACCCTTCTCACTGCCTTTTTCATTCGTCAGGTCCAGGACGAGAGTTCCCCCGCGCATCACGACGCCGTGCGTGAGTTCCCCCAGCTGCCGAGCACATCGCTCGTGCAGTCACCCGGCGCGGCTCGGGCCTCTTCTCCTGTTCCGCGGCGGAACCGACGTCAACGTCGGTGGCCGGGTTAGGCGTATCGGGTGATGCGCCCCGTCGGCGTCCCGTTCAGCTCACCTCCGCCGGACCGACGGCGGAGATCCGTGCGAAGAAAGGGCCCCAACACCCATGGGCAGACCCCACATACGCGGCGCAGCCCGCGCGACCCTGACCGGTCTCGCGTCGTTGTCCCTCGTCACCGGCGTGGCACTCGCCTTCGTACCCCAGGCGGCAGCCGCCACCCAGGCCCCGGCTCACACCGCGAGCCCCAACCCCTACAGCCCGGCCTACCAGCACCCGTACCGGCACGGTGCCATACCGACCATCCGGCAGAACGCCAAGATGAAGTCCTGGGCCGCCGACCAGCCGGCGGCCACCACGGCGACCGGACCGGAGACGCTGTCCTACGGCGGCGGCGTCGACGGCATCGGCGTCCAGAGCGGCCACTCCAAGGTCTACCTGGTCTTCTACGGCTCGCAGTGGGGCACGCAGAGCACCAACGGCAACGGCGACGCCACGTTCTCCGGCGACCCGGACGGCGCGGCCCCGGTCACCCAGGAGATGTTCAAGGGCATCGGCACCGGGAACGAGCTGTGGTCCGCGGACCTCACCCAGTGGTGTGACGGTCCCAACGTGTCGGCGGGCGCCACGAGTTGCCCGTCCAACGCGAACTTCATCCCGTACCAGAGCGGCGGCGTGCTGGCCGGCGTGTGGTATGACAACTCGGCGGCCTCGCCCAGCGCCGCGACCGGGCACCAACTCGGCGCCGAAGCCGTCAAGGCGGCCGGGCACTTCGGCAACACCACCGCCGCGTCCAACCGGGACGCCTACTACGTCGTCCTCTCGCCGCACAACACCAACCCGGACAACTACCAGGGGCAGTACTGCGCCTGGCACGACTACAACGGCGACAGCACGCTCACCGGCGGGCCGGTGTCCTCCTCCTACGGGGACATCGCGTTCAGCAACCAGCCGTACAACATGGACTCCGGCTCCGGCTGCGGCGTCGGCTTCGTGAACTCGCCCGGCACGCTGGACGGCTGGACCATGACGCTCGGCCATGAATGGCACGAGATGATGTCCGACCAGAACCCGGCCGGCGGCTGGACCAACCAGACCGGCAGCTCCTACAACGGCCAGGAGAACTCCGACGAGTGCGCCTGGATCTCGCCCGGCAGCACGGGCGGGGCGGCCAACGTCACGATGGGCACCGGTACCTTCGCCGAGCAGGCGAGCTGGTCCAACGACACCAACAACTGCGCCATCTCCCACCCGATCGTCGGTGGCGGTGGCGGCGGCACCGGCGGCACCTTCACCAACGGCACCTTCGAGACCGGCAGCCTGTCGGGCTGGACGACCAGCGGCACCACCGCCGCCACCACCTCGGCGGCGCACAGCGGCACCTACGGTGCAATGGTCGGCTCCACCAACCCGACGAACACCTCGTCGGTCTCCCAGTCCTTCACCGCTCCGTCCGGCAGCAGCAAGGTCTCCTTCTGGTACGACGTCACCTGCCCGGACACCGTGAGCTACGACTGGGCGACGGCCACCCTCCAGGACACCACGTCGGGCACCACCACGACACTGCTCGGCAAGACCTGCACCCAGGGTGCGGGCTGGAAGCAGGTCTCCGGCACCGTGACCGCGGGCCACACCTACACGCTCACCCTCACCAACAAGGACGACAACTACGCGGGTGACGCGACCTACACCTACTACGACGACGTAACCGTCTCCTGACCCCGCACCGCACGGTGGGGGCGGGCCGACGGCTCGCCCCCACCCCCGTCCCAGCGCCCGCTCCGGGCGGCATCCACCGGAGGACCCGTGCTTCCTTCGTCAGCCCGCACGAGCCCCGCCCGGCGCGCACTGCGCGCCGGGCTCGCCGCCGTGGCCGCAGCAGCCGCGACCGGCGTCCTGGGCGGCTGTTCGTCCGGCCCCGCCGGATCGCCCTCTCCCCCGCCGTCGCACGCTCCCGTGTCTTCCGCGTCTTCCGCGTCTTCCGCGTCCTCCACCGGGTCGGCCGTCCTCGACGAACGGTCACGCGGAATCACGGTCCGGGTGACCGCCGGCACACTCATCGTGGTGCGCCTGCACGGCGCCTACTGGTCGACCCCCGCCAGCTCGAACCCGCGCGTGCTCACGCCCATCGGCGGCGGGACCACAGCCACCGCCACCTGCCCGCCCGGCCGCGGCTGCGGCACGTCTTCCGCGCGATTCACCGCCCTGCGGCCCGGCACGGTTCACATCACCGCCCGGCGGGACTCGTGCGGCGAGGCGATGCGCTGCCCGCCGGGCCAGGGACGCTACGACGTCACCGTGACGATCGCCCGACAGCACGGGCAGCCGTCGGGCACCCACTCCTGACCCGGGTGAACGGTGGCATCACCGACGGCGTGCTCGCACCGAGGCAGCACCCATGGGCGTGTGCACAAGACATGGCGGAGCGAAGGACATCACGTGAGACCTGTGACCACGTCGTCATCGGGGACGGGTACGGGGCCGCGAAGGTCTTGCCGGTGGTCGCGACCGGGGAGATCCTCAAGCGGGCGCAGGAACGGGAAGCACCACACGGAGCCGTGGTGAAAGCAGGCGACGCGCACCGCCGGGAGGACAGTTGACGGACTTGGAAACCCCCTCCGCGCGACGGGGACAAGAACCGCGGCGGTCGTGGTGGGGCGGCGGACCGGCCGCAGAGACACCTGATCACCGAGGCGGCAGGCACCAGCCCGCTCGATTACACAGCCTGACGTGCCGGCTGTGGGGGCGACCAAGCGACGGCGCTCACGCTTCCAGACGATCCAGCCAGGCGTCCTGGCCGTCCGCCAACGGGAAGGCCAGGGGCAGCGGCTCGAACCGGCAGTGGAACGTCACGCCGTTGTCGCGCCCCGCGCCTGTCACGTGGTGGTCCCACGCATCCGGGACATCTGCGTCGTCGTCCACCTCCAGTTCGAAGAAGGTGGTGTGGCGTGGGAAACGGCGGATCGGATGCGGCGTGCTCTCCTCCGCGAGGGGGCGCAGCACCCGCACGCAGGTCAGCCCGCACTCCTCCGCGACTTCCCGCAATACCGCCTCTTCCAGCGGCTCCTCCGGGGCCACACCCCCCGCCGGGACGTGCGTGCCGGGCGGCAGGTCCGCGTCGTGGTCGAACACGAGCAATTCCACCGACCGCCCCGCGCGCCGGCGCAGGACGTAGGCAGCCACCCGGATACGCAACGTCAACTCCCGTATTCCCGCAGCCTAGTACTCCAGCCGTAGTTTGCTATTCGTGCTGGTCAGAGGAGTGTTCATGAGTGTACTTGGCTGATGTGCCGTCAGGCGGCGGGAGTTCGTGACTTCGGGTGCGGCGGGCCGTTGTGTTTGTCGTGCAAGACGATGTGCGGCCTGATGTCTGGTCGGCGGAACTGGAAGAGTTGCTGGTGCGGATCGGGCACCGGTTCGGACGGGTGGATCTTCGGCGGCGGATGCGGGCCTACGTGCACGGCCTGCTCGGACCAGTAGGCCGGAAGAACAGCTGGCAGCTGGCAGCTGGCCGAGCATGCCGGTCACCACACCCCCGCAGGGTTGCAGCACCTGCTGAGCCGGGCCTGCTGGAACCCTGACGATGTCCGCGATGACCTGCAGGAATACGTCGCCGAGAAGCTCGGAGACCCGGCGGGTGTGCTGATCATCGACGACACCGGGTTCATCAAGAAGGGCACGGTCTCGGCCGGGGTGCAGCGGCAGTACTCCGGCACCGCCGGCCGCACCGAGAACTGCCAGATCGGCGTCTTCGCCGCCTACGCCTCCTCCAGAGGCCGCGCGCTGGTGGACCGGGAACTGTATCTGCCGAAGTCCTGGACCTCCGATCCGGACCGCTGCGCGGAAGCGAAAGTTCCCGACGAGCGCGCGTTCGCCACCAAGGGCGATCTCGCGAAGGCCGTCATCATCCGGGCCCTGGCCTCACCGCTGCCGATCTCCTGGGTGACTGCGGACTCGGCCTACGGCCAGGAGTGGCGGCTGCGCCGCATGTTGGAGGAAGCAGGCGTCGCCTACGTCCTGGCCGTGCCGAAGTCCCAGCACGTGCACGCCATCGGCCGCATCGACTTCGCCATTGCCCAGGCACCCGAGGACGCCTGGGAACGCCACTCCTGCGGGGCCGGCGCGAAGGGGCCGCGCGTCTACGACTGGGCCGCAGCGAGACTACCCGCGATCGATGACTTCGACGGCGATGCGCCCACCCACGACCGGTGGGTGCTGGCCCGCCGCAGCCTGGCCCGTCCGGACGAGATCGCCTACTACCTCGCCTATGCACCGGCCGGCACCGCCGTCGCCGAGCTGGTACGCATCGCCGGGACGCGCTGGGCGATCGAGGAAGCCTTCCAGGCCGCGAAGAACGAGTGCGGCCTGGATGAGTACGAAGTCCGCCGGTATCCGGGCTGGTACCGGCACATCACTCTCGCCATGCTCGCCCACGCCTTCCTTGCCGCCATGGCCGCTGCCGCGGGCGCGGAAAGGGGGGCCGCAGAATCGGTTCCGGCGATCTCGCCCCGCTCACGGTGGCGGAAATCCGGCGACTCCTGGCAGTTGGCCGCTCCACGCTGACGCACACACGGCGCACCCGCCACGCACTGGACTGGTCCCGCTGGCGCCGCCGCCATCAGGCCACCGCCCGCTGCTGCCACTACCGCCGCCGCACCCGAAGTCACGAACTCCCGCCGCCTGACGGCACATCAGCCAAGTACACTCATGAACACTCCTCTGACCAGCACGAATAGCAAAGTGCAACTGGAGTACTAGTACTCCAGCCGTAGATCGTGATCACGGATGCGGAGGCTGCCATCCTGTCTCACCGATTCCTAATGTCGTTTGTCAAGCCGCGAGGGCTGCGGGCGGCACGAGCTCGTAGGTCCGTCCGTCGCGCAGGAGGGCCCAGAGGACGTTCACG
>NZ_JBVHMR010000086.1:0-16684 GCF_055558375.1 Streptomyces sp. NPDC025793 | reverse complement strand
GCCAAGGTCCGCAGCGAACGCCAGCAACGCTGGGGCCGCCCACGCCCCAAAGCCGCCTGATCAACCCCGGCAACGTTCGTGGTCAACGCACTAGCCAGACTGCGCACAGTTCTCTTTCCTGATCGCTAGTTGGAGCGGGATCTACGACGAGCCCAGAGACCCGCAAGTCACCTTAGCTAAGCAGGCAGGGTGTGGGCCCACTCCGTCGCTGCCCGCGGCGGAGACTGGGCCAACGGGCCGAGTTGCAGGACGTAGTTTCCGTTGGGAACGACACAGCGGCTCTTGCTGGTCGATGGTGATCGTTCTCGGACAGCGAGTTGCCGACACGACAGTGGTGCGCCCAGGGCCCTTCCTTTGACTCCTCGAAGCGAACTACCGGCAGGGCGACCGCTGGGGTCGAACGATGCGGTCAGCCAGACCCTCAAGTGCGGGGGAGGTTGGGGTCGATCGCGACGGATGCGGTACGCCGTTGCTGTACTGCCAGCGTACGCGTCGGATTGTGGGCGTGATCTGAGGAAACGGAGCGGCTACGACCGTCACGGGTCCGCGGGTCTGGTGGCGCCGAGGTCGAGCGGTACCAGGGGACCAGTCTGAGGAGACGATCTGCGGTACTCGTGGCGGCGTGTCGTCGAGCCGGTGACCGCGAGAACACAGCCGCCATGATCACGGTGGAGAAGACAACGAACAGCAGGAGCGCGACCATCGCAAGGACGATGAGAAGCAGGGTTCCGGAGGTAGTCCTAGCGACGACGACCAGCGCGAAGGTGGCAGCGCTCCGCCCTACGCTCCTGGTCAGCCAGCGGGCTGACCGGACATCGAATCTCTCCATAGCTAACCTCTCCTCGCTTCGCACTGATCCATCGGCTGAAGGGCCGGGCTCCCAGTAAGTCAGCGCGTCAGGGCTCTCGGAGAAGTAACTTCGCGGGGTTGTAAGAGTACGGTGACTTCATGACACGGAGCGGGCCAAGCACCGCTGAGAAGGCGCTCATCGACGCCCTGGCCGTTCGGAGGCTCCGCGCGTCGGCCGCACAACTTGAGCGGTGGCGGGCCGCCGGACTGCTCCGCCGGTTCCCTCGCCGGAGCCTGGGCCGTGGTCATGGCTTCGTTGCTCAGTGCACGACCGAACATGTGGAAGCCGCCGCAGCATTGGCCCGCTTCACCAAGAGGGGACGCGACCTCAGGCTGACGGTCGTCGACTGGTTTCGGGCTGCTGGCTTGCCGGGCTCCGGCGATCATCCCGCGCCCCCCGATCCACCGCTGCCGAAGCTGCGGGAAGCAGTGCTATGGGCGGCGGCCAGGTCCTCGCCCATGGCACCCCAGGTCTCTCTGGCCCGCTCAGCGCTAAGCGAGGAAGAGCAAGACGCTGTCTTCGAACAGGCGGCGCTGACAGCTCGCGACCTGAGGCGGCCTGTCTGGAACCTGGAAGAGATGCGCCATGCACTCACGACCGGTGAGGACTTGCCTGATTCCGCATTTCGCAATGAGAAGGTCGACACCGGAACCGTACAGCTGCTGGCCGCCTTGGGCTTTGAACCCGATGAGCTTGGTGCCGACGCGTTGACGGAGGTGCTCGTCGCAAGCGGGATGTTCCCTCGGGTACCGGTCGAGGTATTGAAAAAATCCCTTACCGAAGCCGAGCTCGCCGGGCGCCCACTCCTCCCACCGTCCGCGGGTCAGGATCCGCGTGACAGGTTTCTGCACGCCACGGACGACGCGCTTCGTAGAGCACGGACCGTTGCGTTAGGGCTCCAGGGCTTCGGCTCGTTGCTACTCATGCACGGCCTGCTGATGCCAGACACCCCTGGTCTCACGGCTGTCCGCAAGCGCATCAACGAACTGGGCGTAGACCACATGCTGCTTTTGATGTCGGCCAGCAGCAACAAGACATCGGTCTTCGCCCAGAACCTCTTCTCGTGCCTAGACCCACACCTGGATGCCGTATACCAAGTGCTGAACGACCAGTTGCTCACCGGGCCACCGCTGTTTGGCGGTCCGGATGAACGCGAGACCGCCGAACGGTTCATGGAAGAGTGGCTGACTGCGATCCGCAGCGCCGCACTCCTCGCTGGGACCGACGACACCGACTAGAACCTGTCCAACGGGTCAGCCGAATATCCATCTGAGGTCCCGCTGCGTAGCTCAACGGCAATGCGCTGGCTCCGCCCGCCGGCAGAGCCCCAGACCGGCGCGTGTCTGGGCCTCGTCCGCCATCGGCTGGTACACCCGATGCCCTGCCTCTGCGAACTTCGGCATCACATCGATTCCGTCCATGCCAGAGGCAGTAGGAATCTGGCTGCTGCCGGGGCCGTCGTGCCTCATCCGTTACCCGGTGAGCCGGCCGACCGGTTACGACTGTGGAGGAGGCCGCACATCAATGCTGTGATGCCTAGTGGGCCACCATGGACCTCCCAACCCGGACTGGCTGCGCGATGGACAACGGCACGGCTGGTTGGATCGGAACACGGGCTGCGGGGCTACTGCTCCGTGGCTTCCGGAGCCGGCGCAACCCCTGTCGGGCAGGAAGCTCCCCAGTTCGTCTCGAATGGGTACTTAGCTTGACGCCTGTCCCGCCGAGCCTGTGCTGCCGTGTGACCCGTGGGCCGGAGCCGGCTGCCGGGTGGACCGGCCCGTCATCCGCGGAGGTGGCCAAGGACTTCGTCTTCGACGGGGTAGAGGCGTTCGACTTGACTGAGGGCGCGCACAGGGCGGCGCCGAGGAGGCCGAGGGTTGCGTACGGACGGAGCAGCCGGACACCGTCGATCACCGCGTAGGCGGGCGATCACCGCCAGTGTGGCTGGCCTGCCGCGCGGCCCACAGGCTGACACTTCCCCAAGGGCACCGACTTGGCCGACCACACATCCGAAGACCTGGCGGCCGTCGCCGCCGAGCTGAACAGTCGCCCACGCAAAACGCTCGGCTGGGAAACCCCAGCCGAGCGCCTCGCTAAGCTCCTGGCCACAGCCAGTTGATCTCTGTGTTGCAACGACCCCTGGAATTCGCCTGACGGAGGGGGCTTCCTTGTAGCTCCTTACCCCTGGTCAGAAACCTGCCCAAGCCGAATGCAACCTACCTATCTTTTGCACGACCAGGAGCCGGCGGAGCCATCAACCCGCCGCCCGGCGGTACTTGCGGACCGCGAGGGTGCGGAAGACCGCGATGATCACGACCGACCAGATCAGCGAGGCCAGCACAGGGTGCTGCATGGGCCAGGCGCCGGGCGTGTGGAAGCCCGGGGGGAGGTTGCCGAACAGCTCGCGGGATGCCTGCACAGTGGCGCTGAACGGGTTCCACTCCGCTATGTGCCGCAGGAAGGCCGGCATCTGGTTCGCGTCCACGAAGGCGTTCGAGATGAACGTCAGCGGAAACAGCCAGATCAGGCCGCCCGACGTCGCCGCTTCGGGAGTGCGCACGGTCAGGCCGATGAGCGCACCGATCCACGAGAACGCGTACCCGAGCAGCAGGAGCAGGCCGAATCCGGCGAGCACCTTGCCGAGGTTCTCGTGCGTACGCCAGCCAACGATCAGGGCGACGACCGCCAGGACGACGAGGGTGAGCGCCGTCTGGACCAGGTCGGCGAGAGTGCGCCCGGTCAGGACCGCGCCGCGCGCCATCGGCAAGGAGCGGAAGCGATCTATGAGCCCCTTGTGCATGTCGTCGGCGATACCCGCACCGGCGCCCGCCGTGGCGAACGTGACCGTCTGGGCGAAAATGCCTGCCATCAGGAACTCTCGGTACGCCTGAGTGGAGTTGGACCCACCGACCTGGATCGAGCCACCGAACACGTAGGTGAACAGCACCACAAACATGATGGGCTGAATCAGCCCAAAAATAAGCATCTCGGGAATCCGGCCCATGCGAATCAAGTTCCGTTGGGCGACGACGAGCGAATCGTTCACGGCGCTCACCTGGCCTGCTCCTTCATGGCGTTGGGCCGCCGGTCTCGGATACTCGGCGAGATGGAACCTGTCCGAGACGAGCGAACAGGATCCGGGATCCTGGACATGCGGATCAGGTTCCGCTGCGCCACGACCATGGAGTCGCGGACGGACCAAACGAGAGGGTTTCCCGGCGGTGCCACCCGCACGGCGTCGGTGACGGCGCTCACTTCACGGCCTCCTTGCCGCCCCGCGGGCGGCTCTCGTCGTCGTTCTCGTCCCGGGCGTCCGGGCCGGCCGCTTCGGCGACGTGTCCCGTCAGCGACAGGAAGACGTCGTCGAGGGTGGGGCGGCGCAGCCCGATGTCGTCTATCTCGATCCCGCGGCTGTCCAGCTCCCGGATGATCTCGGCGAGCAGCTTCGCGCCGCCGGTGACCGGGACCGTGAGCTTGCGGGTGTGGTCCTCGACGGTGGTGTCGCCCTTGCCGAAGCCCCGCAGCACCCGCGCGGCGGTCGCGATGTGCTCTCGCTCGTGCACCACGACCTCGACGCGCTCGCCGCCGGTGCGGGCCTTGAGCTGGTCGGAGGTGCCCTTGGCGATGACCCGGCCGTGGTCGACCACCGCGATGTCGTGCGCGAGGTGGTCGGCCTCCTCCAGATACTGCGTGGTGAGCAGCAGGGTCGTACCGCCCGAGACGAGCTGCTTGATGACCTCCCACAGCTGCTGGCGGTTGCGCGGGTCGAGGCCGGTCGTCGGCTCGTCCATGAACATCACCGGCGGCGAGACCACCAGGGCCGCGGCGAGGTCGAGCCGGCGGCGCATGCCTCCGGAGTAGGTCTTGGCGGGTCGGTCGGCAGCGTCCGCGAGGTGGAACTGCTCCAGCAGCTCCGCCGCGCGCGCCTTGGCCGCCTTCGACCGCAACTGGTACAGCCGGCCGACCATCTGGAGGTTCTCCCGGCCGGTCAGATACTCGTCGACCGCCGCGAACTGGCCGGACAGGCCGATGGAACGCCGCACGGTGTCGGGGTGCTTGAGCACGTCCACGCCCGCGACGACCGCCTTGCCGCTGTCGGGGCGCAGCAGGGTCGTCAGGCAGCGGACGGCCGTCGTCTTGCCGGCGCCGTTCGGCCCGAGCAGGCCGAGCACCGTGCCCTCGGGCACATCGAGGTCGACGCCGTCCAGAGCCCTTACGTCACCGAAGGTCTTCACCAGGCCTTCGGCATAGATGGCGCCTGGCATGTCTGTCTCCACGTCGTCGGGAATGGGACGTCCGGAGTTCTCCGGGAAAGCGTAGGTATGCGCGCTCGAATACGCCTGCGATTTTCCCGGTGCGGGCAGGCGGTCCGGCGGCACACGACACACCATAACGCGATGTATCGCGTCCCTCAAGAGGGGTGACGACGGATTACGAGGGCTTACGCGAACGAGTGACCGTGAGGGGGCGGGAGGGGGCGGGCTTCAGTCCATGACCGTGTAGCCCGCGTCACGCAGGGCCCGGCCGACCTCGGCGCAGTGCACCGGGCCCTTCGTCTCCAGGTGCAACTCCACCTCCGCCTCCGTGAGCCCGAGCCGGGGATCGGTGCGGACGTGGCTCACGTCGAGGACGTTGGCGTCGACCGCCGACAACACGCCGAGAAGCGTGGCGAGAGCGCCTGGGCGGTCCGTCAGCCGCAGCCGAACGGCCAGGTAGCGGCCCTGTGCGGCCATGCCGTGCCGCAGCACGCGCTGCATCAGCACCGGGTCGACGTTGCCACCGGAGAGCACCGTGACGACCGGGCCCTCGAAGGTGTCCGGCGCGGCCAGCAGCGCCGCCACCGGGCTCGCCCCGGCCGGCTCCACGACCAGCTTGGCCCGCTCCAGGCACAGCAGCAGGGCCGCCGACAGCTCGTCCTCGCCGACCGTACGCACCTCGTCGACCAGGTCCTTGACGATCCCGAACGGCACCACGCCCGGCCGCCCCACCTTGATGCCGTCGGCCATCGTCGCCGGGTTCTGCACCGACACCGGGTGCCCGGCGGCCAGCGAGGGCGGATAGGCCGCCGCGCCCGCCGCCTGCACGCCGACGATCCTGACGTCCGGCCGGATCGCCTTCACCGCGACCGCGATGCCGGCCGCGAGCCCGCCGCCGCCCATGCCCACGACGATCGTGCGCGCCTCCGGGCACTGCTCCAGGATCTCCAGGCCGACCGTGCCCTGACCGGCGATGACGTCCCGGTGGTCGAAGGGGTGGATGAACACCGCACCCGTCTTCGCCGCGTACTCCTCGGCGGCGGCCAGCGTCTCGTCGACCACCTGGCCGTGCAGGCGCACCTCCGCGCCGTACTCCCGGGTGGCACTGATCTTCGGCAGCGGCGCGCCCTTCGGCATGAACACCGTGGCGTGCACGCCCAGCAGCGCGGAGGCCAGCGCGACACCCTGCGCGTGGTTCCCGGCGCTCGCGGCCACCACCCCGGCCGCCCGCTCCTCCGGCAGCAGCCCGGCGATCCGCACGTAGGCGCCGCGCAGCTTGAACGAGCCGGTCCGCTGGAGGTTCTCGCACTTGAGGTGCACCGGCGCGCCGACCAGCTGCGACAGGTGCCGGCTGCCCTCCATCGCGGTCACCCGTGCCACGCCCGAGAGCATCTTCTGGGCGCCCCGCACGTCGTCGAGGGTGACGGAACGCAAGGAGTCAGCCGTGCCGTAGCTCATGACTCCAGCATCGCAGTTCACGGCCGTACCCGGCGGGTGTGACCAAGCACCGAGACCGGTTTGCGCAGCGCCGGTACGGTCCACGCCCGGGCCGCGTACCCTGTCCCCCAACCCAGCAGTCCTTCATGAAGCGAGCCTCCGGCCATGCCCACAACACCTGAAATGTCGATGGACATGACGACCGTCGGTGACACCGGTCTTCTCGACACCCTCCAGCACGAGGTGGCGGTGTTCGCGCGCCGTGCCGAACAGACCCGGCTCGGGGGCGTCGGGCAGGTGCGCAACTCCATGGACCGCGCGGCGTATCTGCTGCTCAACCGCCTTGACCGGGAAGGCCCGATGGGCGTCAAGGCGCTCGCGGCGAGCATGGGCATCGACTCCTCCACGGTCACCCGGCAGGTGGCCCCGCTGGTCGACACGGGGCTCGTCAAGCGCACCTCGCACCCCGAGGACGGGCGGGCCGTGGTGCTGCAGCTGTCCCCGCGCGGGGCGGCACGGCTGCAGGAGGTGCGCGACTCCAGGCGTCAGCTGATGGCCGAGCTGACCGAGGGCTGGGAGCCGGAGGACCGCGAGCAGTTCTGCTCGCTGCTCACCCGCTTCAACCGCGCGCTCTCCGCGCGGATGACACCGGGGAGCGTACCGGCGGAGCAGCCGCCGGCCTCCTGACCGCGGGGCACGCCCGACCGCGGCCACCGCCCGTTCCCTCCGACCGCCGCCAGGCCGTCCCCCGCCGTCACGACCGGTCGGTTCCGGCCTCTTGACCGGGGGCCGCCGCTGTCCTCATATGAGACCGGGTCCTGCGTCGTACGCGGTTCACCTGTCTGGTACCGGACAGGGCCCCGTGCGTGGGGGGGGAGGAGCGGTGTCTGATCGGCAGGCGGCCCGACATGCCCGCCGGGCCCGGGAGTTCGAGGCGTTCGTCGCGGGCGCCGCCGGGCGCCTGCTGCATGCCGCCACGCTGCTCACGGCGGAGGCACCGGACGGCAACCCGCGCGCGCGGCGCCTGCTGACGCACGCGCTCGCCCACACCTACGCGCACTGGGACCGCCTGCACGGCGAGGACCCGTACGACTGCGCCCGCCAGTTCCTCGCCGGCCGCTTCGCGCGCGCGACCTGGCACCAGTACGGCGTCTTCGGCCGCGCCCGACCGGATCCGCGCAGCCCGCTCGCCGCCCTCGCTCCACAGGAACGGCTGATCCTGGTGCTGCGGCTCTACGAGGGGGTCGCCGAGCAGCAGACGGCGGCTCTGCTGGGGCTGCCCATCGAGCGCGTGCACACCGTCTGCGACCGCGCGACGGCCACCGTGCTGCACCCCGCCCGCCAGGCCGCCCCGCGCGCGGTGGGTACGAAGGTGGCACCGTCGTGAGGCGGGGCGTCCGTCATGAGACGTGCGGTGTCACGGCGGGTCCCACGCGTGCGTGGCGGGCGTCGTGAACCGGGCCGAGCGGGAGGCCGCCGTACGGCAGATCATGGAGCGGGCCTCGGCGCCGGTACCGCAGGACCTGTGGGCGGAGGCGGTGCGCCGCGGTGAGCGTCTGCTGCGGCGCAGGCAGGCGGTCCGCCGGGTGCTGTGGCTGCTGGCGTGCGCCGCCGCCGTCGCGTTCTGTGTGTGGGCGGCCCGCGTGCACCCGTGGACGCAGCCGCCGTCCCAGACGACACCGCTGCTCACGGGCTGGTGAGCCCGCCGCCCGGCACGCGTGCGCGGGCGCGCGTGCCGGGCGGGTACGACGGAGGTGCGGGGACGGCGTGCGGGGACGGGCGGATCAGGCCTGGCCCAGGGCCTGCTGAAGGTCCTGGAGCAGGTCGTCGACGTTCTCGATGCCGACCGACAGACGCACCAGGTCGGCGGGGACCTCCAACGCGGAGCCCGCCGCGGAGGCGTGCGTCATCCGGCCGGGGTGCTCGATCAGGGACTCCACACCGCCGAGCGACTCGCCGAGGGTGAACACCTTGGCGCGGTTGCACACCTCGACGGCGGCCTCCTCGCCGCCCTCGACACGGAAGGACACCATGCCGCCGAACGCCCGCATCTGCTTGGCGGCGGTCTCGTGACCGGGATGCTCGGGCAGGCCCGGGTACAGCACCTGCGTCACGCGCGCGTGCCGGGTCAGCATGTCGGCGATCTTCGTGGCGTTCTCGCTGTGCCGGTCCATGCGCACCGCGAGGGTCTTGGTGCCGCGCAGCACCAGCCAGGAGTCGAAGGGGCCGGCGACGGCGCCCATCGCGTTCTGGTGGTAGGCCAGTTCCTCGCCGAGCGCCTGGTCGGAGACGATCAGCGCGCCGCCGACCACGTCGGAGTGACCGCCCATGTACTTGGTGAGCGAGTGCACGACGACGTCGGCCCCGAGCGCCAGCGGCTGCTGGAGGTACGGCGTGGCGAAGGTGTTGTCGACGACGAGCTTCGCGCCCGCGTCGTGGGCGACCTGGGCCACGGCGGCGATGTCGGTGATGCCGAGCAGCGGGTTGGAGGGGGTCTCCACCCAGACGGCCTTGGTCTTCGGGGTGAGCGCGGCGCGTACGGAGGCCGGGTCGCTGGTGTCGGCGACGGACCACTCCACACCCCAGCGGGTGGCGACCTTGGCGAAGAGCCGGAAGGTGCCGCCGTAGGCGTCGTTGGGGATGACCACGTGGTCGCCCGGGGTGAGCAGCGTGCGCAGCAGGGTGTCCTCGGCCGCGAGGCCGGACGCGAACGCGAGACCGCGGCGGCCGCCCTCCAGCGCGGCGAGGTTCTCCTCCAGGGCGGTACGGGTGGGGTTGGCGCTGCGGCTGTACTCGTAACCGCCGCGCAGCCCGCCGACGCCGTCCTGCTTGTAGGTCGACACCTGGTAGATCGGCGGGACGACCGCGCCGGTGAGGGGATCCGCGGTGTTGCCCGCGTGGATCGCGAGGGTCTCGAAGTGCTGACTGATGTGCCTGTCGCTCATGTGCACCGAGCGTAATGCGCCTTACCGGATGCCGTCGCCCGCCGGGCCCGAGGAGCGGTGCGATGAGCGGGGGAAGAAGGGATTTCCCTGTGTCGGACGCCGCCCGTCCGGTACCGGACAGCCCCTCGCCTGTCATGCTCCCGACGGGAGTTTTCCACAGCCTCCGGCGGGGGTTGGCACTTTGTCGGCGGTGTCTGGTTCGCTTGAGGCATGGCGATTCTCTGGCTGCTGATGGCGCTGCTCATGCTGAGCTTCGTCCTGCTCCCGTTCATGCGGCGCAGGCGCGGAGTGATCGAGCAGGTCCCCCCGGAACACCCGGACGCCGCCGACCCGGCGGCCTACGGCTTCGTGCGCCAGGAGGAGCTGGACATACGAATGCCCGGCGCGGACCAGGATCTGCTGGACGTGCTGGAGCTGGTGCAGCACACGCAGGACTACCGCGCGGCGGCCCAGCTGCTGGCCGGCACCGAGAAGGAGGGCGAGCGGCGCTGGCAGCGGGTGCAGGCCTTCGCGGGCGCCGCCGCGCTGGAGCTGCAGCAGCGGCCGGGCGGGGTGCACGAGACGCCGGGCGGCCAGTGGCTGCGGGTGTGGCGGGCCGAGCAGCCCAAGGACGCGGGCGGTGCCGCCGTGCACGCGGAGTTCCTGGCGCAGCAGGCGTGGCGCACGTCGACGCCGGGCACGGACGACTTCCGGATCATCATGGAGGAGGCCCGCGAGGCGTGCGGACAGGCGGCCCTGCTGGCGCCCGGCGACCCGGTGCCGTACATCGTCGAGCTGTCCGTCGCCCGTGGACTGGCCTGTCCGCAGGCCGAGTTCGAGCAGCTCTGGCTGAAGATCCTCGACCGCGCGCCGCATCACATGGGCGCGCATCTGGCGGCGCTGCACTACTGGTGCGAGAAGTGGCACGGCTCGCGGCAGCTGGCGTACTCCTTCGCCGAGGCCGCGGCGGCCCGCGCCCCGCAGGGCTCGCTGCTCGCCGCGCTGCCGCTCTTCGCGGTCTTCGAGCACCTCCCCGAGGTGAACCTGGTGGCGGGCTTCTACCAGAGCGAGGTCGTCACCAGGGCGATGCACGGCGCCCTGCACGCGGTGCACTCGGCCCGCCCCGACGACCCGATGCTGGCCCACGTCCGCCATCTGCTGATCTTCTTCCTGGTGCGCGCCGAACGCTGGGCCGAGGCCATGCACCAGCTGATACACGTCGACGGGCACGTCGGTGCGCTGCCCTGGACCCTGTCCGCCGACCCGGCCGCCGAGTTCGCCGTCTACCGCGCACTCGCGGTGGCGGGTTACGAGGCCAACGGCGGCAGCCCCGCGAGCCTGCCGGGCTGAGCGGACGAGACGGTCCGGGTGAGCGGGGCCGAGTCCGCTGGGCCGAGGCGGGCCGACCGGACGGGCCGGGTCCACGGGAGATGTGACGCAACGATGACGGCGAGAGCCTGACCGGAATTCACCCCCACCGCCGGACGTTCCTCCTGCGTGCCGGCCCGCTCACCGGGACCGGCCCCGCCCCGACCGACAGGGAGACCCCATGCTCTTCGGCCGCGTCCCGCAGCTGCCCACCCCCGAGCAGGCCCTCACGGGCCGCCCCTCACTCCCCTACGCGATCCCCGACCGCCACACCGTCCTCGGCGTGCCGCTCCTCGGCCCCTACCCCGAAGGCCTGGAGATCGCCGACTTCGGGATGGGCTGCTTCTGGGGTGCCGAGCGCAGGTTCTGGCAGCTCCCGGGCGTGTACACGACGCTGGTGGGCTATCAGGGCGGCTACACGCAGTACCCCACCTACGAGGAGGTCTGTTCGGGCCTGACCGGCCACACGGAGGTGGTCCGCGTGGTCCACGACCCGAAGGTGCTCTCCTACGAGCGTCTACTGAAGACGTTCTGGGAGTCCCACAACCCGACCCAGGGCTTCCGCCAGGGCAACGACGTGGGCACGCAGTACCGCTCGGCGATCTACACCCACACCCCCGACCAGGCCACCACCGCCGAGGCCTCCCGCACCGCCTACCAGCAGGTCCTCTCCGCCTCCGGCTACGGCACGATCACCACAGAACTCCTCCCCTCCGAAGGCCGCCCCTTCTACCCGGCGGAGGCGTACCACCAGCAGTACCTCGACAAGAACCCGGCCGGCTACTGCGGGCTCGGTGGGACGGGCGTCAAGCTAAGTACCCCGTTCGAGACGAACTGGGGGGCTTCCTGCCCGACGGGCATCGCTCCGGCGCCGGAGGTCACCGAGGGGTAGTCCGCGCGCAATGCCGCTGCTCCGCACCTGGCGGTGGATAGGCTCACGGCATGGACTTCCGTGTAGAGATCGCCCGTGAAGCGAGTCACGAACTCGTGGATGCCTTCGGTCGGCTGCTGCCACAGCTGTCCTCGACGGCGAAGCCGCTCGACTACGAAGCGGTCGACCGGATGGTGACGTGAGACGCGAACACGGTGCTCGTCGCCCGGGCACCCGATGAGGTCGTCGGCACTCTGACGCTGGTGCTGCTACCGCTGCCCTCCGGCTTGCGAGCACGCATTGAAGACGTCGTCGTGGACAGCACTGCACGGGGGCAGGGAGTCGCCGGCCTCCTCACTCAGGAGGCATTGCGGATTGCCCGGGAGGCAGGCGCGCGGACAGTTGATCTCACCTCCCGACCGGATCGGGCGACGGCGAACCGGCTCTATGAACGCCTAGGCTTCACTGCCCGGCAGTCGACGGTCTATCGCTTCGCGATCGACGGGTAGGCCGTCCACACCGGCATGCCTTGCTTGGCCTGCGGTGTGTGCCCGCAGATGGACACTCGGATACAAATCGGCCCGACCGGCAAGAAGTTGCTTCCTCTGACGGTCAAGAACGCAGGCCAGGCGCCCGCTTCGAGTGGTCACGCACACTGACGTGAGCGAGGCACTCGATCGGGTGATTGAGGCGGGAGCGAGCGAGAGAGGTGGCCGCTGCGTTGGCTGCGGTTGGCGTCTCGGTCCCTCGCCCGTCAGCGCCGCCGGCGTCCTCTCGGACGCCGCTGCCGTGCCCTGGAACTTCCCCGCACATCGTCTCCGAAGTGGAGTGGGTCTGAGGTCCGTACAGCCTGTGCGTGGCTGCATGGCTCCGCGAGCCCCCTTTCCTGACTGGGAAGGGGGCTCGTTGGCGTTCGGTGGCACATGAGTCTATGGGTTGCCGGTGTGGACTGCCTCACGCGGCCGGTGTGAGTTGCTGTACATCATCAAGGCTCCCCGGCTGTGCTCCGTCCGTCAGGCGCGCTTCCGGCTCCGCTGCGGGCGCCGTTCCTGCCTCCGGCCCGCTCCGCCCGCCCTGCGCCGACGCGCGCCCACTGGTGGATAGGGCCGGGGCCATGAGCCGATCACCGTAGAGCACGGCCACGGTCAGAACAGAGCCTCCGGCGGGGGATCGGCCGGAACAGCGATGGAGGGGGGCCGTTCCCGGCCGCGGGTCCGTAGTGGCGTGCGAGGAGTGCTCCCATCCCGCATACGATCGACCCAGGCAGAGCCGAGCAGACGCGGCCCGTGGCGTCCAGGCCGTTCGTACAGTGGCGCGCTCCACCTGCCCGCCACGCTCTGATGGGTTGCCGGGCTAGGAGGACGCGGACACTGCTGGCGCTGTCCCCGACGCCTCCAGCATATTCAGCTCTGCTGTGGCCAGCGGCTACGGCTCTGGAAGTACTCGAGAGCCGCGGGTTCCTCCGTGAACTCAAGCAGGCCGCCTACCCTGTCTGCCAATAGCGCTCGAACCTCGGATGGTGTGGCGAAGAAGAACTCGCGTCGCTCGTTGACGAAGTTGACGCGTCGATCGGCAAACGCCTTATGGAGTTCAGACTCCAGTGTCACGGCGTCCTCGGAGAAGAACATGGCATGGACGTCGTACCGGAACGGCACTGAAGCGTCGCCGAGCTCCCGGACGCGGTCCATCGGTTCGAGGCGGCGGGTCATGCCGATCTTGACGATGTTCGGACCAAAGGCGCCAACATTGGAGATGACGTATACGTAGCCGGCGCGGATGTTCGCGATGCGGTAGTCGTTGGCTGCGATGGCCTTTTCGATGTCCGCGAGGCGGCGGGAGAGTTCGGTGACAGCGGTGTCGTCGCCTTTGGCGCGGAGGGATTCCAGGACGCTGATGTAGTGCGCTCGCTCTTTCTCGAGTCGCTCCTTCTCGGCGGCCAACTCCTGCTCAGCCCGGCGCTGTTCGCGGAGAAGCTGGCGCTCCTGGCGGGCGCGTTCGCGTTCTTCCTGCATCTTCATCTGAAAGTCTGCAGTCAGTTCGAGCTCAGCGATTCGCAGAGCGTGATACTCGGGGCTGATCCGCATCTCCATGATCGCCCCTAGCCTCTCGATCGCGGTAACCGCCGACTCCAGCCGCTTCTGCGCGGTGCGCACGTTCCCTGACCTCAGCGAGCGCACGCAGTTGTCGGCCTCCGCGTTGTAGGCCCGTAGCATCAGCTTGGACAGATCGCCAACAAGTTTCCGCCCTCGTGCCAGAGATCCATCGAAGGTGAACATGTCGGCGGCGACGATCGCGCGACCGCTCTTGACGACGTCGTCGATCTGGCCCTCGAGGCTGCGGAGCCGGTCCTTGTAGGCTGCCGCACTCTCCAGAGGATGGTGGTAGCGATAGATGCCGACGTCCTGCAATGCGCGCTGGTCGCTGAGATCGATCACGTCGGCGCCACTCCGTGCGGCGGCGAGCGCGGCTTCGAGATCGGCGATACGGGCCAACAGCGGCGCGGGGTCGACCCCGCGAAACGGTAGTCCAGTTGGGGGGCCAGCAAATGTCTCGGTTGACCTAGTTCCCGGTGCCTCTTGCGCCGGGCCGGTGGAGGTTTCGGCGGTTGACACGGTGGCGGACTCGTCGACGTCGTCGTCCGATTCGGCCTCGTCGTCGGACACGAAGAGGTTCCAGCCAGGGGGTGGTGCCGGCCAGGCCGGGTCGGGCTTCCATCCTGGCGGAGGAGTCCAGCCCTCGGGCGGGGTGGGCCACCCTGGCGGTGGGTTGAACCGCATCGTCACTTTCCTCGAACGCGAACGCCGCGGCTGGTGTCTGCTGATACGAGGTCGAATGGCGACTTCGACATCGCGGCACCGAGGTGCTGCAAAGTGGCCTGCGGGATAACTTTTGCCAGATCGAACCCGTTGAAGGTCTCGCGGTCCGCGGCGACGACGGCAAGAGGAACAGTGGTCGGAAGGCCGGTGGCGGGGTCGATTGTATTGACGCCGACTGTCAGCGCGATCGAGTGGATTTTGCCAGCGTGGTCGGCCTCGAACATTCGTGCAGACTGCGAACTGCGACCTGCCAGACCGCATTCGCATACCGCTCCTTCTTTTCACGGACGGGCAGGGCAGTTGAAGTTATCTCGTCCTTCGCTTTCACGTATCGGTAGCCCTTCACTGAAGGTAGAGTTGAGGGCTCTGGAACGCTGAAAGTGAGCGTGAGTTCTCGAGATGCGAGATTGAACGCATGGTCGTGCTCGACCGGGAAGACCTCGGGGTAGACCGAGTTGGACAGGACGATGCCGATGTACTCCTCGATAGCGGATTCGACATCGAAGGCAAGGTCATTGATGAGCTTGGTGAGCTCGGCGTTGTGCGCTGACGCCTTAGCCTCACGCTTCTCGCATTCCTGCCTATATTTCTCCTCGGCGGCAGATAGTTTCGCCACGCGCTTGGCTTCCATCTTCTCGCGCCAGGCCACTGCCTTGACGTGACGGTTGTGGAGAGCATCCCTGGAGAGCTCCCAGTCATCATGCGCCTTCTCAAAAGCGGCCCTGGCCCCCTCGACGGCCCGTTGGTGCCGCTTCTTGCCGCCAAGCACGGCTGAGAGTCCGCTGGGTGCAGTCGGCTCCTGATACACGGGCTCAGGGGCGTACTTCGGCTCCACAACCTCGGTCGTAGGGACAGCCAGTCCACCGGGCTCGAAGGGAGGATGCTTAACCTGCGAGATCTTCAATGATTCGAGATCGACGTGGTCGTCTACGTCCAGGGCCCAGGCGAGCAGACTGTCGATATCGGCGAGGTCGCTGGCCAGATCGGTGTTCATGGACTCAACCTCGGCGAGCCGGGACTCCACCTGGAGCCGCGCGGCCTCACGCTCTGCGGCCTTCTTCTCGGCGGCAGAGGCTCTTGCTGCCGCCGCCTGCGCGCGCTCGTGTGCCTTCCTGGCTCGTTCGGCTTCGCGCTGCGCTGCAAGATGAGCACGATGGGCGGCGGCCTCCTGCTGCCGTCGACGCTTCTCCGCCTGCTGCGCCTGGTAGTTCAGCTCCGCGAAGAGACCGCGACGTCTGCCCATGACATCCCCCCAGAAGACCCGGTGCCTAGGACTCAATCCCTGTGAGTTTCACCGTAGCGATGATCACTGCCGCTGGAAAGTTGATCCACAATTTAGGGCGGAGTCGCAGCAGGTCCCGGGCCTGTCCCTGGGCTAGGTGTTGCCCGCCGCCTTCGCGGTGCAGGCTGCCCCGACCCCATGTGTTCAGCCGCAGTGCTGACCTGACGTCCTGACTGAAGAAGGATGCCTCCCACCTGCGGTTATCTGGATTGTCTAGATCGAAACCGTCGAAGAGAAGAGGCGTCCAACCAGTGCTACCGAATGGGATCACCTGGCTGCAGCCCCCGAGTGCCAGCCGCTCTCGCATGTCGCGCGAGTGTGGGTGCCTTCCTGTCCACAGATGGACACTCGGATACAAATCGGCCCAACCGGCAAGAAGTTGCTTCCTCTGACGGTCAAGAACGCAGGCCAGGCGCCCGCTTCGAGTGGTCACGCGCACTGACGTGAGCGAGGCACTCGATCGGCTGATTGAGGCGCTGACGGGAGTGAGCGATGAGGAGGTGGCGGCCGCGTTGTCTGCGGCCGGCGCTTCGAGCTCTCGTCCGCCGGCGCCGCCGGTGCTCTCTCGGACGCCGCTGCCGGGCCTTGGACGTACTCCGCACATCGTCTCCGAGGTGGAGTGGGTCTGAGGTCCATTCCAGGCCTGTGTGCGACTGCCTGACCCTGCGAGCCCCCTTGCCTGATTGAGAGGGAGCTCGTTGGTGTTCTGTGGCGTGTGAGTCCGTGGGCGGCGCTGTGGAGTGCTCAACCCCACGCAGGCCCCCACGCAGCCGACTGAGTTACAACTTTCTCTACTGGTTCAAGGCGGCTCCGTAAGTTGTTGGATGGCCCGGAAGGGCGGGGTGTGGCTCAAGGCGGCTTGCCGGATGTGGCTCGGAGC
>NZ_JBVHMR010000085.1:0-16694 GCF_055558375.1 Streptomyces sp. NPDC025793 | reverse complement strand
GCTCCACTGAGAACCTGGCAGACAAGCCGCTCCTGTCGGAGGACGGGGGTTTTCTCTCCCCAACCAGGCACACGCGAACGCGGTCAGCTACGCGGCCGCTGCATGACCGGGGCCGTCCGACAGCCAGCTTCGGACAAGGCTGGCTGTCCAGGGTGGGGCGCCGCTCCATCGCGCAGCGACGCCCGAAGGGCGCACTTGACTGGCCGCCGCGGGCCCGCGAGAGGTCACGGAGCCGCCCTGCGAGGCACGCTACGGAATGCCCCGGGTGATGTCCGCCGAGAATAGGGCGAACCGTGAACCGTGGCTGCGCAACCTCACAGTGCGGCCCCGTTGACGCGATCTTCCGTACGAGGGCGAAGCCCCGATCCAGCCAGTGGCCGTGCTGAACGCTTCAGGGGCTACGTCACCCGTCGAAACGCAACCACGTCACTGCGTCACGTCCCAGAAATGCCACTGCTGATAGGGACCGTCATTGCAGGGATTCACGTGCAGATACGTCTGGTCGCCCGGCACGTCCAGGCATTGGGCGTCCCACTGGTGGTCCTCCGCGTACTGGTTCCACAGTTTCGGACGGTCGGTGCTGCTGCGGTGGTCCACCCACCACACGGATGTGGTGTCGTCGCAGTTCCACGCCCCGACGACACCGTTCGCCGGATTCATGAGGCAGGTGTCGGGAGAGCCGTAGATCTGGAAGCGCACGTACTTGTTGCCGAGGTCATGGATCGTCCACTGGCCCGAGCCATGGTCGCAGTCCTGGCCCAAGTTGACGGAGAAGCCCTGGCCGCCGTTGAGGTCGTAGTCGATGCATCCTCCCGTCGCGTTGTCGATGGTGCTCGACGGATCCTCGTCGCGGGCCGCGACGTGACCGTGCCGCCCATCGTCGGCAACGTGTGCCCGGCCCGGGGCCGGACGGTTCGGGGCCCCGGTGGCTTCGGCTGCGCCCGCCGAGAACAGCAGGCCGCCACAGGCTGCTAACACGACCGTGGTGTTGCACATGATTCCGCTCGTCAAAGCGTCCCCCATTCCTTGGCCGGATTCGGTCATCTGGTCTCTTATTGACCGGTCTCGCTGAAGGTGAGGCAGCGTGAGTGCCTGAACTGGGGTGCCTCAGTTTGAGTGAGACGGGGACGGCTCGGTCGTCCCGCTCAATCCGAGGCAGTCTGGGCCGGCCTGGCGGCGATCAGCACTACGGCGAACGCGACGGGAGCGGCTGTCTGGTACCCGATCCAGACTTCACCCGCGGCGCTGCTGCCCCGCCATGCCATCAGGGCGCCGACAAGTGCCGTCAGCACCCAGCCGCTGTCGTAGGCGACCATGAGCCGGGTGTAGGTGCGCATCGCCCGGCTGCGCGTATATCCGATCTCGATGCCACCGCCGATCAGCAGGGCCACGCCTGAGACAACCATCAGCCAGGGTGGCGTGCCGAGTAACCGGCCGAGTAGGGCAGCGCCGGCGATGTAGACAGCGGCGAGCAACACCTTGAAGGCGCCATCGGCGATGGCCCCCACCGTCTTGCGGGTCACCCGCGGTGCCACGACCTGTGCCATGAGCGATCCTCCCTGAAGCTCATCCAGACTGGTTCCGTAACGAGATTACGGCAATAATCAAACTATGAGAATGACGAGGGCGGAGACCAAGGAACGCAACCGCCGTGCCTTGCTGGACGCTGCGTTCCAGGTCGTGTCCCGGGACGGGTACCGGGCCAAGCTCGACGAGATCGCCGAACGCGCCGACCTGACCACCGGCGCCATCTACTCGCTGTTCGGGAGCAAGAACGGCCTGGTGGTGGCCCTGGTCGCCGACTACCTGCGGCCGTACTACGAGGAGATCGAGCAGGCGGTTCCCGCTGAACTTGATTTGCTGGAAGCGGTCGACGCCTTTGCCCGGTACTACCGGCGCAGTTGTGACAGCCCGGATGCGCTGTCCCGCCTGTCGCTCCAGATCACCCTGCTGGACATGGCCCTGCATGACCCTGATTTGGGGACCCAGCTCGCCACGTCCATCCGGTCGCAGGAGGAGCATCTGATTGCGCTGTTCACCGGAAGGTCGCACGGCGGGAGCGCCGTGACGCCGCAACAAGCACAACGCCTGACCACCGCGCTGAGGGCGCTGTTCGTCGGCCTCAGCCAGGGCGTCACCCTCGGTCTTGCCCCTGGTGCCGACGAGCAGTACTTCGTCGCCGCTGCATGCTCCTTGGCATCCGGCATGTCCCTCATCGATCACGATGCGGGCGGTTCGTGATGGTCGCTGCAGAAGAGCCGCGCCAGTTTCACCTTGCGTGAGACGTGGTGTGTCGCAGGAGTCTGCGCATGATGAGCGGAGGCCACTACTCCGGGGTGCCTGGTGCGGCCGACGCGATCCGCATCAGTTGACGTTCCTGTTCGTCCATCTGTTCATTGATTCTCTCCGCGACCAGCACCACGTCCGGCTCGGCATCGAGCCGCATCAGGTGCCCGAGTTCCACCCAGGACTCATAACCCACCAGCTCAGCGCAGGTCGCAGACCAATACCAGCCGGAGAGGTTCCGCTGCCCGCGGTGACGGGAACGCACGCGCCTGCCTGGCCGCCTCGAACCGGGTCGGCCACATCACCTCAAGCGGCCCACCGTGCACCTCTCCTCGGGCGTCGGTGTACTCCAGCCGGAAGTCCTCCGCTTCCACCAGCCACCCCCACTTGGCGCTGGCCAGGTGCAACGACCGTAGAGGGCGGAAGAGGTCGGCGCCTCTGATTGATCGAGACGTCGCACCAGATGCCCGAGATTGAGCGAGACGTGCGAGCCAATGCCTCACGAAGACCGAGACTGCCTCCACTTCGCAGAGACAGGACATCGAGACCGTGAAGCTCAGGTCGAGAGATAGACATCACTCAAGAAGACGTACAGACTCCACCCATCCGTACTATCTCTACGCCGGGCCACGCAGCAGTGGCCTCCACAGCCGGTCGGACCGCAGCCCGAGAACACAGGCGCTTGGGCACGTCCGCCACAGGTGCTGCACGCCCGGTCAGGGAACCGAGAGAAAGGTCGGCCCATGTCCGACATCACGATTGCCGGCACTCAACTCACATCGCAGTACGCCGCTCAGGTGACCAGCGACCTCGAACACAACACCAAGGAGCAGGAACGCATCAGTGCGGAGATCGCCACGCTGCAGGAGCAGCTGACCGCCCTGCAGCATGACCACCGTGTGCTGGTCAACGTGCAGCAGGTGCTTGGCATTGCTCCGGCACCGGTTCAGCCTGCAGCCGGTCCGAGCGGCGCCGCGGTGCCTGCTCCGCGCGGGAAGGCTTCTGCCGAATCCGGAGTCGGCGAGCGGGCGCGAGTGAAACGGGCTGCTAGCACGCAGCGCCCCACGACCAGCGAGAAGCCCGGCGACAAGAAGCCGACGCACAAGGACACGGCCGCGAAGGCAGGCCGACCCACGCTGGTCGAACTCGTCCGTGGTCACCTCGCCGAGCAGAGCGAGCCGCGCTCCGCGGCCGAAGTCGCCACGGCACTTGGCAAGGCCCACTCCGAGCGCGGCATCAAGACCACCGTGGTCCGCACCACCCTCGAAGGACTCGTGGCCAGGAACCAGGCCAAGCGGACCAAGCAGGGCGCTTCCGTCTTCTACACCACCCCTGACACCGCCGAGTAGACGGGCATGCCGGCCGAGGCACCGTAGTTCAACGGCCTGCTCACAAACGCGGTGTTCACAACGCCCTGGAGATCGCCGAGATTGTGCGCCAGCTCCAGAGGGAGGGTCACACGACCGCGCCCGAGGGCCTGGCTCATATCTCGCCGTACCTGATCGAGCACATCCGCCGCTTCGGCGACTACTCCATCCACGAACTCGGCCTTGAGCCCGAGGCGTACGACCCATACTTGGACGTTGACTTCAGCCCGCTATGCGGCGACGGCCTGCCCGTTCCGGAGGGCGTGATCAGACGAAGCAGGGCGGCATGACAGCGGCGGCCCTGCCGCCGGGCGCTGTCGTGCTGTCGGGGTGGTCCTCGGTGTTGCTCAGGCGGATTCGAGGATCGGGCGGATCTCGACGGTCTCCGGGGCGGGGAGGCTCTTGGCCGGTTCGAGGGCTTCCTCGCGGTCGGCCACGTCGACGATGAACCAGCCGCCGAGGGTCTCCTCGCCGGTGTGCGCGGGTCCGTCGGTCACCGTCGACGTCTCGTCGGCCGCAGTGCGCACTGCCGCGGGAGCCGTGTGCTCGGTCTCCAGGGCGTCGCCGCCGGCCAGCTTTCCGGCTGCGGCGAGTCCGCCGATCCAGCCTTCATACTCCTTGCGGTATGTGGCCCGGTCGGCCTGGATCCGGTGGCGCGACTCGTCCGTTTCGAAGATCACGAGTGCGTATTTCACAGGATGTCCTCTCCGGCCGTTGTACCGGCGACCGTTGCTGATGGTGTGGGAGGGGGTGGTTTGTTCAGGTGGTGCTGTCGGCTGAGGCGATGCGGGCGAGTGAGCCGATCTCCAGCGCGGTCCACATGGCGCCGTCGGGACCGACAGTGATGCCGTGCGGTTCGGAGTGGGATGTGGGCAGGTCGCGGACGGTGACGGAGCCGTCGGAGGTGATCGTGCCGACGCGGTTGCCGCCCCATTCGGTGAACCATGCGGTGCCGTGGCCGTCGACGGTAATGGCGTGCGGTCGGGCGGTGCGGTCGGGCAGCGGGAACTCGGTGATCTTCCCGTCGGGAGTGATCCGTCCGATCTGTCCGGCGGCGATCTCGACGAACCAGAGCGCTCCGTCACGGCCTGCGGAGATCCCGACCGGCGCTGCCGCCTCCGTCGGCAGGGGATGGAGGGTGACCGCACCGTCCATGCCGATCCGCCCGATGGCGTTGGCCTGGTTGAGGGTGAACCACATCCCTCCGTCGCCGCCGGCGGTGATCGCCGACGGGAACGCGCCGGTGACGGGCAGCGGGAACTCGGTGACGCTGCCGTCGACGGTGATGCGGCCGATGCGGTCGGCGGCGGTCTCGGTGAACCACAGGGCGCCGTCGGGTCCCGCCTCGATGCCGAACGGCCCGCAGCCGGGCGTGGGCACCCCGAATTCGTCGATCACGCCGTCGGTGGTGATCCGCCCGATCCGGTCCGCCCGGTACTCGGTGAACCACAGCGCGCCGTCCGGGCCGGGGGTGATGACGGTTGGCCCACTGTCGGGGTCGAGTAGGTGACTCGTCGGCTCCTCGCCGGGGACGAGCCGGCCGATCCGACCGCTGTGGACGAGAGTGAACCACAGGGCGCCGTCCGGTCCCGTGGTGAGGGCGTAGGGCCCCGCTGCGCCGTCGGCCACCGTGTGCTCTTCGATGGACACCTGGGTCACACGACTCAAAGGGGCTTCCCCGTTCCGTGCTCGGTGGCGATGCGTTCGATGTCGGCCGGGGTTCCGGCCATGATGGTGCGGGCGTGTGCGGTGACCAGGTCGGCGGGCCAGTCCCACCACGCGGCGCGCTCCAGCCGCTCGATGTCGGCGTCGTCGAAGCGCTGCCGGATCGGCCTGGCGGGGTTGCCGCCGACGATCGTGTAGGGCGGGACGTCGGCGGTGACCACGGCGCCGGCCGCGATGATGGCGCCGTCACCGATCCGTACGCCGGGCATGACGGTCGCCCGGTAGCCGAACCAGACGTCGTTGCCGACGACTGTGTCGCCGCGGCTGGGCATGGCGGTGACGATGTCCAGGGTCTGCTCGGCCCACCGGCCGCCGAACATGGTGAACGGGTACGTCGAGACACCCATCGTCGGGTGCTCGGCGCCGGCCATCAGGAAGGTGGTCCCTGTGGCGATCGCGCAGTACTTGCCGATGACGAGGCGCTCCGGCCCGTAGGCGTAGAGGACGTTGCGGCGCTCGAACTCCGTGGCGCCGTCCGGGTCAGGGTCGTCGTAGTACGTGTACTCGCCCACGGTGATGTTGGGTGAGGTGACCAGCGGGTTGAGGAACACCACGCGGTCGTGGGCAGGCAGCGGGTGCACGATGGTCGGATCAGGAGACAAGGCCGGGGTCCTTTACGTGGTGGTTGCGGGATGGTGCACACGGTCCTGACGGGGCGTCGCCACGGCAGCGTCGGCCCACCCTGGTGCGGTGGGACATCGAACAAGGCGGTTGGTGTCAACGACTGTTCACAGATGCCTCGTTCGAGGCGGTGACCGCAACTGGATCGGTGGAACATTGCGTCACCACCGAGCCTTCCGCGGGTTTCGACCTCGCCAGCCACAGGCCGGTGAACACGGCGGTGGCCAGTGTGATGGCGCCGGCCGCGGCGAAGGCGCTGTTGAGGCCGGCCTCGAAGGAGGCGCCGCCCGATTGCCGGGTGCGGACGACGGCTCCGAGTACCGCAACGCCGAGCACCGCGCCGATCTGCCGGGTGGTGCTGCTGATGCCCGAGGCGAGGCCGCCTTCCTGAGGGCTGACCGCTTGGATGGCGGCGCCGGTCAGTGGGGACAGGGTCAGGGCGAAGCCGGTGCCGACGACTCCCAGCCGCCACCACACGTTCCCGTATCCGGTGTCGGCGTGCACCATGCCCAGTGCCAGGAGGCCCAGGCCGGCCAGGGCCAGGCCGGCGGTCACCACGATTCGGAAACCGTAGCGGGCGGCGAGCCGGCCCGCGTACGGGCTGACGATCACCATGGCGAGGGATACCGGCAGGGTCTGCAGGCCGGCGCGCAGGATCGAGCTGCCCTGGACGTACACGAAGAACTGGGAGAAGAAGAACGACGAGCCCATGAGCGCGAACCCCACCACGACCATGGCGGCGTTGGACACGGTGAACAGGCGCTGCCGGAACAGCCGCAGCGGCAGCATCGGAGCGGAACGACGTGCTTCGACGGCGACGAAGGCGACGAGGAGGATCACCGCGGCGGTGAAACTGCCCAGGATCACCGGCGACGTCCAACCGCGGGCACCACCCTCGATCAGCCCGTAGGTCAGCACCCCCACCCCCAGTACGGACAGCACGGTCCCCGGGATGTCGATCGCGGGAGCGTTCGGATTGCGGGTCTCTTCCAGGTTGCGCAGACCGATCAACAACAGGACCACGCCGATGGGCAGATTGACCAGGAAGATGGCGGGCCAGCCGAAGGCTTCTGTCAGCACGCCGCCGGCCACGGGGCCTGCGGCCAGACCGATTCCGCTGAGTCCGGCCCACAGTCCGATCGCCTTGATTCGTTCTTGCGGCACGGGATGGGCCGCGGCGAGCAGGGCGAGCGAGGCAGGGCTCAGCGCCGCGGCGCCGATGCCCTGCAGCACCCGGCCGGCGATCAGCCAGCCGAGCGAGGGCGCGAGGGCGCACAGCATGGACGCGGCGGTGAACACCGCCACGCCGGTCAGGTACACCCGCTTGCGGCCGAACCGGTCGGCGAAGATGCCGCCGGACAGCAGCAGCATGGCGACCAGCAGTACGTACGCGTCGACGATCCATTGCAGACCGGTCAGTTGAGTGTGCAGCCGGTGCTGCATGTCGGGCAGTGCCGCTCCGACGATCGTGTTGTCGAGCAGGACCATGAATTGGCCCAGGCAGGTCACCATGAGCAGCACGGCCCGGTTCGATCGACTGCCTGCGGTCGCATGCGATGCAGCCATGGGTCTCCCTCAATCGTCAGTTGCGCCCGGCCGCGGTCGTCATGGGTGGTGATACACCGAGCGCCCTAAAGCAGTCCGTGACTGCGTTAGGTGACTATAGGGAGGGGCGTCCCGTAAACGCAAGTGGCGACTGCGTTAAGGTGGGATGCATGAACGAGCGACAGCGAGCCCGGCGGCCCGGCGGGCGCAGCGCCCGCGTCGGCGAGCAGGTGCACCAGGCCGTCACCGAACTGATCGGTGAGCGCGGCTACGGCAACTTCACCGTCGGCGAGGTCGCAGCCCGCGCGGGCGTGGCCGACAGCAGCATCTACCGCCGGTGGGGCAACCTGGAATCTCTGCTCACCGACGTGGCGCTCACGCGCCTCAACACGCAGTCGCCGATGCCCGACACCGGGAGCCTGGCCGGCGACCTGCGCACCTACGCGGCCCAAGTGGCCCGCGAGATCACCGGACCCGACGGCCTGTTGTTGGTGCGCCTTGCCGTCGCCCTGACGAGCATCGGCCAGCAGGGCCTGCAGGCGCGTGACGACCTCCGCGACGAACGCACCCGGCAACTGCAGTCCATGCTCGATCGCGCCCGCGAACGCGGCGAGCCCGCACCCGACGCGCTCGACGTGCTGGACCACATCCTGGCCCCGATGTACATCCGCGTCCTGTTCGGCATGGGCCCGCTCGCCCCGGACTACATCGACGGGCTGGTCGACCGATTGCTGTGACCACAGCCCGGTTCCTTATCTGACCATGGAGGTCCCTGACTGGATACGCCTTTCGTCCCGATGGTCAGCTGCACTCTGCGGTGAAGCCATCACCTGGACCGGAGGTAGACAGCGACTCAGTGGCTGCCCCCTTGATGTGGCTGGGTCGGCAAGGCCCGGACCGGGGACCGGGCTCGATAGGGCGCGGAGCAGCTGCTGGTTGCGCGCCGTCAGTTGGTTTACGACGCGCACCAACTGCTTGACATCGGTCCGCAGTTGGGCGAGTTCGATGGCGTCCTTGGCGCGTAGTTCCTTCAGTTTGACGATCTGCCGACGCAGGCGGATCTCGGAGTCCGGCGTCAGTCCACGGGCCCTCATCTGCCCATAGAAGTCGTTCTTGAGGTCGAGGTGGCGCTGGGTGAGCGCGTTGCGTGGTACGCCGGCTTCCCGGGCCAGGGCGACAATCGTCAGCGCGCCGGTGGAGTGCTGCGCGGTTCCCTGCAGGTGCGGTCCATGGCTGCACGGATACGGTCGCGTTCGTCGGGTGCAGGGCTCATACGGTGCCGTCCTGGAGGGTGGCGCGGGTGCGGTAGTGGGTGTCGGCGAGGTCGCGTAGCAGGGTGGCGTTGCTGCGTAGGCGCTCGCCGCGCGGGCCGGGCAGATGGTCTGCCTGCTGCTCCAGTGCGGTGGCGCGGTGGCGGAGGCCGGCGGCGTGCTGATCGGTGCGGGCGATGTTCGCGCAGGTGGGGACGCACTGGTTGAGGCTGGGTGTGTCTTTGAGGCCGCGGTGGCACAGGGTCTTGTCGCGCTGGCGCAGCATGCGCGTGTGGCGGGTGCTCTTGAAGTCGATCAGCATCCCGTCAACGGCGAGGTCGGGGTCCGCGGCGAGGTGGTCGGTCGTGAACGTGGGGCCGGACGTGCAGTCACCGCGGCGGGAACGTGCTCGCAGGGCCTTCAGCGGGCCGTCGGAGGCCTTGTTGAGCTGGGCGGACGACGTCAGCCACACGTCCGTAGCCCGGGCGCCCGGCATCCTGAACAATGCCGCCAAGACGGCTGGACAGGTCCGTGACACGGCGCACGCTGCGCTGGGCGGGAAGAACGCCTCGGGGCTGAAGCAACAGATCGTCACCGCCAAGGGCACCGGCAAGGTCGAGGCGAAGGCACCGCCCGGGTACATCGTCACCGGCGGAGGGTGGTGGGGCAGCGACTTTCGCGATTGCGACAGTGTGAGGGGCAGTTACCCATCGTCGGACGGGACCGGGTGGACGGTGGAAGTGGCCGTCGCGCAGTGGGGCAGCGACGACGAGGCCGACGATCCGGAGTGCACCGTGTACGCGGTCTGCGTCGCCGACGACAGCTGACCCGCGCCGGATCCGCCCTGGAGCCCGCAGCCTGCGGTGGCGAGACTGCGGGCATGGAATTCGTCGATGGCGTCGCTCGAATGCCGGGATCGGACCGTGGTCACGGGTGGCTACCCGAGCCAGACGATGTCCAGGACGGACAGATGGCGCAGGGCGCGGTTGGCGAAGTAGATGACGGACAGCCGGCCGATCGACGCGATGCGCACGTCCTCGCCCTCCGGGTCGCCGGTGTCCCACTGCGGGTAGCCCCACGGGGCGCCGGCCGCCGCGTCCAGGACGTCCCAGGCCATCTGGTCCGCGTGCTCGGGCAGGGCGGCGAACGCCTTCGCGGCCCGCACGGAGAGGCGGACAGCGTACGGCTTCTGTCCGGTCATCGGCGCCTGCTCCGGATCTCCTCCAGGTCCACGAACGTGCTGTCGTCCCGGCCGGAGGCGAGGAACGCGTCGACCGCCGGGGCGGAGGCGACCCGGGCCTGCCAGACCTGCACGACCTCGTACAGCCCGGCAAGGGAGAACGTACGGCGCGACTCCTCCAGCGCCGCCGCCCACTCCCGCTCGAAGGCGGGCACCCACCGCTCCGCACGTCGGTCGGCGCGCAGCTGCGCGAGCAGCTCGGCCGGAGCCCCGGGCGCGGGCGCGTACGGCGTGACGGGGGCGTGGTCAGGCTGCGCGCTCATCGGCTGCTCCTCCCGGCGGGGTCGTACCGCCACGGTACGCGCGGTGGGTCACCGTGGATGCGGGCATGGGGCAGATCCCTTCTACTGGGTCATGGAGCGGGCGACGGCCTGGACGTGCCGCTGCGCGAGCACGTCCAGGCCATTCCGGATGGCAGCGATGCAGTTGAGCAGGCCGGCCCGCCGCGCGGTCCCGGTCGCTCGCCTCACCGTTGAGGAGGCGGCCAGCGGCGTACCTGCAATCCTTCCGCCACGATGTCGCGCACCTGCTGGTCGCCGGAACCGTCCGTCGTCGGTCGTGCCGACGCGCTCGGTGTATCCGAACTGGGCGCGGGTCTCGACCGTGATCCCGCCCGTGGTGGCGGACTGGCGCTGTCGGCGCTTGCGGATCTGCGGCTGCCAGCGGGCCCGCACCGCGTCGTCGGTCTTCGCCGCGACGTCAGTCCGGGCGTGCTTGCGCGCACCGCGCCGGTAGCGGTTGACGGCGTCGGCCGTGACGCCGTTCTCCTGCGCTACGGCCTTCGCGCTGCCCAACTGCCGGATCAGATAGCCGATCTGGCCCTTCAACGTCTTCGGCGGGTCATTAGCGAGCGCTTCCCGGGTCACCGGCATCCGCCGCGGCGCCGGCCACCCGCCCGCCCGGGTATCCGGAAGATCCATGGCGCATCGGCCAGGAACACCGGCCCGCCACCATGGCCGCCCAGCTGCCTGTCCCGGCCGAGAACGAAGACGCCCGACCCGGGGACGATCCGGCGCGCGACAGTGCCCGCCGAGCAGCGGGCGCTCATCGGCAGCCTCGACTTCACACGGCGCACCATGAGCGCCCAGTCCCCGGACGACATGGCCGAAAACGGTCCACCGACGGCCCGCCCACCCCTCGATCCGCACCACACGGACGTACAGGATGGCGGCATGAGCCCGAGCCCCCTGCCCATCGGCACCCCGGCCGAGCAAGGCGTCGACGCCGCCGGCGTACACGCCTTCCTCGACGCCCTCGAAGCGGCCCCCGACATCGAACCGCACAGCCTGATGCTCCTGCGGCACGACCGGCTCGTCGCCGCCGGCTGGTGGGCGCCGTACGCGCCCGAGCGCCCCCACCTGCTGTACTCACTCAGCAAGAGCTTCACCTCCACGGCCGCGGGCCTCGCCGCCGCCGAGGGCCTGCTGCGCCTCGACGACCCGGTGGTCTCGTACTTCCCCGAGTTCGCGGCGGACATCACCGACCCGCGCAGCCGAGCCCTGCGGGTACGCCACGTGGCCGCCATGGCGAGCGGGCACACCACGGACACCCTCGGCCGGGCCCGCGCGCTCGATTCCAAGGACCTGGTCCGAGGATTCCTGCTGCTGCCTCCGGACAGCGAGCCGGGGACGGTGTTCGCCTACAACCAGCCCGCCACGTTCACGCTCGCCGCGATCGTGCAGCGGGTCACGGGGCAGTCGCTGACCGACTACCTGCGGCCGAGGCTGCTGGATCCGCTGGGCATCGGCGAGGTGGCGTGGCTGCGCGACCGCAGCGGTCGCGAGCTGGGCTTCAGCGGCCTGCACGCGACCACCGACGCCGTCGCCCGGCTCGGCCAGCTGTACCTGCGCGGCGGCGCGTGGCAGGGCAGGCAACTGCTGCCCCGGGACTGGGTCGCCGACGCGACGCGCGCCCATGTGGCGACCGGCGACGGAACACCCGAGGCGGCGTGGTCGGACTGGCAGCGGGGCTACGGCCTGCAGTTCTGGATGTCCCGGCACGGCTACCGGGGCGACGGGGCGTACGGGCAGTTCTGCGTGGTGCTGCCCGAGCACGACGCGGTGGTGGCGATGACGGCGCAGACCGTTCAGATGCAGGCCGTGCTTGACCTGGTCTGGGAGCACCTGCTGCCCGCCTTCGGTCCCCGGCCGCTGCTCGGCGGCGGCGACGCCGCCCTGGCCGAGCGGCTGGCACGGCTCGCGCTGCCCCCCGCTGCGGGCAAACCCGCTCCCCCGGCGCGGTCCGGCGACTGGGACGGAGCTGCGTTCACGCCGTACGGCGGTGACTGCCCGGACCAGCCGGGACTGACCGCGGCCGAGGTGGCGAAGGGCCCACAGGGGTGGACGGTCACCCTCACCGAGGACGGCGACCGGCTCGACCTGCTGCTCGGCGACGACTGGACCGTCCGCGAAGAGCCCGTGCCCACCGCCGTGAGCGGCGGCTGGACCGACACCGACACCCTGGCCGTCGACGTGGGCTTCCTGGAGACGCCGCACCACCTGCTGCTGACCTGTTCCCTCAGTGACCGGACGTTCTCGGCACGCTGGCGAACGGGTCCTCTGCACAGGGGACCGCTGCGTGCGATGCGAGCTCCAGCGCGGTCGGACTGAGCCCGGTCGGAAGGGCCGCTGGGAGGCGTCGGCGTCCTGGGCCTGCCGGTACATGGAGATGTCCCGGTTCCCCGGCCCGGCAAGCAGACGACCAATCCGGTCGTTGACCACGGCGGCGGCAAGGCCGTCCGCCTCGGCACGGGGGTCGGCTCCACCCAGCACGCCTCCGACATCGACCTGGAGTCGCTACTCGCCCCCGACATCCGCGCGTGCGTCGTCGGGCACGTGCTGAAGCAGCTTGTCGAGGACGGCTTCAAGCTGGACACCGACGGCTACCGCCTCTTGGTCACCCGACCGGCCGCTTCGAGATCGGCGGCCCGATGGGCGGCGTCTGCCGGACCGGCCGCGAGATCATCAACGACACGTACGGCGGCATGGCCCGGCACGGCGGCGGCGCCTCGTCCGGCAAGGAACCGTCCGAGGTCGACCGCCCCGCCGGCTGCGCCATGCGCTGGGTCGCCGAGAACGTCGTGGCCGCCGCCCGGACCACCGCGGTGCGGGCCCGTTCGTGGTGGGCGTCACCAGGCCACGGGCAGTTCCCGCATCCCGTGGACCGCGCGCCCCTCGAACGCGAGCTCCTCCGGCGCCCGACCGGCGGGGCGTAGTCGCGGCAGCCGGTGGAACAGCATCGGAAGCGCGAGCTGGAGTTCGGCGCGGGCGAGTGACTGGCCGAGGCAGTGGTGCAGGCCGTGGCCGAACGCCAGATGCCGGTCGGCGTCGCGGGTGAGGTCGAGCCTGTCCGGGTCGGGAAAGGCGGCGGGGTCCCGGTTGGCGGCCTGGAGGGCGACCACCACGCCTTCGCCGGCGCGGATGGTGACGCCGCCGATCTCGACGTCTTCCGTGGCGATGCGGCGCAGCCCGATGTGGACGACGCTGAGGTAGCGCAGGAGTTCCTCCACCGCCCCCGGCACCAGTGCCTCGTCCGCGCGCAGCGCGGCCAGCTGATCGGGATGACGCAGCAGCGCGACGACTCCGAGGGAGAGCATACTCGCGGTCGTCTCGTGCCCAGCGATGAGGAGTTGGACGAGCAGCCCGGCCGCTCCCGCCGGGTTGGCCTCGCCAGTGGCAACATGTTCCGTGGCCAGCCTGCTCATCAGGTCGTCGCCGGGCTCACGCGACGTGGCGGCGAGCCGCTCCTGAAGGTAGCCGAACGGCGCGGCCCAGCCCGCCCGCATCGCCTCCGGTCCGGCGGCGACGGTGGCGAAGGCGGAGGCCTGCTGGTGGATGAAGTCCCGGTCGGCGTAGGGCACACCGAGCAACTCGCAGATGACGAGGAGGGGCAGCGGGATCGTGAAGTGCTCGACGAGGTCCGCGGGTTGTCCCTGTTTCACGAGGCTGTCGAGGAGTTCGCCGGCGATGTGCCGGATGGACGGCCGCAGTTGTTCGACCCGGCGGAAGGTGAACTCGGGGATGAGCATGCGACGCAGCCGGGTGTGGTCCGGTGGGTCCATGGCGAAGAGTTGTCCGGGCGTGGGTGGTGGTGTCGTCGGCCGAGGTCGGCGAGCGAGGCGTCGGTGTCCTCCAGCAGGTCCAGCGAGCGCAGCATGGCGCGTTGCTCGGCGGCGTCCCCGTACCGGTGCAGAGCGTTGATCTCCTCGGCGAGTGCCGCCCCGCGCAGCGGCAGTGCGCTCAGCAACCGGGCACGGGCGGCGTCCGGGGCCAGCCACTCATCGATGACCTTGTCCCGGGTCACATACGACATGACCCGATCTCTCAGCCGGACGGCAACACCAATGACGCCACCCTGGGACGCCCGCGGACGATCGGGGCGTTCCACGCCCTTGGCGCACTCGACACCCTCGAACTGGTGGTATTGCCGCTGCTGTTCGGCGGTGGGATGCAACTGACACCCGTGCTCAGGCCCGACACCGGGCTGACTTTCCAGCGCGAGCGTGTCCTCCCCGGTGGTTCAGTGGGAGATCGTCTACTCCTGCCGGGGCAGTCGCGCTGGACTTCCAAGCAAGCCTGCCAGCCAACGCTGATCTCGGCCAAGACACAGGTCGCACACGTAGGGGGTTAGAGGCTGTTCAACGCCGTTGCGTTAGGGATCTCGAGGTGGTGGCAACCCCCGCCTGAACAGTGGAAACGGGACTCCTGGTAGATCAGCTTGTGGCGAGCAAGGTGATCACCAAGGCCAGGGGTCCCGTTGCTGGAGGAGTCTGTCATCACGCGCACGATCGAGACCGCCCGGAGCGTGTTCGCGCCGGGGCATCTGGGCGAGTTGACGCAGATCGTGGACTTCGCACTGGTAGACGCGGTACTGGAGGAGACCCGCGTGGTGCAGCGGCGGGTGCGCGTGCGCTGGCGCCCTCGCGGCCATACGTTCCGAGGAAGCCCCGGTGGCCTCTTCCGGCCGGCCCGCTCCCCCTGTGGTGGTGGGGAGCGGGCCGGTGGTCCGTCAGCACCCGCACGGCAGCTGCTGAAGTTCTCAACGCCGCGTGATCCGGCCGCGCTCGCCGCGTTCATCAATCTGCGGGTCCTCAACCCTGAGCACGAGCACTGGCGGCGCGGCGTGGACGCCGCCGTCATCTACGTCCGCGAGCACGGCGACCTGAAGGATGCCGTTCACGTACCGCGTGCCCGCCAAAGGCGCCCCGGAGGCAAAGGCCGAGAGGTGGCCGGCCGGGCTTCTGGACCGCGGCGTCCAGGCCGTCCCCGAACAGGCTCATCGTCGCGCTCTCCTACTCTCCGGTGTCGCTGCGCGGGGTCCGGATCGTTCTTCGCGGTATGCCTGCCGCGCTTTCGCCCAGGGCTGAAGTCGTCGCACCGGTCCAAAGGCCGGCCAAGCCCAGAGCGGGCGCGTGCGGGGCCATGTTCCTGGTATTCGCGCATGGTGTGGCAGTGATCTCTGAGTTCGCGGCGCATGACGTTCCGGCATCTCCGCCAAGGAGTTCCGGTCCGGGCCCGCATCCGGGAGTCGTCATTCAACTGGCGCCGCGTCCACATGTGCGGACGGCCCGACTTGATGCCCCACGGCGGGTCGCTCAAGCCGCGCCCGCTGCCCGTTCCACGGGACATGATCATCAGTCGCACTGCAGAAGACTTTGGCCGTGTGAGTTCGAAGCGGCCTTTCGAGGCGCAGCAGCCCGTTGTCAGCATCTCGAAGCGTCGGACCAAACGAGCGAATACCTCCGGCGCGCCGTCGCCAGCACGCAGAGCTGGGGGGCCGCGCCGGCGATCAACCGGCAGACTTCTCGGGTCCCAGTTCCACTACACGGATGAATACAGCGGGCTCGACGCCCTCCGTGGAGTATGTGTACTCGCGGTCGCTTGCGAGCCGTGCGCTTGCCCCGGGACCCAGTCGTACGATTCGGTCTCCCACCGTGAGCACGAGCGTGCCCGATTTGACGAGGAAGAGCTCTTCGGAGCCCAGAGGATCGGGGTTCGCGTCGTAGTGATCTCCGGGCTGCAGGGTCCATTCCCACAGTTCCGGGCCGCCGATGCGGGCGCTTCCGACGTGCAGCAGGCCGCGGCTGCCGGTGTTGCTCTCCCAGACCTGCACTGGCCGCTCGGGAACGTGCACCGGGTCGCCCTGGACATTGCCCAGCAGGCTGGTGAAATCGGTGCCGAGGGCACGGGCGATCTTGTCGACGGAGACCAGGCTGGGGTTGGCGCTGCCTTGTTCGATCATGGTGAGCATGCGGCGGCTGAGACCGGCCCGCTCGGCGAGTGCTTGCACCGTGAGCCCTGCCGCTCGCCGACGTGCCCGTACTTGTTGCCCGACCTTAGAGAGGAAGCCGCCGCTCGGGCCGTGAGTCTCGCCTGTGCCTTCCGTGCTGTCTTCGGCGCGCATGATCCACCCTTACGTGCACTATATTGCTCAGTATGGCCAATGATATACCAGTCGTGGCAGACCCTCCTGCCGTTCAGGTGGAGAAGCTACTCGAAGCACTGCGCATCGCGTTCACTGCCCTCGCCCACGGTGAAGCGGTGCAGCCTGCGCAGACACTCACGCCGCTAGTGCGTTGACCACGAACGTTGCCGGGGTTGATCAGGCGGCTTTGGGGCGTGGGCGGCCCCAGCGTTGCTGGCGTTCGCTGCGGACCTTGGC
>NZ_JBVHMR010000084.1:0-16901 GCF_055558375.1 Streptomyces sp. NPDC025793 | reverse complement strand
AACCGAAGAGACAGCCCTGCCCGCCGAACTCAGCGCATAGCCTCAAAGCGAGATCACCGAGTGGCCGTCGATACACCACTCCCGCGGACATGACCGGGCAGGTCCCACCCCGGTTTGTAGGTGGGGTTCACGAGAAGCATGCGGCCGGATGGGTCCCGCAGCCGCACGTCGGCCGCTACGCGCTTGCGGGCCTGCTGCGCGTTGCCTTCCGCGAGATAGGCGTTCCAGGCGTCGGTATCGGCGGGGTCCGGTGCTGTCGGCCTCATGCGGTGGTGCCTTCCGGGGACGGCGGGATCAGGTCAGCCATCAGGAGCATTCTCGCGCGGCGTGCATCGTCGAATCGCGTCAGGTACTCCCGGACCGGCAGGTATCCCCGGTGCGGTTCCAGCAGCCGGCGCAGTCCGTCGAGTTGCTGCACCACCCGGACCGAACCGAGAGTGGGGCTCGTGCTCAGGAGGTCATGGCCGACGCTCACCGCGGCGTCCAGGTTTCCCTGGCGCACGTGGATGTCCACCAGGCTGATCCGGCTCAGGGCCAGCGACCGTGCCCGCCCCGCCTCGCGCAGGGCGACCGCCTGTTCGGCATGCGCCAGTGCCTGGTCGTATTGCTCCAGGTCGCGCAGGACCAGGGCGGACTCGCTGGCCAGTGCGGCGGCGTCGAACGGGCTCAGCCATGGGTGATTGGCGGTGGCCGACGCTTCAAGGTCACTGCGTGCTGCCTCCAGGGCGCGGGCGGCCGGGGCCCGCTGCGCGGCGGCCGCGAGCGCACGCGCCTGCATGGTCCGCAGCCGCGCCGTCAGTGACGGAGTCCGTGGCCCCTGCGCGGCCAGGTCGAGTCCGCTGCGGGCCCAGCCGACAGCCCCGGCCGCGTCGCCGGTCTCAAGGGCAAGGTGGCTGCTGCTCGCGGCGACGTGTCGGCGAGTGGAAGGTCCCCGGAGGTGCGGGCGAGGGGGAGTGCGCGGGTGAAGTGCTGGGCGGCGCGGTCGTCGTGTCCGGAGTCGTGCGCCATCCAACCGGCCATCTCGGTCAGTGCGGCTGCCGCGGCGAACACCTGCGGGCCGCTGCTGATGTCGACCAGTCGGGGCGCCACGCGGTCCGACAGATGGCGGCCGACAGCCCCGTACAACCGGCCGCCGCCGGTCTGCCGGTCAGCGCTGCGGAAGTGGTCCACCGCCACCAGGTCGTCACCGTCCGGCGCCGGCCGGTCCGCCCGCTCATGTTCCGCCTGCGCCGGCGCGGGCTCCCATGACCGTCGAGCCAGTCCCAGCAGGTGCCCAGGGATGTGGAAGGCGTCGGCGATCTGCTCGAACAGCGTCAGCTTCTCGACCCGGCTCTTGCCGTTCATGTAGTCGTACAAGCGCCCCTGTGTGACGTCGGCAGCGGCGGCGATCCGCCGCGTACTGACGCCCCGCGCATTGAGCATCCGGAACACCGCGCCCATGTCCCGCTCGGCGCACGCCCTGAGCAGGCGTTCATCGGCGAGCAGACCGGCGACGACCTCACGCGGGTCCGGTGACAGACGGTCCATCTGTGATTCCCCCGAGTAGCGGATGGAACCGATGCCAAGGCCAACGTCCTGTAGGTGACTCCGAGTTGGAGACGCCTTCTGGAGTCTCCCCGGCCTACGCGTTGACTGTCTGTCAGCCGCCAGGGAGTACCCCGTGAACGCCCGCAGGCGGCCCCTCGCCCGCAGGTTCCCCCTTCAAGGAGCAGGGCGGGGCTGCCCCCCCCATCTGCCCCGACCAAGGCGTGACGATGACCATGACCGACGAGCAGGTGAGATCAGGGCCATACCCGCGCCGGAGCATCACCCTGGCGAGCGAGGCCGCCAGCGTCCCGACGGCCCGGCAGATACTTCGTGAGGCGTGCACTGATTGGGGACCGAACCAGGCCGCTGCCGAGACCGGTGCGCTCCTCATGTCCGAACTGGTCACGAACGCCGTCCGGCACGGCCACTCACACAGTGTCCGGGTGATCGAGGAGCAGCCGACACCTGACCGGCTCCGCGTCGCCGTGGTCGATAAGTCCCGTCGCTGCGTGCCCGAGCTGCACCATCGAGGCCCGGACGCCCTCGGCGGCCGGGGCCTGGTCATGGTCGACGCCCTCTCCGACCGCTGGGGCACAGATCTTCTGCCGTGGGGGAGACGCTGCTGGGCCGAAATCCTGCTCAAGGGGGCCCTCAGTGACCGGTCGGCACAGGATGCCCGAGCCGGACGGCCGAACAGCGGGCGCAACCCTGCTCGGTGCGGTGGGTGTGGGGCTCGGCCTGGTCGCGTCGATCGTCACCACCGACACACGCGCTGCCCCTCACGCGCCGGTCGGCTACAGCCGCCCCGACCTCGCTTCCCTGGCTGACCACACGAGCGGCCAGTCTGCCGATGCGGCTCCCGCATTACCCCCTGAACGTCCCGGGGCCGGTGACCGGCCGCCACGCTCCCGGCACCGGGACGCACCACCCCTCGCGTGGTTCCACCCGCCGGCAGTTGTCAGCGCGCGGGACGGTCCCTCGCCTCCGGGACCACAACGGCCGTCCGCTCAATCTCCTGGGGTGGACGGCCCCCACAAGCCCCCTGCCGGGCCGTCTTGCTCATCACACTCTGGCCCGGCAGGGTCCAGCAAGAGCCGTACAACCGACCAAGGGAGGAACGTTGTTCGCTCACTCCGATCGTGTCCCGACTGGCACCCCGCTGCCGTCAGGAGCCGACACCCCGGCCCCTTGGGGCTTGCGCCGCATGACCCCCTACCCCGCAATCGCCCCCGGTTACGCCCGCGTCGAGCTGGACCCGGTCACCCAGACCGGCCGCTATTTCGACGCCACCGGACAGCCGGTGATGATGCCGGGGCACGGCACCAGCACCGGCACGAACCCGCCCACGGGCACCAGCCCTGACGGCAACGGCACCACCCAGGACAGCGACGCCGGGAACGACAGCGACCAGTGACGCATCCCGGTCCGGTTCTGGTCGTCACCAACCTGGACGACCCCACAACCGACCTGGTGATTGGCGAGCTGCACGGCCGGGGTGTCCCGGTCGTGCGGTTCGACTCCGGGGACTTCCCCGCCACCTTGTCTGTTGCGGCCACCATCACCAGCGATGGCATCCAAGGCACCCTGACCACGCCGTCGCGTACCGCCGACCTCGGGAACGTACGGTCGCTGTACTACCGCCGCCCGTCCGGCTTCGCCTTCCCCCACCTCGATCAGCAGACGGCCCGCTTCGCCGTCGCCCAGGCCCGCTACGGGCTCGGCGGCATCATCGCCTCCCTGCCGGGCTGCCTGTACGTGAACCACCCGCACCGCATCGGCGACGCCGAGTTCAAACCGTCCGGTCTCGCCGCCGCCGCAGCAGCCGGGTTCCAGCTCCCGCCCACCCTGATCACCTCGAACCCCGACGCGGCCCGCTCATTCGTCAAGCGGCACGGGCCGGTGATCTACAAGCCATTAGCCGCCCCGCTCTACCAGGACGACGAGGGCGTCTCCTGCACGGTGAGGGTGGACGAGGTCACCGCCGACGACATCGACGACGCGGTAGCCGGCACCGCCCACCTGTTCCAGCAGCGCGTGGACAAGGCGGCTGACGCGAGGGTCACGGTGATCGGCGACCACGTGTTCACCGTCCGGATCGACTCGGACCTGCTGGACTGGCGCACCGACTACACCCGGCTCACCTACACCACCGTCACGCCCCCGGACGGCCTGACCGCAGCCCTGTACCGGTATCTCGCCTCTTTCGGGCTGGTCTTCGGCGCTTTCGACTTCGCCATAGACCGCGAGGGGACATGGTGGTTTCTGGAGTGCAACCCTTCGGGACAGTGGGCGTGGCTGGAGCCCGAGACCGGCTTGCCCATGATCGCGGCCATGGCTGATCTGCTGGAGAGGAAGAACACCACGTGAGCGACGACGACAAAGCCCTACGCCTGGCGCTCGCCGACCGGCTGGCCGCCGGCGGACACCTCCGCACCGCAGCATGGCGAGCAGCCGTCGAAGAGGTACCCCGGCACGAGTTCCTGAGCGGCGGCTTCTTCGAGCCCGTACCCGGCTCCGCACCGACCGCATGGCGGCCGGTCATGCCCGACGATCCCCGATGGCTGGAGCGCTGTTACGACGACGAATCCCTCGTCACCCAGATCGCCGGCACCATCGCCCCGCGCGACATCCGCGGCGAGATCCTGCGCGCCCCCACCTCGTCCCGCACCCTGCCGTCCCTGGTGGTGCGCATGCTGGAAGAGCTGCGAGTCCAGGACGGGCACAGGGTGCTGGAAATCGGATCGGGCTACTCCACCGGACTCCTGTGTCACCGGCTCGGTGACGACCGCGTGACGTCCGTGGAAGTCGACGCCGACGTTGCCGCCGCGGCCCGGGTAGCCCTTGGGAACTGCGACTACTACCCGCAAGTGATCGTGGGTGACGGTCTGGCCGGTTGCCCCGACGGCGCACCGTATGACCGGCTGGTCGCCACCTGCGGCGTGGTCGAACCCCCCTACGCGTGGGTGGAGCAGACCCGGCCCGGCGGGACCATCCTTGCCACCCTGTCCGGCTGGCTCTACGCCTCCGAACTCGCCCGCCTCACCGTGGGCGAGGACGGCACCGCACGCGGCCGGTTCCTTGGCGGCCACGTCTCCTTCATGCTCGCCCGCCCCCAACTCCCGCCACCCCTGGGCACCCTCCCCGACCTGGCCGCCGGGCACGAGCGCCTTGCCACCCTCGCGCCCGACGTGCTGAACGACTGGAACACGCGCTTCGTCGCCCAACTCGCCGCCCCCCAGGCCCAGCGCGTCACCCTCACGTGGGATGGCCGGGAGACACATGTGTTCCTGGACGTCGAACAGGCGTCATGGGCCGTGCTCGCGAAGGACGGCGACACCTGGACAGTCCGGCAGGGCGGACCCGATCGCCTCTGGGACGCCGTTGAAGACAAGGTGACACGGTGGCGCACCGATGGCGCACCGCCCCTGGAAGAGTTCGAGGTCATCGTCACACCCGAGGGACAGGCCGCGACGTGGGCTAAGGTCTGACCCCGAGAACGAGGGAGGGTGAGCGATGGGCGAGCCGCTGAGCGAATGGGCGGACCGCCGCGCCGCACGCCTGCGGCCGGTCGGTGAACGCCGCGCCGTCACCCTCGGCACCGGCCCGCAGCGTGCCGCCCACCGGGACCGGGGCACGCCCCGGATGATCACGGAGTGGGACGGATACCAGTGGGCGCCGGTGACCACCGTGGACGACTACGCCGCCGCGCAACGGATGCTCCACGGCATCAGCGACGAGGCGGCACAGATCACGGTCACGGCCGGAGACGGACGGCCACCGATGGCCCCCGGACGCGGACGCCACCGCAAGCCCTGACGCGCACCCCGAACACGACTACGCTCCCGCCGATTTCTTCGACCGATGGGGGCGCAGTCGTACGCGGGGGCCACTGCTGACAGGACTCTGCCGCCGACTGGCTCGCGCCGGCGGTCGGCCAGAGAGGGCGCGATCGAATCGCCCGCGAGGAGATCGGCCACCGCGACGCGCACCTCGTCCAGCTCAACGCACGTCGGGTGACGCGGACCCCGGCCTCGCCCTGGCTGCTTCTGGCCGACGCTGGGCTGAGGTTGGGAGACGTGAACTGTGGCCTCTGGAACGGGAGGCGCTGCTGTGAGGGCATCGAGGACGGGGCCGAAGCGAGCGTCGGACGGGCCCTGGAGGGGGGCACACGGCGGCATCGGTCCGTGAGCGGCTGGGCGTGCACGATCACGGCGTAGAGCGCTGCATGCCCCAGCGCCATCCGTTTGAGCGGGTGATGCCGTCCATCAGCAGGTCAAGCAGCCGCTCGGCCTGTTCCCGCTGATGGCTGGCCCCGGCTGCGAGGGTGACGCCCGCCAGAGCCGTAAGGATGTCGCGGGCGGGTACGTCCTGCCGGATCACCTCCTGGGCGACGCCGGCGAGGCGGAACTTTTCGACCGCATCGGTCAGCTGCTCGCGTGTCAGTGAGCTCAAGTGCTCGTCGTTCCGCAGGAGTGACTTGAGCGTGTCTGCCATGCCGTGCTTGGCGGCAAGGTAGTCCAACACCTCCGACATCCAGGACCGCAGTGCCCGGTCGGCGGGCAGCTCACTGAGAAGTGCCGAAGTCCGGGCGGCGAGACGGGAGGTCTCGTAGCGGTAGGTGGCGTCGACGAGCTGCTCACGGGTCGGGAAGCGCCGGTAGAGGGTGCCGATCCCGACTCCCGCATCCTTGGCGATCTGTTTCAGGGTCGCGGCGGCGCCGTCCCGGGCGAAGGCCAGGGCGGCAGCGGCGAGCAGTTTGTCCTCGTTGGCTCGCGCGTCGGCCCGGGTCGGCCGGACGGACGGATCGGTCATGCGTGTTCCTCTCTGCTTGCTATGCGGAGTCGGCTCCGCTTATCGTGCGGCGGTAAGCGGAGCCGACTCCGTTAGTCGGGACGGTAGCAGGTGGATGCCGGCCGTCCCGTCGCACTGCCGCGTCCACAGAAAGGGCGTCCACGCCATGCAGTACCGCATGCTGGGGAGTACCGGGGTCCAGGTCAGCTCACTGTGCCTGGGCTCGATGATGTTCGGGAAGTGGGGCAACCCCGACCACGACGATTCGATGGCCGTCATCCGCACCGCACTCGAGGCGGGCGTCAACATCATCGACACGGCCGACGTGTACTCGGGCGGCGAGTCGGAAGTCATCGTCGGAAAGGCAATCGCCGGACGGCGCGAGGAGGTCGTCCTGGCAACCAAGGTGTCGAGCCCGATGGGCCCCGGCCTCAACGAACGCGGCGCTTCACGGCGCTGGATCGTCCGGGCCTGCGAGGAGAGTCTGCGCCGCCTGGACACCGAGTACATCGACCTCTACCAGGTGCACCGGCCCGATCCTGCCACCGATGTCGACGAGACCCTGGGTGCGCTGTCCGACCTGGTGCGCGCGGGCAAGATCCGCTACGCGGGTTCTTCGACGTTCTCCTCCTCGGCCATCGTGCAGGCGCAGTGGACCGCCGAGCGACGGCAACGTGAACGCTTCGTCTGCGAACAGCTTCCGTACTCCCTCCTGGCCCGGGGCGTCGAGGCCGATGTGCTGCCCACCTGCGAGACCTACCGGATGGGGGTACTCGCCTGGAGCCCGCTGGCCGGGGGCTGGCTGTCCGGCCGCTGGCGCCGCGACGCGGCCGACCCGTCCAGCCACCGCACACGGACGATGCCCTTCCGTACCACGCTCTCCCACTACGACCTGGACGTCCCGGGCAACCAGGCCAAACTCGACGCCGCCACCGAACTCGCCCGGATCGCCGACGAAGCCGGCCTGACACTGATCCAGCTGGCACTGGCGTTCGTCACCACCCACCCCGCAGTCACCGCAGCTGTCATCGGCCCTCGCACCGCCGAGCACCTGCACGGCCAGCTGAACTCGGCGGACATCGTCCTGGAACCCACCGTGCTCGACCACATCGACCGCGTCGTGACGCCCGGAGTCGACCTCAACCCCGACGACACGGGCTACGGCGTGGCCGTCCTCGCCGATCCCAAGCGCCGACGCCGCACCGTCTCCCAGCGAACCCCGGCGGTCCCCATCAGTCTTCGGGGCGGGGCGGGGCGGATGCTGAACCCACCTTCGAATAACGAGTTCCCAAGCTGGAGCAAGCGTCGAGTGCCAGATCAGTGCTGGAGAGGCAACCGGCGATCACACGTGGCCGGTACTGCAACATCTTCAGCTCGCTTTACGGCCGGCGTGACCTGGCCGCCGTCGGTCACAGGGAAGGTGCCGATGTCGCGCTTGGCCAACGACCAGACGCCCTCCTACGGGTTGAGGTCAGGTGTGCATAGGCGGGCAGATGGAACACAGTGAGCCACTTGGCGTTCTCATCGATGTCCTTCGATGAGAAATGATGGAGCCTCGGATAGGACAAGGGCCCGTGGCCGCGTGGCTTTACAAGACGGTCCACGGGCGAGGCGGGCCTCCGGTCAGCGGTACCCACACGGATGCGGAGGGACCGTGGTGCTCGATGTCTTCCAGCACGCCGGCTCCCAGCTGCACCTCGCGGGCGAGTGCCGCCACGAGGCGTTCCCGACCCGCGCACACCTGCCCGCGGGCACGTACACGCTGCCGGGCAAGGCTCGGGGAACGGCCGACGTGGTGATCACCGCGGACGCCTCGAACGCACTGCTAATGAAGATCGAGGTCAGCTACCGCGACTTCAGCGACAACGGCTCGGACGTCAGCAACGGCACGGAAAGCGCCGAGCGGGGGCAGCGACACCACGATCAGCTCCGTGATCTGGCGCGAGAGCCTGAGACTGTCCGGACCGCACACCGGCACCAAGCTGACCGGGCCCGACGGGTTCACACTGGCGCCGCGCGCGTTGCAGAACTACTTCGACGCCACCGGCACGATGACGACCACCGTCGACAAACAGACCTGGACCCAACCGGGCAACGGCGACTGATACGACGGATGGACGGTTGCCGCACTGCAGGTGGCGAAGGCCGTCCTCCTACTGAAGTAGTACACGGGGCTCCTCCTTGGGTATGAGGTGAGGGAGCTGCCTTGGTGCCGTCGCACCAGGTGAGAGTGCGGGCGGTGGCACGATGTCCCGGCACCCCTCTCCGGGCCAGGCTGGTGACTCACCCGAGACCAGACCTGGAGATCCGTTCCCGTGGCTACCTTGCTCTATCGGCTGGGCCGTACCGCCTTCCGGCGGCGCTGGCTCGTGGCGTTGTTGTGGGCGGTGATCCTGGGCGGCCTCGGCTTCGGTGCCGCCAAGGCTCCCGCCGCCTCCGACAGCGGCACGTCCTTCATGCCCGGCATCGAGGCGCAGAAGGCGTTCGACCTGATCGGAGAGCGCTTCCCCGGCGCCTCCGCCAACGGCGCCAATGCGCGGATCGTGTTCGTCGCCCAGCACGGCGAGAGGGTGACCGCGGCCGACAACCGTGCCGCCATCGATGCCTTCGTCAAGGAGGCCGACGGCGCCCCTGAGGTCTCCGGCGCCGTGAACCCCTTCACCGCGAAAACAGTGAGCAGGGACGGCTCCACCGCCTACGCCACCGTCAACTACAAGGTCAAGGCCTCCGACCTCACCGACGGCGACAAGACCGCGCTGGAGAAGGCCATCGACCAGGCCCGTGCCTCCGGCCTCACGGTCGAGGTTGGCGGTACGGCGCTCGCCGAACAGGCGGCGGCGGGCGGCTCGTCCGAGGCCATCGGGATCGCCCTCGCTGCCGTGGTCCTGCTGATCACCTTCGGCTCCCTGGCGGCCGCCGGGTTGCCCCTGCTGACGGCCGTCATCGGTGTCGGGATCAGCATGGTCGGCATCATGGTGCTGGGCAGCACGTTCGGCCTGACGGCGACGACGGGGACGCTCGCCTCGATGCTCGGACTGGCGGTCGGTATCGACTACGCCCTGTTCGTGGTCTCCCGCTACCGGGAGGAGCGCGCGGGCGGGCACGAACCACGCGAGGCGGCCGGCCTGGCTGTCGGCACGGCCGGTTCCGCCGTCGTCTTCGCCGGCCTCACGGTCGTCATCGCGCTCTCCGGGTTGTCCGTGATCGGCGTGCCGTTGCTGACGAAGATGGGCCTGTGCGCGGCAGGCGCCGTCGCTGTCGCCGTACTGATCGCCCTCACCCTGGTCCCAGCCCTGCTCGGCATGTGGCCCAATGCCGTCCTCTCCCGTACCACCCGCAAGCGCGGTCGATCGAAGCCACAGACGGACAATGTCGGTTCGCGCTGGGCCCGCTTCGTCCTGCGCCGTCCCGTGACCGTGCTGGTGCTGTCCGTGGTGGGCCTCGGCGCCCTCGCCCTGCCCGCCGCGCACCTGGAGATGGGCATGCCGGGCGCCGAGTCCAAGCCGACTTCGTCCACCGAACGGCGTGCCTACGACGACCTCGCGCACGGCTTCGGCGCGGGCTTCAACGGACCGCTCACCGTCGTCGCCGACGTCAAGGGCGCCCACGACCCCAAGGCGGCGGTCGCGCGGCTCACCAAGGAGATCACGGGCACCCGCGGCGTTGTGTCCGTGTCCGCCCCGCGTTTCAACCAGGCCGGCGACACGGCCCTGTTCTCGGCGGTCCCGGCCACCGGCCCGAACGACGAGAAGACCAAGGACCTCATCCACACCATCCGGGCGGAACGCCCCGCCCTGGAGCACGAAACCGGCGCGACCTTCGAGGTCACCGGCAGCACCGCCATGGACATCGACGTCGCACAGGCCCTCCAGGACGCGCTCGTGCCCTACCTTGCCGTCATCGTCGGCCTGGCCCTCGTCCTGCTGCTGGTGGTCTTCCGCTCCGTGCTCGTCCCCGTCAAGGCCGCCTTCGGGTTCCTGCTCAGTGTGCTGGCCTCCCTGGGCTCGGTGGTCGCGGTCTTCCAGTGGGGCTGGGGCGCGGGCCTGCTCGGCGTGGAACAGCCCGGGCCGATCATGAGCCTGATGCCGATCTTCCTGGTGGGCATCGTCTTCGGCCTGGCCATGGACTACGAGGTCTTCCTCGTCGCTCGGATGCGGGAGGCGTACGTCCATGGTGACCGTGCCCCGCAGGCGATCGTCAGCGGCTTCCGGCACAGTGCGCGGGTCGTCGTCGCAGCAGCCGTCATCATGATCGCGGTGTTCTCCGGGTTCGTCAGCGCCCAGGAGTCGATGATCAAGACGATCGGCTTCGGGCTCGCTGTCGCGGTGCTCTTCGATGCCTTCATCGTCCGCATGGCGATCGTGCCCGCCGTCCTCGCCCTGCTCGGCGACCGGGCCTGGTGGCTGCCGAAGTGGCTCGACCGGCTCCTGCCCCGGGTCGACGTCGAGGGCTCGGAACTCACCACAGAGGCCGGCTCCCATGGCACCGGTCCGGCCGATCTCCGGCCGCTGCCGCAGGAACGGACCCGCGTCTGATGCCAGCGTCACCGGTGGCGGCACCCCATACCGAGGTGTCGCCACCTGTGGTGTGTGAGCATGACTTCCTGGACCACCCCTCTCGGAGCGCGATGAACACGATCTGGCAGCGCTGGGCGGCGCCTCGGCCGCGGGCCGCCGAGGCCGCGGCACTGGTTCTGCTGACCGCGCTCACGCTCTCCGGCGTCGTGGTCACCTGGGCCTTGAGGTTCAGGCCACCCCTGTGGCCGGCACTCGCGCTGTCCGTCCTGGCCTGCGGCGCGCTGCACTGGCGCCGCACCCGCCCCCTGCCGGTACTGGCCATCACCCTGTCGTGCACCGTGGCCCAGGGCACACTGGGCTACCTGCTGACGCCCCTCCTCATGGGGCCCCTTCTGACCGCGCAGTACTCCCTGAGCCTCCACAACCGGCGGCGCACCTCATGGAACAGCGCAGTAGTGGTCGCCATCGCCATAGTGGCCACCGGCCTCCTCGACACCCGGCTCCACCGCTCCCCGGTCCTCTCCATCGTCAACCCCACGGCATGGGTACTGCTGTGCGCGGCCCTCGGCAGTTACGTCCGGGTCCGCCGCGAATACGCCGCCGCCCGCGCCGAACACGCCGCCCGAGAGCGCGAGGAGGAGGCCCGGCACCGGGTGTTCCAGGAACGGATGCGCATCGCACGGGAGCTGCACGACGTGGTCGCCCATCACCTCACCCTCGCCGACGCCCAGGCCGCCACCGCCGCCCACCTCGCCCAGACCCATCCCGACCAGGCGCTCGACATGATCGGCATGCTGCCCCAGACCACTTCCGCCGCGCTACGGGAGCTCAAGGCCACCGTGGGTCTGCTACGCCAGGACACCGACAGTCAGGCCGGTGACAACCTGGCCCCCGCCCCAGGGCTGCGGGACCTGCCCGACCTGGTCGACGCCTGCGCGACGGCCGGACTGGCGGTCACCGTCACCGTCGACGGCAAAGCCGACCGTCTGCCCCCGGTGCTCGACCTGACGGCATACCGGATCATCCAGGAAGCCCTCACCAACGTCAGCAAGCACGCCGCCACCCCGACCGCCCAGGTCCGCCTCGCCTACACCCCCCGCTACCTCACCCTGTCCATCACCAACGTCACCGGCCCGAGCCGCCCGGCGACCTCCACCGCCCAACACGGCGGTTTCGGTCTCATCAGCATGCGCGAGCGCGCCACCGCCGTGGGCGGCACCTTCCACGCCGGTCACCGCCCGCACGGCGGCTTCGAGGTCACCTGCACCCTCCCGCTCGACAGCAGCGACGACAGTCCCAACGAAAGCCCGCCCACATGACCATCCGAGTCCTGCTCGCCGACGACCAGGCGCTCCTGCGCGCAACCTTCCGTATCCTCATCGACTCGGTCGAAGACCTCACCGTGGTCGCCGAGGCCGCCGACGGCCAAGAAGCCGTCGATCGCACCGCCGAGCACCGCCCCGACGTGGTCATCATGGACATCCGCATGCCGCGCCTCGACGGCGTCGCTGCCACGGCTGCCATCTGTGCCCGGCCGGAACTCGCAGGAACCCACATCCTCGTCCTCACCACCTTCGAGAACGACGAGAACGTCGCCAAGGCCCTGCGCGCCGGCGCGAGCGGCTTCCTCGGCAAGGGCGTCAGCCCCGAGATCCTGCTCGCTGGCATCCGCACGGTTGCGACCGGCGAGGCCCTCCTCTCACCCACTGCCACCCAAGCCCTCATCACCCGCTTCCTGGCCACGCCCGAAACCGAAGGCCTCCTCGCCCTGCCCGAGGCCGTCAAGGCCCTGACCGACCGCGAACGCGAAGTGGTCGCCATGGCCGCCCACGGGAAATCCAACAGCGAGATCGCCGACAAGCTGGTGGTGAGCCCGCTGACCGTGCGCAGCCACATTCATCGCGCTATGACCAAGCTGAACGCCCGCGACCGCGCCCAGCTGGTCGTCATCGCGTACCAGAGTGGCCTGGTGAAGCCGCATCCCCACGCGTGATCCAGGTGTTTGTGGCCAGGATTTATGGTTGACCGTTGACCGCTTCCTCAGCTGGTCGCCGACCGCCTAAAGGGCCTAGCTGGGCCGCTTGACGGTGCGCTCCGGGTGGGCGGAGCCGACGTAACGCACGGCTGTCCGCTCCGTGATGCTGAACAGCCTCATCAGCTTCAGCGGATCAGCGCGCTCGAATGCGTCACTGAGAATCCGATCCTGGTGCAGGCCCTCCAAGGTCAGGGGCTCGGGCAGCACACTGCGCAGTTGACCGCTGCTGACGGCCAACCGTTCGGGATCGAGCGCGGTCTTCTGCGTAGCGGAAGTGCGCCGTGGGGCGGGGAGCCGCAGTAGTGGTGCCCCACCACGCACGTCCTCGCCTCCTTCTCCACCGACCGCGTACCGCCGGGCATCGCCCCCTCACCGATATGACGGAAGGAGTGCCGTCGGCCCTTCCATTGCTGACACCGGTCGGAGGCGGTAGGGATCTCGGCCAAGTCGTCGAACGGAAGGAGGCCTTGGATGATAGTCATCAGATGCGAGCCCGTCGCCCTGGTAGCGGCATCAGCTGAGCGGCAACACGCGGCAATCGTCCGCAGAAGCGGTGCGCTCCGCGGTGCCGTACGTTGCGGGCGCCGACCGCCACCAGGGCCTCCCGGAGCCAGACGGCAGGGTTGCCGCCGGCCCGTGGCACCGGCGCTCCAAGGGCGATGAGCGGGGCCTCGGCGTACTCGTGGCCCTGCTCCTGGCGGCGGATCTTCTGTGCCGCCCGCTCGGAAGCGCGCGGGTTCCTGGAATCCTGACCCTCGGAAGCGACGATCCCGCGCGTCGCCCGCGACATTTTGGCACTTCCAGCGACGGGTTCAGGCGGGTCCCCGACCCAGTGGGCGGATCCAGCGTGGGCGATTTTTGGGGCACGGATAGCCTCTCGTCGTGGAGTTGGAGAGCAGCAGGTCCGTCCACTAGTGCCTGGGAAGCCCGTGGTGCCAGAGCGGCGAGTACCCGGATATTCCGGATGGGCCGTACACGCCGGAGGGGCAGCCGGAGCGTGACCGCGCGGCGTGGGCGGAGGGGACGGCCGACACCGAATGGCGGCGTTCTTGATCACGTGTCCGGTGGCGGTCACGGGTCAGGTGTCGGAGGTGGTGTCCTGCTGTGCCGCTTCCTGGAAGTCGGCGACGGCGGCGCCGTACGTCTTCGCCCGGTCGGTCAGGGCGGCGATGGGTTCGGTGAGGGTCTGACCGAGGTCGGTGAGGCTGTATTCGACCCGTGGGGGTGCCTCGGCATAGGCACGGCGTTCGACCAGGCCGTAGCTCTGAAGTCTACGCAGTGTCTGGGGGAGTACCTTGCGGGAGATGCCACCGACGAGGTCGACGAGTTCACCGTGCCGGCGGGGCCGGCGACTGAGGGCGAACAGGACGACGACGGCCCATTTGTTGGTGAGGATGTCGATGGCGAGCCGGGCGGGGCAGTCGGCGAGGAAGACGCTTCCCGCTGAGTCCTGCACGGCCGAAGGTTACCAGGAGGTACCTATCGGCTCAGTAGCGTCTTTCTGCATGAGTACGTCGCACACGAAGACCTATGTTCTTGTCCATGGTGCCTGGCACAGCGGGCGCGTCTGGGACCGCGTGGTTCCCTTGCTGGCCCGGGCCGGGCATCAGGTGTTCGCCCCTTCGCTGACCGGCCACGGCGAGAAGGAACACCTGCTCACTCCAGACGTCGACCTGGACACCCACGTCGCCGACGTCGTTACTCTCCTCAGCAAGTGGGATCTCACTAACGTGGTGCTGGTCGGGCACAGTTACGCAGGGATGGTCATTTCCGGCGTGGCCGGCGAGGTCCCGGACCGGATCGCGCATCTGGTCTACGTCGACGCGATGGTCCCGATTGACGGTGAGAGCGCGCTGGACGTCATACCGGAGAAGACCCAGCGCCTGATCGACGCGGCCGCCGCCTCCGACGCCCCCTGGCGCATCCCGCCCGTGCCGGAAATGCCCGCGCCGACGGGTCTGTTCGGGGTGACCGACCCGGCGGACACGGCGTGGCTGCGCACCATGCTGTCGGACGAGTCGGTGCGCTGCTTCCTGCAGCCGGTCCGGCTGGACAACCCGGCCGTGGACGCGATTCCCCGGACGCACGTCCACTGTGTCGGCAGCGCACCGGGGGACGTCACGCGCCGCCCGGTTCCGGCGGTGCAGCCCAATGGCGCTGAGTCCCAGGTGTGGGAGCTGTGGAGCGGCCATGACTGCATGGTCACCGTGCCGGAGGCACTCACCGACCTGCTGCTGAAGGCTGGCTGACCGGTTGCCTGGCGCAGGGGGGCCTTGCGTGGCCGCGGCTTGAGCAAGATTGCCCGGGGATGGCCCGTCATGTCTGCTTGTTCGAGACCGGATACAGGTGCAGGCACGGACTCGTTGATCATGTAGGTGTCGAGCCCACATGACCACAACCGAAGACCGTGCCTGCCGTTTCATCTTCTCCTATGCCGTCGGCCCTGGAGCAACTGGCCCGTACCCACTCGCCACAGCCGCTGCCCGACGCGGTGTGCCTGGCCCGGTTCCTCGCCGGCTTGCCGGATCCACGCGCTCGCCGTGGCCGGCGTTTCCCGCTGATCGCGATCGTAACGGCTGCGGCGGCGAGCGTGCTGGGCGGCGCGAGATCCCTGACCGCGGTCACCGAGTGGGTGGCGGACCCACCCCGCTGGGTCCTCCTGGCCCTCGGCTTCGGCGTCGACCCGTTCAGCAAGACAGTCACGGTGCCGCATCCCACCACGGTCATGCGGTTGCTCGGCCGTCTCGACGGCGACGCCTTGGACGCGGCTGTCTCCGCGTTCCTGCAGACCAGATGCGAGTCTGTGCAGTCCGGGAGGCGCCGGCGGGCAGTGGCTGTCGACGGGAAGGTCCTGCGTGGCTCCCGCTCGGCGGGCGGGAAGGCGCTCGTTGCGAACAGCGGCGCATAGGGGTGGCGTTGGGCCGCTTCGGCGACGTTCTTGCTCAGGTCCCGGATGATCGAGCGCAGGGTCTGAACGAGCCGCACCTGCAACTGGACGAGCTGAGCCACGACCTTGGTGCCGATCCGCGAGGCGGCCGCGGGCGCCTCGCGCAAACGCTCAATCAGCACCGTGCCGGGCTGTCGCCCAGAGTAGCCACGACGCTTGCACCATGCCTCCAGCCGCGAGGCGGTGAGCTCGGCCGCGGACTGCGGAGTGGAATACCGCTCCAGGAAGGCCAAGGCTATGTCGGTGTCCAGGTCGGTGAACACGGCCTTTCCGCCGGGCCAGTGGGCGTCGAGCAGTGCTGCGAGCTGGTTGAGTGCGGCGACCTTGGCTTCGACGTGATCAGCGCGCTGGCGGGTGAGGGCCTGCAACTCCAAGGTGGCGGGCTCGGTGGGCAGCAGGCGGGGCAGCAGGTGTCCGTCGGTGCGCAGGTAGTCGGCGAGTTTGAAGCTGTCGCCGGCATCCGTCTTCGCCTTCGAGGCACCCCAGCACGGCCGCATCGCGTGGAAGGCGTTGGGGTGGACGGGCACGACCGGGTGCCCGGCAGACAGGAGCCGGTCGACGACGAGGCCGCGGTTGGTCTCGATCGCGACCGGGAGGTCAGCCGGGGCACCGTACTTGCGAAGACGAACGAGCGTGCGGTCGAGGCCATCCTCGCTGTGGGCCAACTCCCAGCGGTCCACGCGGGTCCCAGCGTCATCCATGACGGTGACGTCGTGGGTCTCGGTCGCCCAGTCCCAGCCGATGAACACGTGCGTCGCACTCCAGACTTGCTCGGCGGAGCACCTGCCCGGTCGTGAGGTCGTCTGCCGGAAGCTCCTTAATGGCCCTCGCTGGGGCGTGTCCCCGAAGCCGATCAGACGGCCTCGGCCCGGCGGGTCCGGCAGCACTCACCAGGGCCGTCGAACGGCTCGCCGCTTGGGCCGTACCCCGCCGGGACCGAGAGGTCATAACCCCACCCATGCAGGGCTGCTGGACCATGGTCCCCTAACGAGCCGCTTCGAGTTCGTTGCCGACCACCGCGACGCCTTCGGCGTGAAGCGGCTGTGCACCGTACTGAGCCTGTCGAGGTCCGGGTTCTACCGCT
>NZ_JBVHMR010000083.1:0-17793 GCF_055558375.1 Streptomyces sp. NPDC025793 | reverse complement strand
ACCCGCTGGAACAGCTCCCACAACTCGTCCGGCACCAGCCGTTCAACGATCCTCGCCACGACCGACAGCTTACCCAGCCAAATGAGATGACCTCTAAGGCCCGACCGGGCTCTTGCATGCCGGCCGGATACCGTCCCAGACAAACCCGACCCGGCCGGCCCGGCCCGGTAGCGCCCCCCGAACGGGTGATCCGCCGGTCAGGCGGCCCGGTAGGGGGCCTGACTCGGAGCTCGTGCCCTCAGTGGGCGGCGGTCGCCCAGAGTGCGGAAGAGCTCCGCGTTCAGGGGGAAGACGTGCGTGTATCCGTCGAGTACCCGGCGTCGGTCGGCCGACTGCACCGGCGAAGCCGGAAGCGACGATCTCCCGGATGGCCTTCTGTGATCGTGGGCGATCGTGTCCGGCAGCGGCCTTCGGCACGGTCGCAGGGAGGCCAGCGGCAGCCGGGGCCTGTCGGTCTTGACGGAGTGGGGGACTCACCCATGGTCAGTCCCTGTCTCACGTGAAGCTAGGCGACAGGACCGTGCCGTGGGGGCGTAGGCGAGAGCGGCGCCTTCGGCTCAGTCGAGGGTGGCGGCGGTTGGAGCAGGGCGGTGGTCGGGGACGTGGACGTAGGCCTGGTAGACGCCGTCGGCGGTGAAGGTGTCGCTCTCCTCGACGGTGCAGGCTCCCGCGTTGCCCAGGACGATCGAGAGCGGCGGGCTGCCGAAGGCGCCGGTGCGCAACGTTGCTGCCGATCGGTCAGCTGCCGATCAACGCGATGGTGCTCATCCGGAGAGGTCCCCACGCTTCTGCTGGGCGAGGCTCAGTTCCTGGCACATGTACGGCATGTCGGTGAACCCGCCTTCGTCCTTCGTCCTTCGTTGTTCGTCGTTGATGTGCAGCACCGTGATCTCGTACCGCTCGACGCGCTTGCCGGTGGCCGGGACGCCGGCGAAGGTGCCGGGGTGGGGGCGGTCATGTGGAACATGGTGTCTTCGAGGAGCTTCTCGGTGGTGGCGATGTTGCGCTCGGCGGCGGTGTCGTTCATGTCGTTCCTCACTCGGTGAGCCGGGATCTGTGCCGCCCTGCGCCCCGCCGGTAGGCCCCGACGCTCCCGCCCGGTCGCCGGGACCGGGAGGAGAATGACTGTCCCGATCAAGATCAACACGAAGGTGGTGTCCGTGTCCGACATCCCCAGCCCCGACTGCTCCGGCCTGGAGGGCGGCGAGGGGCAGGCAGCGGAGGACGCCGTCCAGGACGTGGCGAACTGGTACGACGCCCAGATCGATTCGGAGCGCCGCGCAGCGGTCCCCGACGAGGAGCGGCTCAAGGCGCTCAAGGCCGGCCGTGACGCCGCGCTCGCCGACCGGGCGCAGTTGGCGACCGCTGGTACGCAGGAGGCATCCCAGATCGCCGCCATCTATGCGGCCCGGCTGAAGGAGCTCAAGGAGTTGTAGCCCTGGTTCCCACACAGCACGGGCAGGGGCCAGACGGACGGGTACGGTCGGTCGATCCGGGGCGGCGATGCGATCGACGAAGAGTCCGAGAGCCGTCGCTACGGCATTGCGGAAGTTCGGTGCGCATGCGCCGTCGGCATGGTGTGCGTACTCGGGCACGACGAGCTGTACTTCTCTTTCGGGTTGTCCGAAGCGCTCCGTTTCTCGGCTGTCTCCAGCAGTCGCCTCCGCCGGAGGCGAAGTAGAGCACGGCCTGTGCGTGGTCGGTGAGGTACCGGATCACCTCTGGCAGGTGTTGCACCGGCCGGAGGTCGTTCAGTGTGCCGCCCGAGCCGTGCAGCGCTGCAGACCGCGACGGCAGGACGGTCCGGCGGGCACCCAGTTCGGTGAGCACCCAGCGCAGCCCCTCGCCCTCGCTGTCGTCGAGCGCCTCCCCGCGCCGCAGGAACGCGTCGTACGCCTGCCGCAGGCATGGTAAGGCGCGCCGGACCCCCAGTTCGGCCAGGGCCTCGGCGGCCCACTGCCGGACGGTCGCGCTCTCGCTGCTCAGCACGCCGATCAGGACGTCGGCAGGGCGCGGGTCGGCCAGCGCGGTGAACACCTCGATGGCGCACAGCTGCCCGAACGGGTTCAGCGCCGGAGCCGCCGCGATCAACGGCTCCAGCACCTGCGGCCCCAGGGCGATCAGCGCGCGCTGCGCCCCCTCGGCCACGTCGGTCGACTCCGCGTCCAGTTCGGCCACCCTGTGGGTGATCTCGTCCTCCATGTGCGTCAGTCTGACTCGTGCGGCACACTCGCCGCCGCCCGATTTCCGCCCGGACCGCGGAGACGGAAGGATCAGCCCCGTACATGGCGCATGCTGGAAGGACGTCAATTGACCTCGGAGACAAGCACGTTCACCACCACCTCGGCGGAGCGCCCGCCCTCACCCGTCCCCATCGACTGGGCAGCCGTCGAGAACTGGCTCGGACTGCGGCTGCCGGCCGACTACAAGCGGCTGGCCGACCGGTACGGGCCGCTGGACTTCGGTGAGTACGTGTGGATCCACGTGCCGTGCGTCCAGCGCGACCGCTTCGACTACGGTGAGTGGCTGCGCGCGACGCACCGGCAGGCGCGGATCGAGGCGCGGAAACTGCCCGAGGCCGAGCGGCCCGTGGTCCACCCCGACCCCGGCGGCCTGTTGGCCTGGGGCTGCACGCGGGGCAGCGACGTACTGTTCTGGGACACCTCGGCCTGTGAGGACCCCGACGGGTGGACCGTGGTGGTGCGGCACTCGGGGGTGGTGCCGGGCAGTGGCCCGCTCCGCTGGCACCGGTACGACCTGACGCTCACCGACTATCTTCGGCACACCGTCCGCGACACCTGGGAGCTCCCTTCTCCTCCCGGCCCGCTGCTGGGCCCGCTGCCGGGCACCGTCGCGCGGACGGCCTTCCTGCCCGACGCCGAGCCGTGGACCCCGCCCGCGCCGGTCCCGCCCCGGCTCACCGAGGCCGAGCGCCGGGTCGCGCTGGAGACCGGCACCGGGCTGGACGCGCTGCGGCTGCTGTCGCCGCAGCCCGAGCGGCCATACCTCGGCGACGGCTCCTGGGAGGGGCTGTTCGCCGAGCTGGGCACGCGGCTGCCCGGGGAGTACGTACGGCTGATGGACGCGTACGGCGCCGGCGTCTGGAGCGGGTGGCTGCGTTTCCACAGCCCGCTCCGGACCGGCGAGCGGCGCTTCCTCACGCACGTCGAGGACACCGTGGACGCCTACCAGCAGCTCAAGGACGGCCACGCGGAGTGGTACCCGCTGGCCGTCTGGCCCGAGCCCGGCGGCTTCCTCCCCTTCGCCAACTCCATCGACGGCGACTACCTCGGCTGGCTCACCGAGGGCGCGGATCCCGACACCTGGCCGCTGATCGTCTGGCCCCGCCACGCGGACCAGGGGCCGCCGCTGAAGGGCGGCCTGATCGACACCCTCCTCGACTGGCAGCGCGGCACGCTGGTCACGCATGGGTTCGCCACCCCGGACGAGGACGACGATTCCGTCGAGTTCGCGGACTTCCGGTCCTGGGACGACCGCGCCCATTGGTGAGCCCTCGGCCGGTGATCACCCGATTGCCCATGGTGTCGCGGACGTTCGGATACTCAGGCCCAGATGTGGACGCTGACGGCCAGGTCCTTCCGGTCGTTGTCGGTCCGTCAGGTCGTGTGAGTTGACGGAACGTCACGGCCGTGCGCGGCTGCGCGGCGTAGGCGGCGGCGTTCGTGCGATTGTCCGGCACGTTCAGCAGTGCGTCGTCCATCGACTGAAGCCGCAGTTCCCGCCTGAATTGCAGTCGGCAACATGATCACTCGGCACGAGGGACAGGGACTCTGCACGCGGGCGGGCAGGCGGGACGCCGTGCTAACTGATCACTGGCGGAAATCCCTGGGGAGCCGCGACCGGGGTGACGGCGTTCGTGGCCCTGTCCATTTGTACGTAGCTTGCCGTGTATTCGACTCCTTCCGGTACGAGGTATTCGAGTTCGGCCGGATCGGTCGACATCCTGCCGTAGGTGTTGACGGTAAAGGTGACCCCGTACCAGATCGGCGAGTTCGCATTCCCCTCCGCGTGATTCGTGCACTTCCACAGCATCCTCTTCAACGGCTCTTCGAACTGGCGGTTGAAGTTCTGGTTCGTGCTGTCGGTCATGGGCGTCAGGTTTTCTGATACTCCTTCGCCGCCCAAGTTGTCGTTCCAGAGGTGCCCCTTGATCCAGCCGCTGCCGTCCCTCGCGTTCAGCTCATTGACGAGCGTGCACTCGGTGGCACCGGGACGCGAGCCCCCGTACGAGTTCGCAGGTGCGTTGACGCTCGGCCCCAGGGTCACCGTGACGCTCGTTCCGCCCATGCGCTGGAGGGGACCACCGTTGCTCTGCGGGCCGAAGACAGCGGCGGTCCACACCGGGGGGTGCCGGTCCCAGGCCGGGAGTGGCAGACTCCCCGTGGCCCCTCGCGTCGCGACACGCTGGAGCGGCACATCAGTGTCCGTGTTCGCCCTGCTCCGACGCTCTCGTACCGGCAGCCCGGACCGGGAGGGCAGGCTCATCGCGCGGGTGGCGCTGGCCTCAGCCTCTCGCTCGAAACGGTCGCCGGGGTCGGAGACCTTGAGGCCGTTTCCGTTGTCGGTGCCGGTGACGGGCCCTCGGCGCTGTTGGATCACGTGGGTGAGTTCGTGGGCGAGGGTGTGTCCGTCGTTGCCGCCTTGGCCGATCACGATGTGGTTGCCGCTCGTGTAGGCGCGGGCGCCGACTTCGGCGGCGGAGGCCTGGGCGGTCGTGTCGTCGTGGATACGGACGTCGGAGAAGTCCGCGCCGAGCCGGTTCTCCATGTCGGTGCGCGTGGCGTCGTCCAAGGGCCGCCCGGGCGCGCGCAGGACGTCGTGGACGGCGGAACGCTGCACCGCGGCCGCGGCCTCTGCGTTCTGCTGGCAGTCACAGCCTGCGGTGTGCTGGTGCTGGTCATGAGCCGAGGGGTGTCCGGCCCGGCGGAGCATCTGGACCACGGCGGCGTTGCCGACGGTGGCCTGCAGACCCAGCGGACCGTGCCGTGGCGCGGGCGACGGTGTGTGGGCCGCGGCACGGTTGGTACCTGCTCTGGTGTCCCGGATGTTCTCGTGATCACGCAAGGGGGCCTCGCCTCTGGTGCGGTTCGTCGACTCCTCGTGCATACGCGGTGGCGAACCACTGATGCCAGGTACGGGCGGGCAGCATTGGCTGTCCGCCTGGGCAGCATCGGCCGACCGGTCGGGCAAGGCAGGGCAGGGAATGCGCGGAAACCCCCGCCGCTGAGGGTGAATCGGGCGGTTGATAGCCCTTGCCGGCGGCGGAGTGCTGTTCCACGCGCTCAGGCGGCGGGCTCGCGGCTTTGCTGCGTTGGTTCCGGATCCATGCCCCCGGTCGAAGTTCTGACTGGTCCTTGTCGTCGCTCCTGACGATCTCCTCGACGTGTCCCCTGGGTACCCGCCAGGTGGCCCTCGCGTACGTAGTACTGGCGGGCGGCGGCGTGATCCATCGGCTCTCGGGCGGAGTGTGCCCGGCGCGGTGCCGGCTTCTCCTCCTCGGCTGCGGGCTCGATCCCGAGGACGTGTGCACACATCCATTGCTGGACCCCGGTGAGCGTGCGGAGGCCGAGGTGCTGCTGGCGTACCTACACTGTTCGAGGTCTTCGCCCTGGTGTACGGCCTTGCCTGGCGCGGTGGGCCGTGTGCCGTCGGCCTCCAGGTGCTGGCGGACCAGGCGCAGTCGCGTTGCCACCCGCCGCGCCGGGCCGGGTACCACGCCGGGTCGATGCCCTCCAACTTCTCGCGGCGCTCGGGAGGCAGCGTCCCGGAGCGGGTGTTGGCTCGTGCGTGCTTCGGCGGCCCGGTGGAGAGTGAATCCCGGGATGCCGTGCATGGGCAACTGTGGGTGATCCGGGCCCTGTTCAGCAGTCGGCCGGTCGCAGGCGGACGGGGAGGCGGCTGTGGCCGTTGCTGATCAGGGAGGGCAGCAGGGGCAGGTCGGTGGCGGGGACGGCGAGCCGGAGGTCGGGGAACCGGCCGAAGAGCATGCGCAGGGCGGTGGCCACCTCAAGGCGAGCGAGAGGTGCGCCGAGGCAGAAGTGAACGCCGTAGCCGAAGGCGAGGTGGTCCCCGCCGGGCCGGGTGGCGTCGAAGCGGTCGGGCTCGCTGTGCCAGCGGGGGTGGCGGTTGGCGGCTGCGTAGGACGCGAGGACGGCGTCGCCCTTGGCGATCTTCTGCCCGTCGGGCAGGCGGATGTCGGCGAGGGCGTAGCGCAGCGGAAGGTGTTTGACGGCCGGTTCGTGGCGCAGGGTCTCCTCGACCACCGCGTACCAGCCGGTGCGGCCGGTGCGGATGTGGGCGAGCTGCGCGGGGTCGGTGAGCAGGGCGGTGACGGCTTGGTCGATGACGTTGACCGTGGTCTCGTAACCGGCGCTGATCATCAGCAGCAGCGTGTCGCGCAGCTCGGCGTCCGACAGGGCCTGGCCGTCGCCCTCCTCGTCGCGGGCCGTGATCAGCAGCGTTGTCATGTCGTCTCCGGGCTGGGCGCGCTTGTCCGCGATCAGCTCGTCCAGCAGCCCGTACAGGGCCGCGGCGTTCGCAGCCGCCTCGTCGGCGGAGAGGTTGGTGGAGAACACGCCGTCGACCAAGACGCGGAAGCCGTGCCGGCGGGCCTCGGGGACACCCATGAGCCGGCCGATGACCGCGATGGGCAGCGGGTAGGCGAAATGTTCGCGCAGGTCGACGGCCTCGGCGGCCGGAGCGCGGTCGAGCCCGTCGAGCAGGTGGGCGACCAGGTCCTCCACGACGGGTTCGAGAGCGGCGATGCGACGGGCGGAGAAGGCCGGGGCGATCATGCGGCGCAGGCGGCGGTGGTCGGCGCCGTAAGCGGTGAACATGTTCTCGACGGCGATCCACAGGGCGAGCGGCCAGGTGGCGACGGCGTCGGCGAAGCCCGGCCAGTGAGCGCGGCCGTCCTTGGAGACCTCCGGGCTCCTCAGGAGCTGCTTGAGCAGGTCGGGGTCGCTGACGGACCAGGCCGTCACTCCGAGGATGTCGACCAGGGTCGCCGGACCGCGTGCGTGCAGGGCCTTGTGTTCGGCGTGCGGGTCGGAGCTGGTGGGGTCCAGGACGAGGATCTTCTCGGGCATGGGCATGCTCCTTCGGCGTCAGTGAGCGGTGGGGAAGGCCACGGGCAGAGTGGCCGGCGGTCGGTGGAACGGACCTGGGCGCCGGGCGAGTTCGTCCGGCGTGCGGGCGAGGCCGAGTTCGGGGAGGGCGCCGAGGACGTGGCTGATGGCGGTCCCGGCGATGAGGTGGGCGTGGGAGCGGGCCGGGCAGGAGTGCGGGACGGCCTCGCACGCGAGGCGGGCGCGGTTGCCCGGCGGCAGGGATCCGACGGCGGGGTCGTCGTCGCGGGCCGTACAGGAGATGTCGACCGGCTGATGGGTGGGCAGGAGGTGGCCGTCGATGTCCACCGGGCGCGGGGGAGTAGCCGAGGCCGAAGTTCGCCAGGGGCGGGTCGCGGTGGCGGACTTCGGCCAGGGCATGGCGAACCGAGGTGCCTGCGGCGTGCAGGTCTCTGGAGATGTTCCGCTGCTCGCCAGCCGCTGGAGAGCGTCGACGATCAGGTTCGTCAGCGGCTCGGTGTCCGCGCCGTAGAGGGTGATCAGCTGGTCGGCCGTCTCCGTGTCGTACAGGCCCACGGGGTGGGCCAGGAGCCGGGTGGGGACGTCGGCGCCGGGATGGTGCCGTCGCGGCGGGAGCGGCTCGGACACGGCCCGGGACGGGATCTGGTTGTCGATCGTGGCGTCGGCACCCTCGAAGATGTTCGCCGTGCCGTTCGTGATGCGGTGGCCGAACTGGTCGGGGCAGCCCAGCAGTCGGCTCCAGACCTGGAAGCTGATCGGCCACGTGTGCTGGGTCGGCAGGTCAGTACGGCCCTGAGGCCGGAACCCGGCGATGTTGCCGTCCGTGACCGTCCCGGCCCACGAACGCTGAGTGTGCTGGTCGACGTTCGCGAGGGCGGCGGTGTCGGCGGCGCGGTGGCGGTCGTGTGAAATGCGGTCCGAGCGGGGGGCGTTGGGCCGCCACTTCATCCTCGGCGGCACCGGGCAGGTATCGCGGGCCGCCCGCTGCCAAGTCCGCGGGTCGGCCGGGAAACGCATCGGGGCGTCGCCCGGGATTCGGCGGGCCGGCTCGTAGCCGACGACCAGAGGCGCCGGGACGGCCGGGGCGAGTGCCACCGGGACGAGCGGGCCGACGGTGTCGCGCATGTGCTGGTAGGCGGCGTGAAATCCGCGCCACCGGCCCGCCGATCGCCCACGTCGCGAAGGACCTGGGCATTCACATGGGTCACGGCGCGGCTGCGTCCGCCCGGCCGAGGCCGAGACCGACCGCGGCGAGCGCGCCGACCGGCTGACCGCTGCCGAGCAGGACGAGTTCAAGTAACTCCGTGAAAATGTGGGGGAGTTGAGGCGGGCGAACGAGATCATCCTCAAAGCCGCCTCCGTGTCTCTGGCCCAGGATCCGCGGCGATCAGCTCATGCCGCTGATCGAGGAGATCCACGAGGGGCCCGACGGCACCTGTGGTGCTCGCCGGATCCCCCGCGCGCTGCTGCGCAAAGACACCGCCGTGGCTCGCGGCACCGTCGAGTGGCTGATGGCCGAGCCGGGTCTGCAGGGTGTCATCCGCGGGCAGCGGCGACGCACCACGGTCCTCCCGGAGCCGTCGGCGTCGAGGCCGCCGGATCTGGTCGACCGCGACGTCACCGCGAGCCGGTCCGATCAGCTGTGGGTGGCCGACATGACCTACGTCAGGACCTGGGCGGGCCGGGCGTAATCCCGCGTGATCGTCGGCTGGTAGGTCACGAACAACATGCGGACTGAACTCCCGCTGCACGCGCTGGAGATGGCCCCGCAGCGACGGAGGGTCGAGACGAACTCCGGCCTTATCCATCACAATATGCATCAATTCGGTATACCGAGAGGCTGTCCGACACCGGCGCCTCCGCGTCGGTCGGCTCGGTCGCGGACAGCTGTGACAACGCCATGGCCGAGGCCTCAACGGCACCTGCCGGATCCGGGTATCGGGATGATGCAGTCCTCGTGCCCGACGTGCTTGTCGTCCCCCATGCCTTTGAGCGTGCGGGCCGCCACATGGGTGGGGGTAGGGCGTGATCCGGGCGCAACGGCAGCGTACCGCCGGGACGCAACAGCGTCGGGTACGGCTCGTGAGGCGTGCGCGGACGCAGGGGCCACTGCCGCCGCGGCCAGGACACGGCACACGCCTGGGAGTGCAGATGTCCATCCCGGCCTCGTAGTACTTCGCGACGCGACAGCACCGCAACCAGTGTCCCGAGGGCGTCCACCCCTCCTTGAGGCCCCCGCCTGTTACAGCATTCCCGGCAGAGTCGAATTTCGTGAGCGTACGCAGCAGTGTGCCTTGCGCCATCGAAGCAGCAGGAGGCCAGCCGGTCGCTATGTCTGGTTCGCTGCCTGCTTGACGGTCCTGATCACTGGCGCCGTTTCGAGGTGTGTGATGGCTGGGAGTGAGGCGATCCGGGTGGTCAGGTACCGGTACAGCTCCTGGTGGTTCGTGCACACCACGCTCGCGTACAGGTTGGTCGGGCCGGTCGTGGCGGCGGCGAACGCGATCTCCGGATGTCCGGCCAGAGCCTGACCGGCCTCCTCCAGGTGCGCGGGCGCGACCGAGAGCCAGAGCAGGGTGCGGGCGTTCACGCCGAACATGCGCCAGTCGACGTCGATGTCGAGGTAGAGCAGGCCGTGTTCGCGCAGCTCGGTCATCCGGCGCCGGACCGTCGTCGGTGACCAGCCGGTCGCCGCGGCCAACTGCTCGAACCCGGCCCGGCCGTCGGTGGCCAGCAGGGCGAGGAGCTTGCGGTCACCGTCGTCGAGCCGCACCGGTCCCCGTCGATGTGGCATCGGGGGCGGGCGCAGCCGCTCGATCGCCTCCGCGTCCAGTGACCCGAGTTTTCCGACCAGGTTGTCCGGGCCGCCGTAGAAGGCGTGCAGCACGGAGTGCGCGGTCACCCCCTCCACGCGCGGGGTGCGGGGGAGTTTGGCGAGCAGCAGTGCCTCGCTGTCCGCCTCGCTCTCGGTACGGACCACGCAGGTGATCTCGGTGCCGCCGGAGCTGAGACTCACCCAGGATGTGTCGGGGCGTCTGGCCAGTGCCTCGGCGACCGGGAGTGACGCGGCGGGCGCACATCGCACCCGCAGGAACCACAGGATGGCACCCAGCGCGGTTGGGTCGACCCCGCCCAGCACCCGTACCGCCCCGGCCGACCGCAACCGGGCGTACCGGCGGGCGATGGTGCGATCCGACACACCGAGAACCTCGGCGATGGTGCTGAACGGGGCACGGCCGTCGATCTGCAGGGCGTGCACGAGCCGACGATCCAGCTCGTCGTAGTCGGATTCCACCGGGCCGAGGCTATGCGGTGTCAGATACCAACGCAATCAAGTCGGTTTCTGGCTCGGGCGGTTCGGCCGATGCAGCGTTGCCTCTGTCCTGATCGACACAGCCACAGGAGAGTCCATGGACACCGATGTGCTCATCGTCGGCGCCGGCCCGACCGGAATGACGCTGGCCAACGAACTGCTGACGGCGGGGGTGCCGACCGTGCTGGTCGACAAGCTGTCGCAGCGCAGCGACCTGTCCAAGGCAGGCGGCGTGCAGTCCCGCACTCTGGAGGCGCTCGACCAACGAGGGCTGCTGGAGCCGTTGCTGGCCACCGGCGATCACCCCGTCACCACTGGCCACTTCGCCGGTATCCCACTCCCGCTCCACTCCAAGCGGCACCGTCTGCCGTGGCGGTCCGTGCCGCAGGTGGTGATCGAGGGATTCTTCGAGCAGCACCTCGCCGCGCACGGCCTCCATGCCCGGAGGGACCACGAACTGGTCGGCCTCGCCCAGGACGACAACGGGGTCACCGCGACCTTCGCCAACGGCGTCACCCTCCGCTCCCGCTACCTCGTCGCCGCCGACGGAGCCCACAGCACCGTACGGTCGCTGCTGCGGGCCGGATTCCCCGGCCAGCCCGGTACGTTGACGATCACCGCCGCCGACGTGCGGCTGAACGGCTCCGATCCGTCCACGTCGCACACCTGGAACGAGGACGGGTATTGGGCGGCACTGTTCCCGCTCGGCACGGATCCGCAGGGCAGGCCGCTGCGCCGACTGGTCCTCGGCGGGCCGGGCCAGTCACGGCCGAGGGAGATCCCGGTCACCGAGGACGAGATCCGCCAGGGCCTGAGCGCCGTGTTCGGAACGCGGGTGCACCTGCTCGAACTGCGCTACGCCCGCCGCATCACCAACGCGTCACGGCAGGTCGAGCAGTACCGGCACGGGCGGGTGTTCCTGGCGGGCGATGCCGCCCATGTCCACCTTCCGCTCGGCGCGCAGGGCATGAACACCGGGATGCAGGACGCGCTCAACCTCGGTTGGAAGCTCGGCGCCGCCGTGCACGGCTGGGCACCGAAGAACCTGCTCGACACGTATCACGCGGAACGGCATCCGGCCGGGGCCGCCGTGTTGCGCAACGTCCGGGCACAGAGCCTGCTGATGGACTGGGCCGGCACCCGCGATCCGGACGTACTGGCCGCCCGGGAGATCTTCACGGCCTTGGCCCAACTGCCGGACGTCCAGCACCATCTCACCGACCTGATGTCCGGGATGGCCCTCCGCTACCCGATGCCGGGCACCGAAACCCATCCCCTCGTCGGCCGGCCCGCACCGGACCTGGACCTCGGCCCGGCCCGGGTGCACGAACTGCTGCGGTCAGCCCACGGCATCCTGCTGGACCCGGCCGACGCGTTCGCCGGCGTCGCCGGCCCCTGGTCGGACCGGGTGGACCGGGTGGGCCAGGGCACCGACACCGAGCCGATGCTCATCCGGCCGGACGGCTACGTGTGCTGGGCAGGCGCGGACGACCTGGAACCGGCGCTCGACCGCTGGTTCGGCGAGCCCTGCTGAGCCGATGCTCAGGGAGTCGGCCGTCGTGGAGAGGCCGGTGGTCATGAGTGGGCGCCGATGGTGACAACCATCGCGCTTCGGCTCAACTCCGCATCATGTGTGAGGATGATCGTGTTCCGCACGGAGGCGCGGCCTGCCCCGGTCACCGACTGACCAAGGTGTCCTGAGTGCCGATCTGTCGGTCCGGCCCCGTGCGGGGATCGCCGCCGCCGGGCCGGCGGGCGTGTCCCCATAGGGGCCTTCGCGGACAGATACCCCCCGTGGACGACGCCACCACTGTGCTCGCCGTCGACACTCACAAGGACGTACGCGTCCCCGCTGTCGTCAGCGTTCTCGATGCCCTGCCTGGGCATCCAGTCCTGCCCTGTCACGGCCGGCGGACTCCGTCAACGCGTAACTCGTCGAGTGAGCCTGTTCGTCGGGAGTCGTCCGGCGGGCCGGGGTGGAGGGAACCGGCTCCGTAGTCGCCGAGGTGCGTTACCTCGTCCGTCGGCTCGGTGCACCCGGCGGGGAGCCGAATTGTTCGGCGTTTCCCAGAGCACCGTCGAGCGCCACGTGAAACTCCAGATCCGCAGACCCCGCGCCGCGCCGACCTCGCCCAGCGCCTGGCTGGCCCACTGGCAGCCGCCGGTGTGTGAGCAGGCCCGCCGCCAGACTGCGACCAGCGCGGGCCTCGTCATCGAGGCCCGCGCCCGCTTCGGCTTCACCGTCGCGCCCGGCACCACCGACGACGCCCGCTTGCGCCACCTCGCCACCCGCCTGCGCGGCCCCCTGTTCGACGCCCAGCAGGCCGGGGCCACCGAAGAGCAGCTCCGGGACACCGGTCACGCGATCGGCTGTGAATCCGTTGGATCTTGCTGGCTGAGTGTGACCGCCTTCGCGGTGGGCCACCGAGCGTAAAACCCCGTTGGCGGACCCTGGTGACCTCTGCTACTTTTCCGGAGGCCGTGCGAGAGAACGAGGAGGTGGTACCCGTGAACGCAGTATCGACATGGGTGCTCCCCTCCGGGGTCACGGTCGGGCGATAGGTCGTCCGGGAGCGCCGTTCAAGAGCACTCCCGAAAGGCACGACGATGCAATTCTCTTCCGAACAGCGCCTCGACGACGGCGTCCTTGAGCGCGAGTTCACCCTCGGCGAGATCCCCGGCACGCTGTGGACGCCTGAATCCGCCGCACCGGTCCCGCTGATCCTGATGGCCCACAACAACGGCCTGCCCAAGGGGGAGTCCCGGCTGGTGGCACGGGCCCGGCAGTCCGCGGCGTACGGCTACGCGGTGGCCGCCATCGACGCCCCCGGGTGTGGTGACCGGCCCCGTTCCGTCGCCGACGAGCAGGCCCGCGCCGACATCCGCCGGGCGATGCAGGCCGGCGAGCCGGTCGATGAGATCTTCGAGTCCTTCATCGGCCCGCTGGTCGAAAAGGCGGTCCCGGAATGGCTGACCACCCTGGACGCCCTCCTTTCGCTGCCCGAGATCGGCGGCCCGGTCGGGTACTCGGGGTGGACCGCCGTCGGTATCCGGCTGGCGGTGGTCGAGCCGCGCATCGCGGCCGCCGGCTTCTTCGCCGGGGGGTATGTGCCCCGCGCCCAGCGCGAGGAGGCCCGGCAGGTCAGCATTCCGCTGCTGTTCCTGCTGCAGTGGGACGACGAAGGAAACCCCCGGCAGCGGGCCCTGGACCTGTTCGACGCCTTCGGCACCAAGGAGAAGACGATGCACGCCAACATGGGCGGGCACACCGGCACCCCGTGGTTCGAGGTGGAGGACGGGGACCGGTTCTTCGGCCGGCACCTGAAGTGAGGCCGGGCCGTCAGGCCGGCAGCGGACGGTAAGACGTGTCGGCCAGGATGCCGCTCATCGAGGACAGGTCCCGGCCCTCCTCGGCGGCGGCGGTCGGCGGATGCGCGACCACCGCGACCGGCCGGTACCGGCCATCGACGGCATCGGCCGGTCGGGGCGGCGCGTCTGCGGATTGACGTCGGTGAAGGCCCCGCTGGTATTGGAGTCATGATCCGTTCCAGGAGCCGACGGCTGGTAAGCCGAGGTGGCTCGGCTTCCGCTGCTGAACGCGGACCGGTGCGTACGATGCGCGGCCGACAGATCACTGGGAGGGGACAACATGGAGGACACGTAGACGCGCCGCCGCGGTCGCAGCCGCCGCTGCAACGGGGTTGGTGCCGGTCAGCGCAGGCACGGCGTCCGTGGTGCCGTCCGGCACGCAGGTGTCGGCGACTCACGAGATCGGGACGTTGAAGGAGTGGGCGAGCGGCATCCCGATGTCCCTGCACCGAGGTGGCACGATCCGCCTCACCATGTCCTGCACGCAGAAGTCCCGGAACCTCGCCGCCCCGGGCTTCAAGCAGATGCGGGGCATCTCCGCCACGTGGTGGGACCCGGTACACCACCGCTGGGAGAAGCCCAGTCACTACGAGTCGAGCGGGCTGATCGATCTCAACCTTGCTGGCTACTCACCCACGGTGAAGGTCCCCTCCGGCAAGGTCGGCCACGTCCACCTGCACGTCATCTTCAGCAAGACCGCCTACACGGGCACGTGGCACTTCGAGCCGATGGTGAACTCCTACTGGCTGCTCACCCCGAAGGGCACTTACGACGACAACTACCTCGGCGACTGCAGGAGCAGTACACCTCCACCCTGCGCCCATGAGCGGATGCATCCCGCAGGAGGACGAGGACCAGGAGAGTGCGGGGCCGGAAGCGGCTGGACGATCGAAGGGGTCTCAACAAGATCGTGTAGAAGTTCCGTCCCGGGACGGTCTGGCGGGAGCTGCCCGCGCGGTACGGCCCGTGTGCCACGCTGTACGGCCGCTGTCACCGACGGGCGGCAGACGGCACCTTCCAGCAGCGCTTCCGTGCTGACCTCGGCGAGCCTGCGCATCAGACCAGCGGCGATGGTGCATCGCGTGTGCTGGCCGCCCCCGCACGCGCCGGGGCGTCCAGCACCTCACGCGCCGTTCGTGAGCACCTTCAGGGCGGTCGACGCGGCGTCGACCACGGACGGCCAGACGGCGGAGGCCACAAACCGCTCGTCCGGCTGCTCGCGGCCGACTTCGTCCAACGCGCGGCCCAGCGCGTCCGCCAGCCTGCTCAGCGCCTCCACCTCAGTCTGGTTGGCCAGGGTCCGGCCCAGCGCCGCCTGCGGGTTGTCGAGCACAGTGGTGTCGTCGTAGAGGATGGTGACGGTGAGCGTCAGATCGTCGTAGTAGTCCGGTGACGGGTACTCACGCGCGATCCACACGCGCCGCTGGTACTCCTGGTCCGCCAGGGCGCGTACCGACTCGATGATCTCGGCACGTATCGCGGGGAGCGTGATGTTATGACGTGCTGTCACGGCTTGTTCCCTACCTGCCACTTCAGCCATTCTTCCAGGGGATGTGGGCCGACCGGGTGTTCTCCTTGATGGAGCCGCTGATCGGCTTGCCGTCGCGGCCGACGACCGTGCCGGCCTTCTCTGCCTTCATGGCCTTGGTCAGTTCCTCGGCTGCGAGGAGCAGACCGGCGGCCATGATGGCGTTGCCGGCGACGGTGCCGAGGTTGTGCGAGGCCGGATTGGGGGCCAGCTGTCCGGCCAGGGTGCCGACGCATGGGGCTGCGGGTCCAGGTCGACCGCGAGACGGCATGCAGGTAGTTGCCGAGGCTGACAACGGTCGACAGTCCCTCGCCCAACTGCGCCGCAGCGTGCCCGACGTGATGCTGCTGGACGTTCGAATGCCTGACATGGACGGCCTGGAGCTGCTGTGTCACCTTGCCGCCGACCCGGAGCTGCGTGCTGTGCGAGTCGTCATGGTGACCACCTTCGAGATCGACCAGTACGTGTTCGAGGCGCTTCAGGCCAGCGCCAGCGGCTTCATCCTCAAAGACAGCGGCCCCGCCGAACTGGTGCACGTCATACGGGTGGTGGCCGCCGGGGAGGCGTTGCTGTCACCCTTCGTGCCCCATCTGCTGGTGAGTACCTTCGCCGCGCGCTGGGCGCCTCCCGCCGCCGTCCAGGGGCTGGACGCCCTCACCGAGCGCGAGCGCGAAATCGCCGCCTGGGTGGCCACCGGCAGGTCCAACAACGAGATCGCCGACGCCCTGTTCCTGTCCCCGGCCACCGTCCGTACCCACGTGGGCCGGGTGATGGCCAGACTCAACGCCCGTTCCCGCGCCCAACTGGTCGTCCTGGCCGTCCGCGCCGGCCTGACGGTCGCGCCCTGGAAGGCTGTTGCGGTGGGCGTGATCGGCAGTGTGCATGGCGCGAAGCCGCTGCCGCCGACGCTAGCGGGGTGGGGAGATGCTGGCGGCGATCCTGTTCGTCGCCGCCTCCGGCTGCACTTGGCGGCAGACTCCGGAGTCGTCGGCCCGTCCTGGTCGACCGGATACCGGTGGTTCGGTGAGTGGACGTCCGTGGTGCCGGGGAAGGCCACGGCTTACCACGCCGCAGGAGGCGCACCCCGATCATCGGGCCGCTGCGGCCGCCCTCACGCCACGCGCCCTCGGTCTGCGCGAGCAGACCGACCAGGTTTTCCGCCTCGCCCGCACCGCCGGTCCCCTTGACCCGGGCATCTCCGGGACGAACTCGGGCCCGAGGCCCCGGTCTCGGGCGACATCGGTACGGTGGTCACCGGCGAGGACGGTCCAGGTCGGCCGGCTTACGGATCCGCTCTGCCGCTGGGGGTCGGTGAAGCGATGCCGGGCCTGACCAGGCTCGGCATCGGCTGAGGTCCGGGTGCGCCGGCGGAGTGTGTGAAGGGGCGGGTGACGGCCCAGGCTGCCTCGATCATCCGGAAGATCTCGTCGAGCGCGGTCTGCGGGTCGGCCGTCTCACGGGCCAGTGAGTAGGCGTCGATCACGAACCTCGCGATGGTCCGGCAGGCCGTTGTGGTCCGTGACAGGTCGGGATCGGCGGCGATGGCCGTTGCCAGCGCCTCCGCGTGGCGAAGTCTCATCGACTCCTCGTACTCCCGCAGGGCGGGTGATGCGTCGATCATGCGCCAGATCGGGGTGGCGCTGTCCGCCGTGCAGTGCCGCACGAGCGCCTGGACCTCGCGGCGCAGCGCGGGGATGAGCGGCTCGTGGGGCGCCCGGCCGGTGACCGCCTGCGTGAGGCGTTGCTCGAAGTCGTCGTCCTGCTCGAACACCAGGGCCTCTTTCGAGGCGAAGTGGGAGAAGACCGTCGTGACGGCCACGTCGGCCTCGGCGGCCACGTCGCGGATGCCCACCGCGTCGAATCCGCGTTCCAGGAAGAGCCGCAGGGCGGTGTCGGCGATCTTCTGACGGGTTGCGGCTTTCTTGCGCTCACGGCGTCCAGGCGGCACGGTCACGGGATGACACTACCAGATGCAAAGTCGCAACAGATATTAAATCCTAACGGTTAGTGTTACGGTCGGTCGCATGAAGAGAGTGAGTTTCGCCGAGTTCGGCGGTCCGGACGTACTGCGGCTCCTGGACGCCGAGGAGCCCCACGCGGGCCCTGGTCAGGTACGCATCGCCGTGCGGGCGGCGGGCGTGAATCCCGTCGACTGGAGGATCCGTGAAGGCCAGATCCTGGGCGCTCATCCGGTCGAATTGCCCTCCGGGGTAGGGCTGGACGCCTCCGGGGTGGTGGACGAGGTCGACGAGGGCGTGGAAGGGGTCGGGGTCGGCGACCACGTGTTCGGCGAAGGCTCCAGCACCTATGCCGAGTTCGCCGTGCTGTCGGCCTGGGCCCTCATGCCCGAGGGGCTGACGTTCGAAGAGGCGGCCGGTTACCCCTCCGTGGTGGAGACCGCGCTGCGCATCATCCGCGAGGTCGGCGTACGGTCCGGGCAGACGCTGCTGGTCAGCGGCGCGTCCGGCGGAGTC
>NZ_JBVHMR010000082.1:0-17986 GCF_055558375.1 Streptomyces sp. NPDC025793 | reverse complement strand
GGGAGCATGCCAGAAGCGCTCTCCGAGGCCGTCGGCCTCATCGCACGGGGAAAGCTCCGTATCCCGGTCGAGAAGTCGTACCCGCTCGATGAGGCTGCGGCGGCGTACCCGCTCAATGAGGCCGCGGCGGCGCACATCGACAGCCAGGTCCGGCCACACACGCGGACGCCGGGTCCTGGTCATCTGAACGCCGGAGGCGGCTCTCGCGCCGGTGGTTGACGGCGTCGTACCGGGGCACCCTTCGGCCATGGAGGACAGCCGTCCAGCCCACCCATCGACCCGCGCCTTCGTGCTGGGCGGCGGCGGTGCGCTCGGCGCCTACGAGGTCGGCATGCTCAAGGCGCTCTTCGCCGCCGCCGTACACCCGGACGTCGTCGTCGGCACCTCCGTCGGCGCGATCAACGGCGCAGCCGTCGCCGCCGATCCGTCGCGGGCGTCGGTGGCCCGGCTCGCCGACCTGTGGACCGGCCTTGGACGTGCCGGCGTGTTCTCCGGATCACTGCTCAGACGGATGAGCACCGTCGTGCGCAGTGGCACTCACATGTACCACCCCACACCGCTGCGCGAACTGCTCTCCTCCCACCTTCCGGTGACAGACATCGAGGATCTGGCCCTGCCGTTCCAGTGCGTGGCGGCGAACATCGAGCGGGCCGCCGAGCACTGGTTCGCCGCCGGGCCGCTGGTGGATGCCGTGCTCGCTTCGTGCGCAGTACCCGGGCTGCTACCGCCCGTCCGCCTTGACGGCGAGCACTACGTCGACGGCGGTCTGGTCAACAGCATCCCCGTCGGCCGCGCGGTGGCCCTCGGTGCGACCGAGGTCTATGTGTTGCAGGTCGGCCGCGTCGAGCGAGCCCTCTGCCCGCCGCGGGCCCCCTGGCAGGTGGCCCTGGTGGCGTTCGAGATCGCTCGCAGACACCGATTCGCCCGGGACATGGCGGACCTGCCGCCCGGTGTCACGGTCCGCGTGCTGCCGTCGGGCTCGGGTCCCGAAGAAGGCACAGCCACCCTGCGGCAGTTGCGCCACCGCAGCTTCGGCCGGACCGCCGATCGCATCGAGCGCGCCTACGCCGCCTCCTCCCGCTATCTCGAGACCGCTCTCAGCACACCCGACGGCGAGCCATGACCGATGCGAGGACGTCCCGAAGACACGCGGCGCGGCTGGCCGGGGCGCTGGTAACCGGGCTGCGCCGCACCGCCACCGCCACGCTGCTGTTCGCCCTCATCCCGACGGTGGCCGCGCTCGTCGTCGCCGCAGGCGTGCTCTGCGCGCCGGTCTCACTCGCCACACGCGGCCCGTGGAAACCGGTGCGGATCACCAGCTTCGCGCTTTTCTACCTCCTGGTGGACTTGGCCGGGCTGATGGCCGCCGCCATTTTGTGGGTGCGACAGCTGCCCGACAAACAGAACCGCGAGGAGCGACGCACCGCGGAGGCATTCGCCGTGCTGGAGCGGCTGCTGCGGCTGCTACGACGCGCGGCCGAGCGAGTCTTCCGGCTCCAGGTGGAAGTGAGGCCCCCGCCACCAGGCGAGACCGGACACGCCGTGGTACCGGTCCTGGTCTTCGTACGGCACGCCGGGGTCGGCGATTCCTTCCTGCTGCTCCAGATATTGCTCAGCCGGGCCGGGTTGCGCCCGCACACCGTTCTGAAGCGGACGCTCCGCGCCGACCCCGCTCTCGACGTCCTCATCGGGCGAGTCCCCCACTGCTTCCTCCCGCCCCTCGACGGCCGCGCCGAGGACGCGATCGGGGACCTGGCGGCCAAGCTGGGACCGGGCGACGCCCTCGTGATCTTTCCGGAGGGCGGCAACTTCACACCGCGCCGCCGCCGGCGCGCGATCGCCTCACTGCGCCGCCGGGGATTGCCGCGGCGGGCATCCCGCGCGGAACAGATGCGCCATGTCCTCCCACCGCTGGACGCCGGCGCACTCGCCGCGATCGCCGCCGCGCCCGCGGCCGACGTGGTCTTCGTCGCCCACACCGGCCTCGACGTCGTCCACTCGGCGCGCACCGTTTGGAACCGGCTGCCGCTCCGCGACGGCGTGCGAGCACGCTGGTGGCGCATACCCGCGAGCCGCGTCCCGCTGGGCGACGATGCCCGCAGCGAGTGGCTGCTCACCCAGTGGGCCCGCGTCGACCACTGGATCGCCGACCACGCCACCCCAGACGCGGCGCACGCGTGAGCCCTGGCGGCTTCCAAGTCCTCGTCGCCCGATGAACGACTCCCGGGCAAAACCCAGGGCTGAGGCACCCGGCCGGTCGGCACAGGCACCACGACTATGGCTGCTCGCTTTCTGCCTCCCGCTGCTCTTCCATGCGCTGCCTTATCCGTTCGACGGTTTCGGGGGAAATCTCTCCACCTGAGGCAGGTATCAGTTCGTCAGGGTCGAAACGCCGCTCGCGTTCGGCGTCCCGGCGTTTCGTGCCGCCGGCGTCGGCCTCGGGCCTCTCTTTGTCAGGTGAATCCCGCATCAGTGTCACCTCGCAACGTCGACCAGCGAGCCCTCTGTCAACTTTCCCTCGGATGCCATGGGACCCAGCGCAGCCTCGGCGGCACTGGGCCCCTTCATCATTCTGTTGACTGCTCAGGAGCCACGTAGAACGTGGCGCGGGCGGGCCTTCAGCCGAGGTCCCCCGGGCAGCGATATTCATCCGCAGAGGACCGACCCGTGACTCGAGCCCGACCGGCAAGCCGCGCCTGCCCGCAACTGACCGCTGCCCTCACGTGTCGGGCCGGACGTGGTCGCCAAAACCTCGGCGCTCGTCCTCGTCCCTGACCAGCACCGACAGCAGGGAGGCCACAGTCAGGCCTGCCTCGGCCGGATGGCGAAGGACCCTGTCCGGGTCGATGCTGTACCGATTGACGCGGCCGACCCGGGTATGCGACAGGTACCCGTTCTGCTCCAGGTCCACGATGATCTTTTGAACAGCGCGTTCCGTGAGCCGGCAGCGCGCCGCGATGTCACGGACGCGCGCGTTGTGGTTGTCGGCGATGCTGGCCAGTACCCGCGCGTGGTTGGTCAGGAACGTCCACCCGTTGTGCGGTTCGGGCACTCCATCAGCCATGACTCCATCGTACGACCGTACGTTCACGTACTCCAAAGTACGAACTTGGATTCGTGCAGGGCTTGACGCTCATGGGGTACGGGCGAGCCTGGAGGAGACATGCGGAGGAGGCGAGCATGAACCAACCGCCCCAGAACAGGTCCCCCGCAAGCGACGAAACCGACGGCACACTGTCGCCCTGCACGACTCTGCTCGTGCAGGCGGGGCCGCCCGGCGTCCGCGTGACCGTCGCCGTGAGCGGGAAGTTCTGCCTCGACAACAGTCAGCGCCTTAAGCACGCCCTCAGCGAGGCCCTCGCGAAGTCGGAGGAGGGCGTGGACCTCGACCTCGGCGAACTCATGTTCGTGGACTGCTCCGCGCTCAACGTACTCCTGACCGCTCGCCGCGACGCGCTCACGACGGGAAAAACGATCACCGTCACCGAGGCCAGCCCCGCCACGGAACGCCTGCTGGCCTACACCGACACCTACCCCCTCTTCTCCCCCGCGCACGACCACGCCCACCCGGCCGCCGGCAGGCCCGGCCGGATGCGCGAGGGCCCCGAGGACGGCCTCCTGCAGACGGAGGTGGTCCAGTTGCGGCGTGCGCTGCGGACCCGGCCGGAAATAGACCTGGCACGCGGCATCCTCATGGCCTCCTTCGGCCTGAACGCGGACGAGGCGTGGAAGGTACTGGTCGCGGCATCACAGAACACCAACACCAAACTGCACCTCCTGGCCGAAGACGTGGTCACCACCGTGCAGGGCACGTCTCTGCCGGACCCGGTCCAAAGGCAGCTCACGGCAGCCGTCGCCCGCACACGTCGGGCCGACGGACACCCCCGGCACCGCACCCGCGGAGGTCAGACCCGGCGCCCGATGCTCCAAGGCCAGGAGCATGCATAGACCGGGTGCACGTCACTCGGTGCGTGCGCAGGACGGCTGAGGGCCGAAGTGCCACTCCGGCGTCGAACACTGCTGCTGCCCCGTAGGGAGGCAGTCGGGGGCAAGGCCAAGCCCGACGGCGGGGCCCGGTCACAGGCCGATACCCAAGCGCCCTCACGGGCCAGCTCACGAGGTCGCCCTGCCGCCAACGGGCGGGCCATCGACACCACGAAGGACTGGGGTGTGCTCCAGATTTTCGCCGCACCGCCGATGAAAGGAACCATTTTCCGGGAACCCGTGAACGAGGAGCCGCTACCCATCGCAGGAGGCACGCCATGATCGCACTCGGGATCATTCTGCTCATAGTCGGTTTCGTCACAGGAATATCGATCCTGTGGACCATAGGCCTCATTCTGGCGGTGGTCGGAATCGCCTTGTGGGCCATGGGTTCGATGGGGCACGCAGTCGCCGGCCGACGTCACTACTGGTGATTTTGACGGCGTTCCGTCCGCCTCCGATCCGGACGCTCGTCATGCCATGAGCCCCGCTGGATCAGACTGGTGACGTGCGACTTGACTGCAGAGGGGCGGGATCCGGATTTCAGGGATCCCGCCCAGGACTTTCCTGCTCAGTGCTTGAATACGTCCTTGGTCTTCTCCTTGGCCTGACGCGCTGCGCCCTTCGACTTCTTGGCCTGTCCCTCAGCCGTCATCCGCTCGTTGCCCACGGTGCGTCCGACCGCCTCTTTGGTCTTGCCTGCGGCTTCTTCCATCTTGCCCTTGGCCTTTTTCTCTACAGCCATCGTTGTTCACTCTCCTAGCCATGGGAGGTTGTGGACACCCACGTCGGGTACCCCATATCTCGCAGGAAAACAACCGTCACTGCGGCGGGGACGCGTCGCACCCATTGCGCGATCACGACCGCGGGACCGCTCAGGAAGGGGTGTCACTTGCGCGATCAGGGGGAAGGAGGGGGCCGAGCGGGCCCAGGTCCAAGTTGAGGTCCTCCATGGTCAGGCCGTAGCGGGTGCAGAGCTCGGACATCCGGTCGTGGAGGATCATGAGAGTGGAACCGAGCCGTTCTTCCTGCTCCTCGGTGAGATCGCCTTGGTCAACGCGGTGCAACGCCTGGCGCTCCATGAGTTGCCGCAGCAGTTCAACCAGGGTGAGGACAAGCCGGACCAGGTCCCGTTCGACGGTGTCCGGGTCGGTACTGATGCGGCGGGCGGGGCGCGGTGACGGACGGGCCGGTGTGGTGACGTCGGGTACCGCGGACAGCAGCCGGCAGGCCCGGGCGGCCGCTTCGGCGACCTCGCCCATACGGTCGGGCGGATCGGTGTGCCCGCCCCCGGCGACCACACCCGTCATGACGCCTCCCCGGGGCGTGTCGGCGTCATCCATGGTGACGGGTTCTGGGCGCTCACAGAGACGATCAGAGCCCGCAGTGAGATGCGCACCAGGTCGATGTCGGCGATCGACAGGACCACGTCCCCGGTGAGGACGACACCGCCGCTCAGCAGGCGGTCGAGCAGGTCGATGAGGGCCACCTGGCGCTGCGCCAGCGGCTCGGCCCCGGGCGAGTGCGTCACGTCGTTCATGGCGCCCGGTCCGATGCGGATGACTGCGTGCCCGGCGGGGCGACGAAGGAGTACGGCGCCCAGGGTCCAGTGACGTCGATCCGCACACCGGACAGTCCCTGGGCGACCTCAAGCACCCGCGTCCGGAAGCCTGCCGCCGCCTCACGCGAGAGGAGGTAGGCGTCGTTGACGACGTTCTCACCGGCGTCAGCGGCGAGTTCTCCTTGCTGTACCCGGTGCCGGGCGTGGCCCGCCGCCATGGTGTGGCCGATCGCTTCGACGCGTTCGGCGGCCTGCCGGGCGGCCCTGTAGGCCTCGTCGCGCGAGTGCCGCTGGGAGCGGCGAGCGCGCAGATAGGCCCGGCCCGGACCGAGCCCGCCGACCGTGCCGACCGCGCCCGCCTCACCGGTGGCCTGTGCGCCCGGCTGCGGTTCCACGTAGATCTTCACGCCCCACTCGAGATGTCCTGCCAGCCGCCGAAGGGCGCGGGAGAGCCCGTCCGCCTCCTCGCGCAGCATGGTCCCCACCCGTTTGTCATCCAGGTACACCGTGGCGAGCCGCAGGGGCAGGACGGTGGTGTGTGCGGCCAGGGCCTCGATCACCGCGTGGTGAGCGCGGGCGACGGCCTCGAGCCAGTCCAGGTCCTCCAGATGGCGTCGCAGGGCGCTCTCCTGGAAGTCCTGGGCGGGCACCGAACTGACAGCAGCCGTCAGTTCGCTCCCGAATTCTTCCCGTACCAGGCGAACGGACGCCCCCGCCACGCCCTTCACATCGCCCAGGGCCTCGGCAAGCCCGTCCGCGGTGCGTAGCACGGCGTAGGCATAGGTGACCGGATCAGTCATCGGCAGCCCCGTTCCGGTGTCGAGTGGTGGAGGACCTCGGGCGGCGCCGTGCGGCGGTCCGCTCCTCGTCCGGCGGCAGCTCACGCTCGCCTTTCAGCGTCTCGATCTCTGCGTGCAACCGTCTGTTCTCTTCGGCCAGCGCTCGCTCGCCAGGCCGGGAGGAAAGCGACGGATCATGCTCCCACCAGTCAATTCCCATTTCCCTGGCTTTGTCGACGGAGGCGACGATGAGCCGGAGTTTGACGGTGAGCAACTCGATGTCCAGGAGATTGATCCGGATGTCCCCGGCGATGACGATCCCCTTGTCCAGGACGCGCTCGAGGATGTCGGCCAGGTTCGCGGAGGAGCCTTGTCCGTACCCGTACGAGGCCGTGGCCCTGGACGGGTACGCGCTCAGCCGGTTCGCAGGGGATTCCGACACCGCAGCCACCTCGATTCCAGCTCAGGGAGCGGGGTTGCCCCGCCAGTAGGCTGTGATCTCCTCCAGACGGTCCAGGAGCCGGTCCTCGTGCTCGTCGAAGGTCTTCTGATCGATGCGGCCCTCAAGCAGTGCCCGCTCCAGCGCGGCCAGTTCACGCTCGACGGGCTCGGGGTCGTAGTACTCCCGCTCGGCGGCCTCGATCACCCGGTCGACAACCCAGCCCACGCCCCGCACGGGCGCCAGCGGGAAGGTGAGGAGCTGAGACAGCAGGCCCATGAGCTGCGCCTCTCAGACGAAACTGTACGGGGGCAGCGGGCCACGTAGTCGGACCTCGCATTCCTCGCCCAGTTGGTTGGCCAGTCTGATCCCCGCGGCTTGGAACATTTCCTCCTTGTCCGCCGGGACCAGAAAGGAGATGTTGAGGAAGTCACGGCCGCCGGGGGGCGAGGGGGTCTCGTCGCGCGCGTACGGGCGCAGAGCCTCGACGATGCCCGTGGCGAGCGCCTGTTGCCGAACCTCGGCTTCCCGCGCGACCAGTTCGCCGAGCGCAACTGACATCTGCGGGGTGCCGTTGCCACCGCGAGTGGCGGCGTTCAGTTCACGGGCCTCCTCGGACTCCAGCAGGATCCGGCGCAGCAGCGCCCCTTCCTCCCAGGAGACCTTCAGGTTGTACTCCCTGGCCCCTTCCAGGCTTCGCAGCCGTTCCTGGTATTCGTCCGCCCTGTCCTCCAGGGCTGCGCGTACGGCTTCGTCGCTCTCGGCCGTCATGCCGAACTGCAGCGGCAGTACGGCGCCCTCGGCCATCAGCCGCTCCTGGACTTCCTGGTGAGCCAGCACATCACGCCGCCGGGCACGCAGGTCCTCGGGCGCGTCGCTGACGACCGCACACAGCGAACCGTTTGTCACTGTGCGCAGTGGGCTGGAAGGCTCGCCGACGCCGTGGACGTCGTCCAGCCGCATCGGGTGGTCCTTCGAGGTGATGGAGTAGACGTAGACGGCCATGGTCACTCCCTCTGCCGCCGGGAAGCCCTCCTGGCCTGTCGACGACGCTGTTGCCGGGGCTCCTCCTCGTATTCGGGCTCCTCCTGTTCACCTTCGCCGTCCTCGTACTCCTCCTCGTCTTCATCCGCGTCATCCGCTTCACCGCCGTCACCTGTCAGGGTGTCCTTGACGGCCTCGACGGCGCCGGTGAGAGCCCCCTTGGACTTGCCCTCCGCCCCGCCTTCGGTGATCTCGCCGACGAGATCGGTGAGCTGGGTGGGCTGTTTGCTACCTGTTTCGAGGTCGAGGCGGTTGCAGGCCTCGGCGAAGCGAAGGTAGGTGTCCACACTGGCAACGACAATGCGGGCGTCGATCTTGAGTATCTCGATACCGACGAGGGACACACGGACGAAGACGTCTATGACGAGGCCGCGGTCCAGAATCAGGTCCAGGACGTCGTACAGGCTGCTCGTGCTACCGCGCGAGAGGCTGCTTTCGCCCTGCGGCACCACAGTCATGGCGCCTCCCTTCACCACCCCCACGTGCATAAATCAGCGACGCCGGTCGATCTGGCCGCGCGTGTAGCGGCGGGTCCGTTCATACGCCAGCAGTTCGCCCTCCGCATCCAGCCTGACGTGGTAGGTGCCGAGCACGCTGGTGGTCTCGGGGACTCGCTCCAGCTCGAGTACCTCGACATCCGCCTCCCATCCCTCCTCGGTCGGCTTGATTGCCGACACCGACTCGGGGGCGCGTCCGAGGAGTTCCTCCAGCTGCCGGGCGGCGGAGCGCATGGCCCAGGCCGCCGAGTGCTGGGCGGATTTCCGGCTGCGCCCGGTGCGGCGTGTGGTGTCGTCACTGTGGGAGGGGCGCCTGCCACTCCCCGTGCTGTCCTTGTCTGAGGCGGGCATGTTCCCAACTCCGTTGCTGGAGCGGCACCCCCCATCACTCAAATGTACTATTTCACCATATGCACCTTGAAAGTGTGCCGCGACGGGCCGCCGGTGGCCGCGCGCCGCCGTGCGACCGCGCAGCGGCTCGCCGGAGGGAATGATCGATGAACGATTCAACGAAGATCGCTCTCGCTGCCGCAGTCGCCGGCGGCTATGTCCTCGGCCGGACCAAGAAGGGGCGACTCGCCTTCGGACTGGCCACCTATCTCGCGGGCCGCCGTTTCGGCCTGGAACCCCAGCAACTGCTCAGTGACGGGCTCCGCAAGCTCCAGGAGATCCCCCAGGTCGCCGACCTCAACGAGCAGGTGCGGGGCGAATTCAAGGACGCGGGCCGCAAGGCTCTAGCGGCTGCTGCCGACCGCAAACTCGGCGACCTCGCGGACGCCCTGCACGAGCGGACCGCACGCATCGGAAGCGAGAGGCGAGAGGAAGGCGAGGAAGAAGAGCACGAGCCGGAGGCCGAAGAAGAGTACGAGGACGTCGAGGAGGAGGACGGGGAGGAAGAGGAACCCGGCGAAGAAGAACCGGAAGAGGAAGAGGAACAGCCCCGGGCCAAGAAGCCCATCTCCAGGCGTCGGCGTCCCGGCCACAGGGCTGAAGACACCCAGGAGGAGCCGCGCAGCCACCGCCGCACAGCCAAACGTCCGTCCGCACGCCCTACGCCGCGAAAGGCGCCGGCGCGTAAGACCACCGCCAAGAAGGCACAGCCGGCGAAGAAGACGACCACGAAGAAAGCGGCTCCGGCCAGGAAAACCGCGGCGAAGAAAACCGCGGCTCCGGTGAGAAAGGCCGCGGCGAGGAAGACTGCCGCACCGGCCAGGAAGAGCGCGGCGAAGAAAGCCGCCCCCAGGAAGAGTGCCCCGAAGAAGGCGGCGACCAAAAGGGCGTCCACCACGCGGCGGAGGTAGGCCATGGCCAGGACGGCACAGAAGACCGGGCGGGACGAACCCTCCGGCCTCGACCGGTTGCGTGACGAACTCGTCGACTACGCCGGTGCGCAGGTCGAGCATCTCGCGGACCTGGCGGGCGACAAAGTGGAAGACCTCACCGACCAGTTGCTGGACGTGGCCGAGAACGGCGGCGTGCTCCCCAAAGTCGGCGTCCGCGTCCTCCAGGGGGACTCACCTCTCAAGGCCCTGATCGGCGAGAAGGCGAAAGATATCAAGGACAGCGCGGCCGAGAAGGTTTCGAGCCTGTTCGGCGGCGGCAAGGGTAGCAGGTCCGGTAATCCCAAGGTCACGACCATCATCGAGCATTTGGATGTGGGCGTCCCCATACGCGTCGCCTACGACCACTGGACCCGGTTCGAGAAGTTCAGCTCCTTCACCAAAGGCGTGCGCAGCGTGTCACAAGGTGACGAAACCAGCAGTGACTGGAAGGTAAAGGTGGGTCCGTCCACCCGTTCCTGGAAGGCCACCATCCAAGAACAGATCCCGGACGAGCGCATCATGTGGACTTCGGACGGCGCCAAAGGCAGCACCCGAGGCTGCGTCAGCTTCCACGAAATCACGCCCACGCTCACGCACATCGTGCTCGTCGTCGAGTACTACCCTTCGGGGTTCTTCGAGAAAACCGGCAACCTTTGGCGCGCCCAGGGCCGCCGACTCCGGCTCGACGCCAAACACTTCCAGCGCTACGTCACCCTCTCGGACGAGGACGCCGACGGCTGGCGCGGCGAGATCCGCCAGGGCGAGGTGGTGCGCACTCACGAAGAGGCACTGGAAGAGGAAGAAGGCGAGTACGAGGACGAAGAACCCGAAGAAGAGGAAGAGGAAGAGGCACCGGAGGACGAATACCCCGAGGACGAAACAGAAGACGAATACGAAGACGAGTATGGAGACGAGGAGGCATGAAACCATAACGATGCAGGGCACCTCGCAGAGAATCGCCATGCTGATTTGATCTCCGTGTGGCTGTTGTCCGCGAAACGGGGTGACGCCAGCAGCCGTCCGCGGTTCAGTCACCGAACGCCTTCCCGATGCCTACGCCCGGCTCAATGTGCATGGCTTGCCACAGGCGGCAGTGACGCATGTCCCGCCCCATCAGTTCCGAACCGCTCAGACACCACACCAACCATAAGTCTCCCCCTGCTCGCAATCCGAACCAGAGGAGCCTGAACTCGATCATTCATGAGGGCCCGTCAGCTTACTGACGGACCCTTTGTGGTGAGTGTTGATGGGGTTTAGAGGGTCTGCTGCACGATCGGGTGACATCTGAACTGGCCGGCCCTGTAGGGCGGTTGGATAAGGATGTCGCTGTGCCCAAGCCTTATCCGGAACAGTTCCGCCAGGACGTCGTGCGGGTCGCGAGGAATCGCGGCCCGGGTGTGACGGTGGAGCAGGTGGGCACCGACTTCGGGGTCCACCCGATGACGCTGTGGAAGTGGATGCGCCGGGCGGATATCGACGACGGGGCCAAGACGGGGGTGACCAGCCAGGAGAGCGCGGGACTGCGGGAAGCACGTCGGCGGATCAAGCTGCTGAGCAGGAGAACGAGGTCCTGCGCCGGGCCTCGGCCTATCTGTCGCAGGCGCATCTGCCGGGAAAGGGACCTGCCCGCTCGTGAGAGAGCCGGCCGTGGACGGGGTGCCCGTCACGGTGACGTGCCGGGTGCTCAAGCTCGCCGGACAGCCGTGCTGCCGCTGGCCGGGCAAGCCGGTGGCCGACGCCGTGCTGGAGGAGGCGTATCGCGCGAACGCGCTGTTCGACGCCCACCGCGACGACCCGGGGTTCGGCCACCGCTTCCTGGCCGATGAAGCGCGTGGTGCCGGGGCTCGTCTGGCGGACCGGACCGTGTGGCGGGTCTGCCGGGACAGCCGCTGGTGGAGCGTGTTCGGCCAAAGCCGCGGCAGGGGCAAGAAGGCCGGCCCGCCGGTGCACGATGATCTCGTGAGCCGCGACTTCACCGCGGATGGCCCGAACCGGCTGTGGCTCGCCGGCATCACCGAGCACGCCACCGGCGAGGGAAAGCTGTACCTCTGCGCGATCAAGGACGTCTTCGGCAACAGGATCGTCGGCTACTCCATCGCCGCGTGGATGAAGTCCCGCCTCGCCGTGACCGCCCTGGACAACGCCGTTGCCCGGCGTCAGGACGTCGGCGGGTGCGTTCTGCACACCGATCGTGGAGCGCAGTTCCGGTCACGGAGATCCGTCCGGGCACTCGACGGCCACGGGATGGCCGGTTCGGCAGGAAGGGCCGGGGCGGCAGGCGGCAACGCGGCCATGGAGTCCTTTGTCAGCCTGCTGCAGAAGAACGTCCTCGACCGCCGTCCGTGGGCCACCCGCCAGGAACGGCGCATCGCGATCGCGACCCGGATCGAGAGGACCCACCACCGACGCCGCCGACAAGCCTCACTCGGCCGGCTGACCCCCGTCGCATACGCAACCGTCACGACCACACCGGCCCTCCACGCCGCGTGACCGAACCTGCCACCCGCCCCTGCAGCAGACCCGCACGACGCCCACGGCCAATCGCCGACCCATCAGACACGCTCTAGTCAGCGGGTGCTCGGGGCGTCGGCTCGTTGCCGGTGTCGCTCGGCGTCCCGGGCGTGGTTGGCCTGCGGGGGCGGCCCGGGGTGCGGGTGGTGCCGATGGAGGCGAGGGCTACGGCGAGCACTCCGGCCCATTGCGTGGGGGCGAGGTGTTGGCCGAGGAGGAGCAGGCCGATGAGCGCTCCGACGGCGGGTTCGAGGCTGGTGAGGATGCCGAAGGTGCGGGGTGGCAGGCGACGCAGGGCTTCGAGGTGGAAGGTGTAGGGGAGGACGCTGGAGAGTACGGCGACGGCGGTGGCCAGGGCGAGGGTGCCGGGGGCCATGAGCCGGGTGCCACCCTGTGCGATGCCGTAGGGCAGGCTCAGCAGGGACCCCCAGATGACGGCGAGGGCCAGTCCGCGCCCGTCGGGGACGCGTTCGACCAGGCGTTTGCCGACGAGGATGTAGCCGCCCCAGCAGCACCCGGCGAGAGAGGCGAAGGCGAGTCCCGAGGCGTTGAGCGGGATCCCGGAGTGGCTGAGCAGCACGACGCCGGCGGCGGCCAGGCAGGCCCAGAGCAGATCGGTGGCACGGCGCGAGCCGAACAGGGCGATGGCGAAGGGGCCGAGGAACTCCATGGTCGTGGCGGCACCCAGCGGGAGGCGGTCGACCGCTTCGTAGTAGCTGAGGTGATGGACGGCGAGCAGGGTGCCGGCGGCGGCCGCGGTGCCGAGTGTGGCCCGGTCCCAGCGCGGTCCCGGCCGCCACAGGGCGGTGAGGACGACTGCGGCGATGCACAGGCGCAAGGTCACCACTCCCGCCGGTCCCACGGTCGGGTAGAGCCGGGTGGCGAGGGCGGCCCCGCACTGCAGGCCGATCACGCCGCCCATGACCAGCCCGGGAGCAGGCATGGCGCCCAGTCCTCGGCTGATCGCCGCGACAGCGTGCGCACGGCGAGTGTGAAGCTGACTGATGAGTGGCCTCCTTGAGCATCGGTACGTCGCAAGGCGCGCAGGTGTTCCGTTCCAGCGATTGGTGTGGCGCGGGGCCGCGCGGCCCGTCCGGCGCGCGGCCCGGCTGTCTCAAGCGACCGGCTGCGCCCGCAACTTCTCGCGAAGGTCGAGCAGTTGCCGCGCCAGCAGCTCCATGTCCTGCGATTCGTGCACCTGCGGTACGTCGGCACGTTGTGCAGCGAGGACCTGCCGGGCCCGCTCGCCGAAGCGGACGTCGCCCGAGGGCGTGACCACGACGCCGTCACGCTCGGCCATCCGCATCTGCCACGCCACGGCGTCCTCGGTGGTGAGACCGTCGGGCAGGTCGAGTGTGATCCGGTCACCGTGGATGTGGACGGGGTAGCCGCCCGGCAGGCCCAGAGGCCCGGGAAGGTCGGCGCGTACCTCGGCACCGGCCGCCAGGCGTGCGGCGAGCACGGCCGCGGTGTGGCCGGTCACCGCGTTCAGTTCTTCGCGGGAGCACGCGCGGTGACCGGCAAGCAGTTCGCCCACGCCCTCCACCGGCCGGTCGTCGAGCCATACCCGGGCCTCGTCCGACGGGTGGGCGGGAGCGTACAGGTGGGCGTGGTGGGCGAGGACCCGCAATCGCTCACCGGTCTGCGGTCGCACGGCGGCGTGGAGCGAGGCGGACAGCGTGGCGGAGTTCCCCACGCCGCAGAACACGGGCAGATTCTCGGCATGCAACAGGGGATTGACCGCGTCCGGATAACAGGCGTTCACGAACAGCGCCGTGCTGCCGCTGTCCTGGATCGCGCGCGCCACCTCCCGGGCGAGAACCGCGTGCAACGGCAGACCGATGCCGAACCCGCCGGCGGCGAGCAGCGCGGTCCAGGCCGAGGGAGCGCGTGTGCTCTCCCACGGCGACTGCAGCGAGGCGCAGTTGATGACGACACGTGGCCGTAGGCGCAGCAGCGCGCCCGCGATGGCGCTGCGGTCTGAGGCGCCGAGAGCCTCGGCCGTGAACCGGGTGGTGGATGCAGAGGCCGCGGCTCGTGCGCTCGCGATGCAGGCGATCTCGTCCGCGGCCCGGGCGGAGCGGGCGAGCACCGTCACCGTGCTGGGCGGCGATTGGGCAGCGACCGCCAGCGAGTAGCAGATGCTGCGGGCCAGTGAGCCGCCGCCCACCACGGCGATGCCCGCAGGTGCGGTGGCGGTCACTCCGTGCCCCGATGAGCGATCTGGATGCGGCGGAGGTGGCGGCCGGTGTCGGTGAACGCGTTGCGGGCGTGCAGCATGCGCCAGTTGTCGAAGACGAGCATGTCCCGCCGCTCGTACTGGATGGCCACGTGCTCGCGCTCGAAGTGGTTCTTGGCATCTTCGAGCAGTGGTCCGATCCGGTCGTCGTCACCGCGCACCAGGTTGTTGAAGGAGTAGCGGACGATGGTGCCGTCGGGGTGGTCCTCGATGACCGGATGCTCAGGGTGCAGGTCGAGGCCCAGGTGCCGCATCGCGTCGGTGGTCTCCCAGTCCCAGATGCGCTCGCGCAGGTACGCACGGTCGGCCTCGGCCAGCGACCCGGCCCAGGCGCGGGCGTCGGCGATCGTGGTTTCGCCGCCCGCGCCGGTGTTGGGAGTTTCGCACCACAGGGCGAGGTAGCGCGGGGGCAGCCCCTCGAAGTCGTAGCCCTCGGAGTGCGGATAGAGGGGTTTGGTGTTGCCCGCGTGGTAGAACTCCTCCATTCCCGGCTCCGGCCGGACGTCGCCGACCAGGACCCCGGTGTACTGGGGCACGAAATCACCGAGCCGCTTGCAGAAGGCCACCGGGTCGAAGGTTTCGGGCACACTGCTCATGAAGACGTAGCCGTGACGCTCCATCAGGCCGTGGAAGCTCTCCCACACCATGTCGTCGGCCAGCGGCGCGCCGTTGAAGTCGGTGAGGGACAGCAGACTGTCCGGGTGCCTGGGCATGACTGCTCCTGTTCGTACGGGTTCCTGGTTCCGGCAGGCGGGGCGACGTCAGTGGGCGGATGCCGCGCGGACCGCGTCCTCCACGTGACCGGCGAGGGTGGTCACGTCCGCGGCTGTGAGACGGTGGTGGTCTGGCACCGGGCGGTAGTCCTGGTCGCCGTAACTGCCGGAGCCGTGGATCAGCACGTCCTCGCTGTCGGGGAGCAGCCCGCGATCGGCGGCGTTGAGGGTTCCGGTGACGGCCATGACGAGCGACCACTCGCGCAGACGCCGGGGATCGGCGGGCAGCGAGACGTCGGCGGCAGCCAGGAGGCCGCGTACTTCGGCGTACCGGCTCAGGCACTCGTGCAGCGAGACGACGAGGCCGCCTCCGCCCTGCGTCGCGATGAGGGGATCCATCTGCGCGGAGGTGACCGGGCGGCGGGTGTAGAAGGTGGGATCGAGCTGTTCCTCGGGATCGAAGGTCGTCGCCGGGAAGTGCGGGTCGGCCTCCTGCCGGTACAGCCCCTCGGACGGTTCGAAGCGGTAGACGGGCAGATTCCCGCGGTCGTGGGTGCCATGGCGGAGGCTGAGCACCATGTCCGGGGTGCCGAGGTGCTGGACGAGGAAGTAGCGGGCCCGTGGCAGTGTTCGTCCACCGCTCTCCGCGACCGTGCGGTGTCCGAGATCGTGCCCGAGCAGCCCGAAGGCGCTGGAGACGGAGTGCACATGGGTCCGGGTGCCGGTGACGGTGCCGCTGTCTCTCTGGGGCAACAGGTCCCGTTCGGCAAATGCGCGGATCATGTCCGCGGCCCGGTAGTTGTCCAGCCCGAGGGTGTACCAGACACGGACTCCGTATTGCCGCCAGAGGCGTTCCGCGTGCTCGGCGGTGAACGCGGCGGCCAGTTCCTTGACCGAGGCGGGCTCCTCGGAACCGTGCACCACCAGCGGGTTGCGACGCCGCAGCAGGGCGTCCTCGCTCAACGGTGACGACCACAGCTTGGCAGTGGACACATCGGGGACAACGCTGGCGATCTGCAGCTGATCCTGCGTCACCAGACCGGAGACGATGGCCCGATGCACGGCGTCACGCAGAGCCGTGGCCTTGTTCGCGGACGAGGGGGTGACGATCAGGATGCGCTCGCCGGTCTCGGTGATATGCCGCACCGCCCGGGCGACGATGGTCAGCGAGGCGAGCGTCTTGGTGGTACGCGTCCCAGGGTTCCGCATCAGGTCGAGCAGACGCAGGGAGAGACCACGGTAGGAGGCCAGTTCGGCGATGCCGATGTCCGACACCGAGAAGAACTGCTCAAGGGCGAGGCTGGGTTCGGGCAGACGAAACGTGGGTGAGAACGCTTCGCCGCTGCCGGCACGGTCGCGTTCGAGAGCGGACAGTGCGTGCTGCAGTTCCTCGTGGTAATGCGTGAGGGCGTTCGTCAGGACCGTGGGTGCGGAGAGCGCGGTGGTCAAGTCATTCCCGTTCAGGTCGAGATGCGGCCGATGAGGAGACGGAAGACGGGGAGGTGGAGAGATGCGGGATATGGGGAGAGCTACGCGGGAGGCGAGGGAGTACGGCACGGACCCCGGCGCGGTGTGCGGTCCCGGGGCCCGTCCGGTCAGGCGCCGGCTATCCGGTCTCCGCGAACAAGGCCGCTCCCGGGCGGCACTTCGGCCGCGTCCCCGCCGAAACCGGTGATCTTGTTCTTGCCGTCGACGAAGACGACCCTCGGCTCGAACTCGTCGGCTTCCTGTGGTGTGACAGCGGCGTACGACACGATCAGGACCAGATCCCCCACCTGGGCCTGACGCGCCGACGGGCCGTTGACGCCGATCACGCCGGAGCCCCTGGGCCCTTCGATCACGTAGGTCGACAGACGGGCGCCGTTGGTGACGTTGACCAGGTCGACCTTCTCGTGGCGGCGGAGGCCCGCCGCCTCCATCAGATCGAGGTCGATCGTGATGGATCCGACGTAGTTGAGGTGGGACTGGGTGACGGTGGCGCGGTGGATCTTGGCTTTGAGTATCTCGAAATACACGATGGCCCTTCGCGGTTGCGTCTGTTCAGGCAATGGATCCCGATGTCGCGACGTAGTGGAGCGTGACATGACGAAAACATGGCCACAACCCCCGACGATCAACGAAATCCGAAGCAGCGGAGCGGTGTTGGCCTTGCAAAACGCAGGCAGATTCCGATGTGCGGCCATCTTCGCGGTGTTGGGTTTCCGTGGCACCGTGTGAGCTCCGGGTCACGTCTTTGCTGGCTCTTTGCAGCCTGACAAGGGGAACATCGACCTGGCGGAACCGGTGCGGAGCCGAGCTCGGGCAGTAACGCGTCCTGACCCCGGGACCTCCCCCTGGGTGGTGGACACACTGATACCGGATCTGCTTGATCCGGAGGAAGCGAGAAGACCGCCGACGGCCATGAAGGACTACTCGGACGAGTTCAAGGCCGATGCCGTGGCCCTGCACGAGTCCCCCGTGAGTGGCCGCGGCGTGGCCAGGCACTGCTCGCACAACGGCGACAGGGGCCGCCCCGTCTTCCTCGGCTATTTCGCGCTCTGCCTACTGGTCACCTGGGCGGTCTACCTGAAGGCTGCCGGCGGAGAGGCCGGCGGGGGTGCGAGGCGGAGGGGGCTGCCTTCGGACGGCTTCTCCGGCTCGGGCGGGAGCGGTTGGCTCTTCTGCCTGCTCTCGGAACTCAGCCGTGGTCCCTCGATGCAGTAGCGCGGGGCGGCTTCCCCGTCACCGGCCGGGAGTGACCCCGCCGCTCCCATCAGGTCTGTCAGGCCCACCGCCGCTTCCGTGAACGCCAGTGCGGTGGTGGGAGGGCGTCCTGGATGCGCACCGAACTGACCTGCTCGATGGCGGCGAGGCCGGCGATGAACTTCCGTTCCTGCTCGTCGTCTGACCGCAGTTTG
>NZ_JBVHMR010000081.1:0-18366 GCF_055558375.1 Streptomyces sp. NPDC025793 | reverse complement strand
GACCAGAGTTCGTCAGGAACCAACCGCTGCGACAAACCAACACCCATGGCAAGACATCATGCCGCACCCATCCCGCACCACGTGAGACAAGCTCTTAATGCGCAACGGGCACTGCATGCAGGTCGCGCAGGCGGTGCACTCGGCCCGACCGTCGAAGGAGCAGCCCGAACCCCGGTTCCTGTTGACCCTCGACATCGGCTTGTACGCGGGCCTTGATGTGCAGGCCGTCCACCCCGACGCATGACCCTGCCCTTGCCCTGGACTTCATCCGTGCAGGTGGAGGCGGGTTTCGGTGGCAGCCCGTAAGTTGAAGGAGCCGTCAGCGTTGCAGGGGCCGGTGTTCTCGACGATCTCACTGTTCGACTGATCGGCGGGCCGGCGCCGCAGTTCCCGGACAGCGGCGCCTTGCCCGTCGGCGAGCGGGGTGCCCTGCGCGACCAGTACGGCAGCCTCTGCTGGAACAGAGCCGTCAGTTCGCCCTCACCACCACGCCAGCCACAGCCGCCGTGCCGGCGACCGGCCGGCTCCACGACTGGTCCGGCGCACGCGTGGTGGTGGCACTGCCGGCTGCCGTCGTTCCGGCGCTGGCGTTCACGAACGCGGTGCCCCTCGCCGCGGGATGCTCATCGGTGTGGCTGGGGGCGTACTCAGCGATCTGCGCCGGGTGGGTCCCCGACGGCGACCACCGCCCGGTAGAGGTGTGAGAGAGGGCGCCTTATAGCATAGATAGAAAGAGCCTGGGAGCGACTTACCCGCGCTGGTCGGGGTGCGGCAGACTGGTGTGGATCCGGTGGTCTCCGGCCGGATGTGCACCGGCCGAAACAGGGGAGAAGGGAAGCCCGCAGATCCGTGAGTGACGAGTTCGACGCCTCGGAGCCCGTTGACGAGGGCGCTTTCGGCATCGACGCGTTCTCCGCCGACGACCGGCTGCGGCTGTTCCACTTCGCCGCCGCCGAGAAGCGCCACGAGTACCTGTGGTTGCTGCGGGCCTTCGACCGCGGGCGTGCCAACTACCAGGTGCTGCTGCACGCTTCGGACGTGGTGGGGCTGCTGGAACGGCTCGCCGTCGACCATCCCGCTGCGGGCGCCGTCGGCGGGCCTGCCGGTGTGCAGCCGCTGCTCGACGCGCTCGCGGAGTGGCAGGTCCTGGACCGGTCATACGACGGGACGCGTGCCGCGAACCTTGCCGAGTACCGCAACCGCCACTACGTGTACCAGTTCACCCAGGCCGGATACCGGGCGTACCGGGCGGTGGAGGACGTGCTCGGCGCCAGCCTGGAGGACGCTCAGCTCTCCCGCCTCGTCTTCCCCGACATTCTCGGCGACCTGCGCGCCCTGGCCGAGGCCAACACCGCGGGCGACGGCGAGGAGGTGTACCGCAAGCTCGGCCGTCTCGACTCGGTGCTGAACGAGATGGCGCAGCGCGCCGCCCGCTTCTATCTCATGCTGGGCGACCTGGCGCGCACCAACGACACCCGGCCCGAGGTGTTCCTCGCTCACAAGGACACTCTCCTCGCGCACATGCGGGAGTTCACCGCCGAACTCGGCCGCTACGCTCCGCTGCTGGCCGAGGCCGTCGAGAAGGCCGCGGCCACCGGCGTGGACCGCATGATCGAGTACGCGGTCGAGGCCGACGAGCGGCTCTTCCGCAGCCCCGCCGAGCGCCTGGCAGACTGGCGGCACCGGTGGGACGGCATCGTCCACTGGTTCGCGGAGCGCGAGCACAGCGAGACCGAGCGGCTGCAGGACGCCACCGTCACCGCGATCCGCTCCGTCCTCGGTCTGCTGCGCCGGGTCACCGAGGCGCGCCGCGGCGGGGTGAGTCGGGAGAGCCAGCTGCGCCATCTCGCCCAGTGGTTCACCTCCTGCGAGAGCGACGAGGACGCGCATGCCCTGTTCCAGGCGGTCTTCGGGCTCGGTGCACCCCGCCACATCGCCGTCCCGTACGCCGATCCCGAGCTGATCCCGGGGCGTACGTCCTGGTGGGAGGCAGAACCGGTCGAACTCGCCCGCACCCTGGTCCAGTCCGGCCGTACCCCCGCCCTGCACGGCCCCGGCCGCATCGAACGCGACGACGACCGGCGGGCCCTGCTCCGCGCCGAACAGCTCAAGGAGCAGGCCGAGCGCCGGGTTGCCGTGAACTCCTTCGCTTCGGACGGTGTGTACGGCCGGACGCTCGACGAGCCCGAGACACGGGCTCTGCTGGCCCTACTGGACGTGGCCCTCGCCGCTCGTGTCCCCGCCAGCCGCCGCGTCACCGCCGCTTCCGGCTGCGCCCACGGGGTACGGCTCACCCTCACCCCCGCCGAGGGCTCCACCACCGTAGACACCGTGCGCGGGCGTCTCCATCTCGACGGGCTGCGCCTGGAGGTCACCGCATGAACTGTACAAGCCGTCACCGGGGCAGGACCGCGTGAGCCGCGTCGCCGAGGGCGTCTCCCCGCTCGAACTCGCCGACTACCAGAAGGCGGTACGGCTCGTCCTGCGGCATCCGCTGATCACACCCGGGTACCCGGACAAGGCGGCGCTGGCGACCGTGCGCCGCTGGGTCGACCAGCTGCGCACCGACCTGATGGAGGTGCTCGGCCACCGGCTCGTCACCACCGCCGACACCGCCCGGCTCCAGCGCGCCCAGGACGGCCTGGACGCCACCCGCCCAGCCCTCACCCGCGCGGGACGGCCCTTCGACCGCCGCCGCTACGCCTACCTCGTCCTCACCCTCGCGGCCCTGGGCCGCCACAGCGCGCAGGTGGCGCTCGGCGAGTTGGCCGAAGTGGTCGCCGCCGACGCCGTACGTATCGACGGACTCGGCCTCGACACCGCGCGCAAGCCCGACCGGGACGCCTTCGTCGACGCCGTCACCTGGCTCACCGAGCGCGGCGCGCTCACCCTTGCCGACGGCTCCGCCACAGCCTGGGCCGGCGATCCCGAGCGGGCCGAGGCCCTGTACGACATCGACCGGGAGATCCTTCTCGCCGTCCATCACCCGACCCGCGTCCTGCAGCACCTGACCTCGGTCACGGCGCTCCTGGACTCGGCGGGTGCGCTGGGCATGTCCGCAGGGCGTGCGGCCCAGCGTCGCGACCAGGCCCGCCGGGCCCGCCGTCTGGTGCTGGAGAATCCGGTCGCATACTACGCCGACGCCGACACCGAACTCCTGGGTCAGCTGCGAGCCCCCGCCCTCGCCGAGGACCTGGAACGCCTGACCGGGCTGACGGTGGAGCGGCGGGCCGAGGGCGTGGCGCTCATCGACACCTCCGGCAGGCTGTCCGACATCCGTTTCCCCGGCGGCGGTACCGTCGCGCAGGCTGCGCTGCTGCTGGCCGCCCGGATCAGCGCCGCCGTCCAGCGTTCCGGACGGCACGCCCTCGAACTGCTGCCCGCGCCCACCGCCGCCGAACGCCTCGCGGCGCGCGCCCGGCGTATCGACGCGGCTCTGCCGTCGCGTGGTCAGGTCGCCGAACTCGCCGGACTCGCGGAGCCGGAAGAGACGTCGGCGGCGTACGCGGCACCGGGTGACGAGGGGCAGGAGCCGGCAGAGACCCGGTACCCCTTCGTCACGGACTCCTGGCTCCGGGGCACGCTCAAGGAGATCACCGCCGAGTACGGCGCGGGCTTCGCCGCCGACCTGCGCGGCGACCCGGACCGGCTGCTGGACCAGGCGCTCGATCTGCTGGCCGCCATGTCGCTGATCACCCGGATCGACGGCGGGGCCCTCGCGCTTCCGCTGCTCGCCCGCTACCGGGGGGTCACCGCCCGCGTGAGAACCCGTACGGCGGCCGGGCCGCCCTCCCAGACACCCCTGTTCACCGACGACATCGCCAAGGACCCGACTCCGTGAGCACCCCCGCTCCCACCCAGGCCCCCACCCCCTCAGCCCGGTTCGTCCCCACCCGCGCCGGGATCATCAACCTGTGGGACTACCGGGACGAGGAGTTCTCCTTCGCGGGCGGCTGGTTGGTGCTGCGGGGCCCCAACGGGTCCGGGAAGACCAAGGCGCTGGAGGTTCTGTTCCCGTTCGTCCTCGACGGCCGTATCGACCCCAAGCGGCTCAATCCGTTCGCCGCCGAGGACCGCACGATGAAGTCCAACCTGCTCTTCCGCGGGCAGGACAGCGCGCTCGGCTACGTCTGGATCGAGTTCACCCACCGGGAGACCGGCGAGGCCGTCACCTGCGGCATCGGGCTGCACGCCCAGCGGCACCGCGACACACCCGCCCGCTGGCACTTCGTCGCCGACGGCCGCGTCGGCGAGGACTTCTCCCTCCTCACCCACGACGACCGGCCGATGACGAGGAAGCAGCTCGCCGCCGAACTCGGACGTGAGCTGCTCACCTCCACGGCCGACTACCGCGCCGCCGTCGACCAGCGCCTATTCGGCCTCGGCCCGGAGCGGTACGAGCAACTGCTCACCCTGATCCTCACCCTGCGCCGCCCGCAGCTCGCCAAGAACCTCGACCCGGCCAAGCTCTCCGACACCCTCACCGCCGGCCTGCGCCCGCTCGACGACGACCTGATCGCCGAGGCGGCCCGTTCCTTCGACGACATGGAGTCCGTGCAGCGCACGCTGGAGGGGCTGGCCGCCGCCGACGACGCCACCCGCGCCTTCCTCGCGAGCTACTCCACCTATCTGAGGGTCCACGCCCGCGCGGCCGCGGACCGACTCACCGCCCGCCGCGCCGAGACCGCCGAGCGCGCCGCCGCGCTGCGCACCGCCACCACGGACCTGGGGGCAGCCCGGGAACAGCAGGCCGCCGCCGAGAATCGCGCCGAGTCGGCCGACGCCGCGCTCGCCGCCCAGCGCGCCCGTCTCGACCAGCTGCGCTCCTCCGCCGCCTACCAGGCCGTCGAGCAACTGGCCGACCTGGAACGCCTGGTGCGCACCTGCGAGCAGACTGCCCGGCAGGCGAGCGCCGAACGCGAACGCCGCACGGCCGCCACCGGCCGCGCCCGCGCCGAGGCCGAACACGCCGCCCGGCTCGCCGCGGAACTCGACGCCGCCGTCTCCCGGGCCGCCGCCGCCGTCGCCGACCACGCCCACACCGCCGGCCTCCCCTGGACCCCGGCCGAAGCCGAGCCAGCCCATCTCGCCGAACGCTCCGCCGCACTCGCCGCCGCCCGCCACGAGGGCGTCCGGGCCGTGCGCGCCGCCCAGCAGGCGGCACGCGGCGCCGAGCAGACCCGTGACCTTGCCCGGGTCTCCCTCGACCGCGCGCAGGAGGCCGTCACCGCGGCCGAGACCGCGGAGACCGCCGCCGAGTCGGCCCTCGAATCCGCCCGCGAGCAGGCCCGTACGATACTCGGCCAGTGGACGCGGGAGCACGGCGAGCTCCTGACCGAGGAGGGGTCCGGCCGGCTCGCCGAAGCCCTCGAACGCACCGGCGAGGCCGAGGCGGTCACGCTCGCCGACGCCTTCACCGAGGCCACCGCTCCCGCCGTGCAGGAACTGCGCGACACCCTCGCCTCCTTGCGCGCCCGGCGCACCGACGTCGAGCGCCGCCGCGCCGAGACGGAGGCCGAACGCGGCCGGATCGCCGCCGAGCACGACGACGCCCCGCCCCCGGCCCGCGGCCGTAGGGCCGACCGGGCACCCGGTGACGGTGTCCCGTTGTGGCAACTCGTCGACTTCGAAGAAGACCTGACAGAACGTCAACGAGCGGACCTGGAAGCGGCCCTGGAGGCGTCGGGCCTCCTCGATGCACTCGTCACCGCCGAGGATACCCCCGTGGCGGCCGGGCACAGCGAGGGCTATCTGCGTGCCGGAGCCCCGGTGAACGGACCGAGCCTCGCCGATCTCCTGCGCCCCGAGAGCCCCGAGAGCCCCGAGAGCCCTGGAGTCGGCATCGCGATCCCGACCGCCGCCCGGATCACCGCCGTACTGCGCTCCGTCGCCGTCACTGGCGACCTCGACACCGGCATCCCGCACATCGGCCCCGACGGCCGGTACGCGGCCGGTGTCCTGGTCGGCGCCCACACCAAGGAGCACGCCGAGTACGTCGGCGCGACCGCCCGCGCCCGCCGGCGCGCCGCCCGGATCGCCGCGTGCGAGGCGCTGCTGGCCGAACTCTCCGCCCAGCTCGACGAGTTGGCGCGCTTGCAGGCCCGTACGGACGCCGCCCTGGAAGCGTACGCCGCCGCCCGCGCCGCCCTGCCCCGCACCACCGGCATCACGCAGGCGCTGCGCGAGCTCGACCGGGCCGCGGCGAGGCTGCGCGCCACCCGCGACGCCGCCGACGCCGCCCAGGGCTCGTACGACGAGTCGGTGGCCGCCTGCTCGGTCGCCGAACGCGCTCTGCGCCGCACCGCGGCCGAGCACGCCATCGAGAGCGAACGCGTCGACGCCGTCGAGACCGCCACCCGCGGCTTCGAGACGACGGTCCGCGAACTCGCCGCCCGCCGCCGCGAACATGCCCGCCAGAGCGAGGCGGCCTCGGCCGCCGCGGACCGGCTCGGCGCCGCCGCCGAGGACGAGGAGGCGGCGGCGGACACCGAGCGTGCGGCGCGCCGTCGGCACACCGAGGAGGCCGCGGGACTCGAAGCCCTCCAGAAGGCCGTCGGGGCCGAAGCGCAGGAGGTGATGCGCCAGGTGCAGGAGACCGAAGACGGGATCGACGCCTTGGTGAGGGAGGCCGAGGCGGCTCGTACGGCCCAGCACGCCGCCATCGCCGGCACCGCTGCGGCCGAGGCCCGCCGTACGGCCGCCGCCGAGGCCGGGGCGGTCGCCGCGGCGGAGGAGAAGGACACCGCCCGCTCCCTGCGCCCGTACGCCGCCCGTGAACTCCTCGACATCCTGCGCTGCCCGCCCGGCCTCGCCTGGCCCGCCCAGGAGGCGGACTGGACCGGAGGGACACTCCCGCCGGCCGTGGTCGCCGTACACGAGGCGATCCTGTCCGCTACCCGCGACCTCACCCCCACCGAGACCAGCCTCAAGCAGTCCGTCACCCGTCTCACCAAGGCCCTGGACGACCTGCAGGCACAGCTCGCCGCCGCCGGACAGGACTACCGGCCCGAATGGGACGGCTCCGACGGCGTCATCCTCGTCCGCGTGGCCGACGAGGAGGGCCCACTGCCCGTGGCGGCCTTCGCCGAGAAGATTGCCTCCCACCGCCGTGACCAGGCCGAACTGCTCTCCGAGTCCGAGCAGCGCATCCTCGAGGACGCCCTGCTCACCCGGCTCGCCCAGCAGATCCACGACCGCACGGTCGACGCCCGCGACCTGATCAGGAGGATGAACACCGACATGCGCCGGCGCACCATGTCCTCGGGGACTACGGTCGGGGTGAGCTGGCTGCTCGCCGATCACCTCGACGACGAGCAGCGCGCCGTCTGCGCCCTCCTCGACGCCGACGCCGCTCGCCTCGGCCCCGACGGTCTCGCTCGGGTGCGCACCCACTTCGCCGCGCAGATCAAGACCGCCCGTGCCCGCCACCGCGACCAGCCCTACCGTGAACTGCTCGCCGAGGTCCTCGACTACCGGCGCTGGCGGCAGTTCGCGTTCCAGCTGGTACGCCCCGACAAGACGGAGGAGAGGCTCACCCGCGCCCGGCACAGCCGACTGTCGGGCGGTGAGCAGTCGGTGTCGCTGCACCTGCCGCTGTTCGCCGCCGCGCACGCCATGCTCAACTCCGCAGACCCGCACGCCCCGCGCCTGCTCGCCCTCGACGAGGCCTTCGCCGGAGTGGACGACACCGGGCGCGGCGAACTCATGTCACTCGCCGCCCAGTTCGACCTCGACCTGTTCATGACCGGCTACGACCTGTGGGCCGCCCACGCCTCCGTATCCGCCGCCGCCCACTATGACCTCGCGCACACCGCCGTCGACCACACCGTCTCCGCGCTCCTGCTCGTCTGGGACGGCGACCGGCTCCTTGCCGACGACACCGGCGACCTCACCGCCGCCCTCGGCTCGCCCGGCACCCGGCGCGCCCCGATGCCCGAGGAGGCCGCGGTTGTCGGCTGAGCAGCGTGAAAGCCATGGGTACAACGAGTTGCGGGGCGAGGGATGGACCCGCCTGCTCGCCGCCGCCCGCCGCAGACTGGAGCGCACCGGCGGCGCGCTCGACGGCGACATCGGGCTCACGGGGCCCAGCGAGGCCGAGCGCCGCACCGTCATCGGCATCACCGGCCGCTACCGGCCCGAGACCATCAAGCGCCTCGCCGTACCCCTGCGTGACCTGGACGGGTATCTGTACGACCGTTATGGCACCGGTCTCCTCCAGACCCTCGGCCAGCTCCACGGTCCGCTGCGCGACCGGCCGGCCGAACGGGCCGACGAACAGGCCCGCCGGGAGCAGGCCCTGACGTCGGCCCACTCCAGTCGGCTCGCCGGGCAGGGATGGTTCGCCGCCTGGCTTGACCGCATCGCCGCCGACGGCACTCTCACCCGTCTCGTACGCCGGGGGGACGCGCCGCTCCTGGACGCGGCGGTACGCGTCCTGGAAAGACTGACCGGTGAAGGGGACCACCGTGCGGGCTCCCCGTACCGGGTTCCCGGTGTCCTGCCGCTTCCGGTGCTCGCGGAGTGGGCCACCGGCGACACCAAGGCCCTCGTGCCGGGCGCCCCGCTCGAACAGCTCGTCCTGCGCGCCCTCGCCCAGCGCGCCGGCGACGACCGAGGCGTCCCGCGTGAGCGGGCCGGGCGGCGAGCCCTGTGGGAGAGCGCCGGGGCCATCGCCGACGACCTCGCCAGCCAGGTACTCGTCCTCAACATCGGGGCCGAGGGCGACACCGTGGTCTGCGACTGGCTGCGCGATGCCGCCGACTTCGGCATCCCCTTCCGGCTCACTCTCCACCAACTCGCCACCGACGCCGTCGTCCCCGCCGCCCGCACCATCTACGTCTGCGAGAACCCGGCCGTACTGCGCGCCGCCGCTGGCGAACTCCAGGACACGGGTGCCGCCCTCGTATGCACCGAGGGCGTCCCGTCCGCGGCCTGCCACAAACTGCTCGGCGACGCCGTACGAGCGGGAACCCGGCTGCACTGGCGTGCCGACTTCGACCGGGCCGGACTGCGCATCACCGCGGACGCCGTGGCCCGCCACGGTGCCCAGCCCTGGCGGATGACCGCCGCCGACTACACAGCGGCACTCGTCGAGGGCGAGTCCACCCCGCTCGCGGGACCGCCCGCGACCAGCCCCTGGGACCCCGGACTGAGCCTCGCGATGGAGGAGTCAGGCAGTGCGGTCATGGAGGAACGCCTCCTGCCCGCGCTCCTGTCCGACCTCACCCGCGCTTGAACTGTGACGGAGCGGTAGTTCTCCTGTAGTTGGGTTGTTGTGTCCTGCCGTGTCGCTTCCCCTGGGAATAGTGCGGACAGCGATGCAACGCAGGATCGTCCACCGCCTCGCGCAGCGCAGCCACGATGTGCGGCGGAGCCGGCAGATCACAGTCCTCGACCCCCAGTGGAATCGGCGCCAGACCGTTCCGCTCGGCCAGCCGCCGTGCCCTGTCGTTGAACGAGAACAGGTAATCGCCGACGTCCCCCAGCCTGCCTGTCCGCCGTACCAGCACTCCTCCGGACAGCGTGAACACCCCACGGGACCCTGCCCGACCCCAGCAGCCCGGAACCGCCGGCGACAACTGGTCCGGCCGGTGTGGCAAGACGGCGGGCAGCCTTCCATCCGGTCGGGCCAGGGCCCCCGACCGTGGCGACACCACGCACACCTCAGCGGTGACCCGGCCACCCATGCGTACCGCCGATGCGTCGATGGCGGATAGTCACCGGTGATCACAGGTGGGGCGAATCGCCCTTGTCGATCGAGGGAATGCAGCCGCCATGAGCGATCACACCAGGGATGGCAGCAGAGCAGCGGACCATGAGGAATCGACCCGCGGCTACTACGAGACCGGCGATGTCGACGCCTTCTACGACGCTGTCTGGGGTGGTGAGGACATCCACATCGGCGTGTACGCCCACCCGCAAGAGGCGATCGCCAGCGCCTCGCACCGCACCGTGCAGCACGCCGCAGACCGGGTCGCGGACCTGCTCGGCCCGGATGCCACCGTGCTCGACCTCGGTTCGGGGTACGGCGGTTCGGCCCGTGCGCTCGCCGAGCGCTTCGGCTGCCGGGTGGTGGCCCTGGACCTCAGCGAGGAACACAACCGGCGCCACCGCGCGGCCAACACCCGACGCGGTCTTAACGGCCTGATCGAAATCGTCACCGGATCCCTCAACCACCTCCCTTACGAGGCCGAGCACTTCGACGTGGTCTGGTCCCTGGAGGTCCTGTGCCATGTGGCCGACCGGGACGGCGCACTGGCCGAGGCGGTCCGCGTGCTGAAACCGGGCGGAGCTCTGGTCTTCTCGGACATCATGGCGGCCGAGGACACTCCGGCCGAGGCTGTGCGGCCGGCGCTGTCCCGTCTCGGTGTGCAGAGCCTGGCAACGCCGTCGTCCTATCTGGAAAGCCTGTCCAGAGTCGGTCTGAAGACCGACTTCGAGGACCGCACCGCAGACATCGCCACCCACTACGCACGTCTTGAGCACGAGGTGCGCCGCCGCACGCCCGAGCTGCGCAGCGCCATCAGCCCCGCCTACCTCGACGCTCTGCTGGCCAACCTGCCCCTGTGGACCGACATCACCCGCCGCGGACTGCTGCGCTGGGGTCTCTTCCACTCCCGCCGCACCACGACCCGGACCAGCCCCTGACACGGCATCGACAAGGTGCGCCAGCGTTGCTCGGACTCCAAGGGGCGGCCTGACGGCCCAGAGCGGGACCGACGAGTACTCCTTGCCGGCGAAGGGCAGTGACCGCTGGTCGCCGATCGCTGGTCTGTCGGACCGGGTCGGCGCCGGCGCTGGGTCCGAGTGAGGCGACCGCGGCCATCTCGGCAGTCAGGTTGTGCGTCGGCGGGCTGTGGTGATGAGGGTGTGAAGGACTGCTTGGGCGGTGGGGAGCCGGTTTTCCGCCTGGCGCCACGCGAGGGATCGGGGGCCGTCGAGCACTTCCGAGGTGATCTCCTGCCTGCGGGTGGCGGGCAGGCAGTGCATGGCCACCGCCTCGCGGGGAGCGTGGGCGAGCAGGGCGTCGTCGACCCGGTAGGCGGCCAGGCGTTCGGTCCGTTCCTCGCGTTCGTGGCCTTTGTTCATGGGGGTCCATACTTCGGCGTAGACGGCCTGCGCGGCGCCGACGGCCTCGATGGGCTCGGTGGTGAGCGACACGGAACCGCCGGTCTGCGCCGTCAGTTCACGGGCCTCATCGAGGATGTCTTCGTCCGTTTCGTAGCCGGGCGGGGTGGCGATGGTGAGGTGCATGCCGGAGGCCGCGCACGCCGCGAGGAACGAGTTGCACGTATTGCTCGTGCCGTCCCCGACGAAGGCCGCGGTCATCCCGTCCAGGGTACCGAAGTGCTCGCGCAGCGCGAGGAGGTCGGCCAGCGACTGGCAGGGATGGTGGGTGTTGGACAAGGCATTGACGACCGGCACCGTCGCGGCGTCGGCCAGCTGCTCCACCACGGCGTGGTCGAAGGTGCGCACCGTGATTGCGTCGAGATAGGACGACAGGACACGGGCGGTGTCGGCAACGGTCTCGCCGTGACCGAGCTGCAATTCCTGGCGGTTCAGCACGATGGCCGGCATGCCGAGACGCTGAGCGGCCGCGGCCAGGGACACGCGGGTCCGCGTGGACGGCTTCTCGAAGATGCACCCGATGGCGCCCCCTCGCAGATCGCGCTCCCACCCCAGCGGCTCCTGCTTCATGCCCGCCGCCAGATCCAGCAGCTCCGCCAAGGTCTGCGGAGCCAGATCGCTCACCCGCAGCAGATCGTCGGGGACCTTGCCAGTCGCAGCCCGGCGGTCGGAGGCGGGAATCGGCTGGGTCATCGCGGTTCTCCGCTTTCGTTCGCGCGGTCGGGTCTCCTTGCCGCCAGTGTGATCGGCTGCCGACGGGCCCGCGGACACCTCCCGGCAGGTGAACCGCAGTGGCCGCGATCCCACCGTCACCGGCTCTCGTACTTACCCACCGCGGTGTCGACGCACGCCCTGCGTGAACACCCTGACAGGAGTGTCCTCTGCGCACCCGGACCATTCGACCAGGCGTCGGTCGGGATGTGCGCTGTGCCATGTGGGGTCCTCGTTCTGCCGAGCGGATGCCAGCGTCACCAGGAAACGGCGGTGATCCGTCGTACGGCCTCGCGGATCAGGTCGGTTCCGGCACAGGCCGTGAGGCGGACGTATCCCTCGCCGCCGGGGCCGAAGCCGCTCCCGGGAATGGTGAGCACGCGGGCTTCCTCCAGCAGCTTCTTGGCGAAGCCTTCGCTGTCCGTGCCAGCGGGGCAGCGGACCAGGCAGTAGAAGGTGGCCCGGGGCCGCAGCACCTGGAGCCCGGCCCGCTCCAGCCCGTCACAGAGCAGGTGCATCCGCTCGCGGTACACCGCGCGCAGGCTTTCCGGGTAGCCGGTGGTGTCGTTGAGCGCGGCGACGGCGGCGTGCTGGATCGCGGTGAACGTCCCGGAGTCGGTGTGGGTTTTCACGGTCCGCAAGGCGTCCACGACGTCGGCGCTTCCGGCGGCGAATCCCACGCGCCAGCCCGGCATGTTGTACGCCTTGGACAAGGAGTGGAACTCGATGCCGCACTCCATTGCGCCCGGTGCCTGCAGGAACGACGGCGGGGGCGCGCAGTCGTAGTAGATCTCGCTGTACGCGGCGTCGGAGGCCACCACGATGTCATACCGCCCAGCGAACCGCGCCAGCTCAGCGTAGAAATCCGAAGTGGCCAGCGCGGCAGTGGGGTTGTTGGGGTAGCAGACCCAGAACAGCTTGGCCCGCCGCGCGGCGGCGGCCGGGATGGCGGCCAGGTCCGGCAGGAATCCGTACTCCTCGCGCAGCGGTACGCGCACCACCTCCGCACCACCGCGCCCACGTCCCGTACACGGGGTACGCCGGATCCGGCACCAGCACCACGGCGCCCGGCTCCGCGTAAGCCATCGTCAGGTGCGCCATCGCCTCCTTGCTGCCCAGCGTGGCCAGGACCTCGCTCTCCGGATCGACACGGAGCCCGAAGCGGCGCCCGAGATGTCCGGCGGCCGCCTCGCGCATCGCCTGCGTGCCGGCGTACGGCGGATACCGGTGCGTCGAAGGATCCCCGACGGCCTCGCGCATGGCCTCGACGATGTGCGGCGGAGTCGGCAGATCACAGTCACCCACCCCCAGCGGCACCGGCGCCGTACCGTCCCGCGCCGCCCGTCCCTGGGCCCGGTCGATGAAGGAGAACAGGTAGTCGTCGGTCTGCAAGAGACGCGAGGCACGCCTGGGCAAAAGGTCCTCCTGAATCGAGCGGGCAAGCATTACGGCTGCTCATGCCGGTGAATAGCAGCCGCGCCACCATCTTGCCCACCCCGTCGGTCCGTTGCCGATGCCGTCTGGCTGATACGCGCCCTACCGGCGCGGCTGTCCGATGCCTCACTGTCATCTGGGACGACGGTCAGGTCTCGGAATCCTGTGGGGCCTCGCTCCCGGACGCGCAGAGGGGGTAGAGGAACGCGGAGGGGAGGTCCAGTGGCAGAAACAAAACGTCCCGTGATACCGGGTGTGCTTGCCGAACCGCGGCAGAGAGTGGACCGCGGAAGACAAGGCGAGAGTGGCCGCTGAAATAGGCGCCGCATGCCGGAGTGGAAACGTCGTTCGGTACTCACACCGCCCCCTCTGCATTGTGTGACGCTGTATCGGGGGGTTAAGCGATCATTCCCCCGAATTCGTCACAGCGGAAGGGTTGCGTCCGGCTACTGGGCCGGGTCCTCCTGGTGCCGGACGGCCTTCTTCACGGCCATCTCCACTTCGTACCGCGCGATCCCCTCAGCCTCCGCGTGCGCGGTGACGGCCGCGTGCGCCTTCACCGACGCCGCGCGCCAGCGACGCCACTGCGCGTCGTACTCGTCACCGACGAGGCCGACGAGTTTCGCACGCTCACCCTCGGCGGATCGTTCCAGCTTGATCAGCTCATCGGGGACCTCTGCCATGGCCGGATCCTAAACGGCCCTCACGGCAGCCCTGCTGTCGGGGCCACCGGCCGATCGGGTACACCCGTCCAGGCCTGGAGACTGCTGCCCGTCCCGGGCCTCGTCGGCCCGCGTTCGGGGTGCCTGTGTCTGGGCCGTGTGGGGTACGGTCGCGCCATGACGAGCCCGCACCTGCCGCGTACGACGTGGGAGTACTGCCTGTCGGCCGCCGGAGAGCTGGTCGGCTGGCACCTGCTGCAGGACGACAGGGAGGCGCAGTCGGCTGCCCGGGATACGGCGGTGCTCCTGGCGGCCGCGGTGCACGGGCTCGCGGCCGATGCCGGGGCGAACGGCCCGCAGGTCGCCGCCCTGCCCCTCACGTACCCCGCCGGACAGAGCAGCCTGCTCACCACGCTCTACGACCACGCACTGTCCGCGCTTCAGGCCTGCCCCGCCGGTGAACTGGGCAGCGGCGAGCGCGAGCAGCTGCTTGCCGCGTGGCACAGCGCGGTGGTCCGCCGCACAGGCGGCCGCGCAGACGGTTGTTGAGCATCATGTCCGGGACGCCGTGGGGGGAAATCGCTCACCCGCGAATCAGGCCATGGTCGAAGAGATTGGGCAGGCCGGCCAGGAACAGGTTCGGCACCGCCGTGCGGCTCGACGGCCGGTCGTACCAGGTGCCCACGGGGTGAATGAGCAGCTGCTCACGATTGGCCGGCGAAGGTCCGCCGAGGCCAGTCACCGCTGGGTCCATGAACCACGAGTGCAGGTCCGCGTCGGCGAGCACCTGCCGCCCGGAGCCGTTCAACCCGGCCTTGAGCTGCGCCCACACCTCACGGCGCACCTCGTCCGGGGTGCATTTGATCCCGGGTTTTCCGTACAGGATCCCCGGCTTGTCCCATGCGGAGATGTCCACGGAGAGGCAGTCGGCCACCTCTCCGTCCCCGTAAGTCGAGCGGAAGTCACGCCCCTTCCAGAACTGCGCCTGGCTGACCGAGGTGAGTGCCCACGGCGAGTCCACGTGGATCACGTGCCCGCGCACGAGGGACGTGCGGGTACGCAGGTAGAGCTGCACGCCGACCATCCAGGCCGTTTGGAGCCGGTCGCAGCGTTCGAGCTGGGGGTCGGCAGCGCGGAGATCGGCGCCCCAGCTGACGCGGGCGTCCTGGACGGGCATAGCGCTGATGTAGTGATCGGCGGCCACGGTACGGACCGCTGGGGTGCTGGTGGACCTCACTCTGACGCCTGTGATCCGCCCGTCGGCGTAGACAAGCTCCTCGACCGAGGTGCCGAACTCGAACTCGACGCCGAGGCTGCGCAGATAGTCCTCCCAGGGCGTGATCCAGGCCTCGCTGGTCGGCGCGTTGAGCACCCGGTCAATCTCACCGTCGTTGCCGCGGCCGAGCAGGTTGTAGAGGAACGCCTGGGTGAGGCGGCCGACGGTGCGCGTGCTCGCGACCTGGGCCTGGATGGCGACGAGGTCCCGGGTCATCCCGACACCGAGCAGCTGCTGATACTCCCGTGACATGACGTCGGCGTTGATGAATTTCCACCACGGCACCCTCTCCCACTGTTCGATCCGCCGGCGCTCGCAACTGGTGACGTGGACGAGGAGACGGCCGAGAAAGTGAGCAACCTCGGTGGGTGGCAGGTGCAGCGAGGTGTCAAGAAGCCCGGTCAGGCTTTCCACCAGAGCGCCGGGCAGCAGCGAGGCAGGAGTGGGTATCGACAGCAGCGTACGGACCGGAAACCGCAAGTTCGGACGGCCGCCTGCGCGGGCCACGAGGCACTCGGGGGCGTTCACCAGATTTCCGTGAACGCTGCCCGACTTGCTCGGATACGGGATTCGGCGCAGCGTGTCCGGCAGATTGCGATAGAACCCCGGGAAGAAGCGGAAGCCGTGCTCGCCGGGCAGCGGCAGACGCCCGTCGCTGCCGGTGCTCGGGACGTCCATGCTGCGGGCCTTGCCACCAAGTGTGTCGTTGCGTTCGTAAACCGTGACGCGGTATCCGCGTTCGGCGAGTTCATGCGCCGCGGTCAGCCCTGCGACGCCGCCGCCCAGCACCGCCACCGACCCGAGATCACGGCTCTTGGACACAGCAACGCTCCTGGTCTTCGTTGTTACCGGCGCGCTCATGGGCTCGGCCCCCGATCGGGCGCTCAGGCGAAGCAATCACGAGAGGCACAGCCATGAGTGCAAGTCGGTCTGATCCTGGACCACTTGTGCACCTGCGAAACCGGAGCGATCGGGCCATGGCCTATTGCGCCAAGCATCGCCGAGCACGGCCGCCGACTGCGCCCGCACAAGGTCGTCCACGCGAGATCCGGCTTCCGGCACGCTGATTCTCGGACACGGGACGCAGGGCTTGGCGGGCTGACGGCTGGCGATTTGGTGAGCAACCTTTGACGCGGGTCACGGAGAAGTCCGGTGGAGATCTTTGAAGAGGGGCCGTGATCCGGCTGGACGCGCCGTTCGCCCGGCGCGGAAATGGGCGCGGGGCGAACGGCACCGCCGGGCCGGCCCCGCTCACTCTCGTCAGCATCGGTTGTCGGGTCCCGTCGGGCGGGAGTTGCGCAACGGCCCGCAACGTGGCGCTCTCGTGCCGGGTGCGGGAGCCGGTGACGTCGAAGTGCTCGAGCACCTGGTCGGGCTGGATGCCGTGCGTGGCGGCTGCTCGGCACAACCGTGACCACGTGGTCTCCTCAGGACGCGGTCGATGAGGTCCTGGGGATTCGGCGCTACCCGAACGCACTTCCGGACACGCCTTCGCCTTGTGTGTCGGGCCGACGATCTCGCGTCGGGGATGCACGGCTCTACGGCGGCACGACGGGCTGGGCTCGGCCTGACCTCGGGGTACTCCATGGCCGGTCTGGCCGCGTCGAGAAGCGCCAGTCGGTTGTCCTCCAGGTAGTCCCGTACCCTCGCGCCCCCAGGCACGCCCTCTCACATGGTCTGGTCGAGGTTGAGGAAGTACGCGCGTGCCCCATCGTGTACAGGCAGTGGGAACTGGATACGGATGAGCCGCTCCGCGACCCACAGCCGGTTCATGACGCCGGCCGAGGATTGGAGCCGGTCTGCGCGGACGAAGCCGGGCAGTATCTGGATGACGTCAGGGCGGTGGGCGTGTCCGTGGCCAGTTCCGCGGTCAGGTGGTGTGCCGGCGGGCTGTGGTGATGAGGGTGTGGAGCACGGCCTGGGCCGTGGGGAGCCGGTTCTCCGCCTGTCGCCAGGCCAGGGATCGGGGTCCGTCGAGCACCTCTGAGGAGATCTCCTGTCCGCGCACGGCAGGCAGGCAGTGCATCGCCACCGCCTCACGAGGAGCATGGGCGAGCAGGGCATCGTCGACCCGGTAGGCGGCCAGCTCCTCGGTTCGTGTTTCGTGTTCGTGGCGTTTGTCCATGGGCACCCACACCTCGGCGTAGACGGCCTGCGCGGAGCCGACAGCCTCGACCGGGTCGCTGGTGAGCGATACGGAGCCACCTGTGTGCGCCATCAGTTCACGGGCCTCGTTGAGGTGGTCCTCGTCCGTCTCGTAGCCGGGCGGGGTGGCAATGGTGAGGTGCATGCCGCACGCCGCGCACGCTGCGAGGAAGGAATTGCACGTATTGCTTGTACCGTCCCCGATGAAGGCGGCGGCCATCCCGGCCAGGGTGCCGAAGTGTTCGCGCAGCGCGAGGAGGTCGGCCAGGGACTGGCAGGGATGGTGGGTGTTGGTCAAGGCGTTGATGACCGGCACCGTCGAAGCGGCGGCCATCTGCTCGACCGTGGTGTGGTCGAGGGTGCGCACGGTGAGTGCGTCGAGGTAGGACGACAGGACACGGGCCGTGTCGGTAGCGGTCTCGCCGTGGCTGAGCTGTGTTTCCTCGTGGTTCAGCACGATGGCCGCCATGCCGAGGCGGTGAGCGGCTGTGGCCAGGGACACGCGGGTTCGTGTGGACGGCTTCTCGAAGACGCATCCGATGGCACCCCCGCGCAGATCGCGCTGCCACCCCAGCGGCTCCTGCTTCATGCCGTGCGCCAGGTCCAGCAGCTCCGCCAGCGTCTGGGGATCCAGGTCGTTCACCCGCAGCAGATCGTCGGGGACTTTGCCAGTCACGGCCGGACGACCGGCTGTGGGGATCGACTGGGTCATCGTGGCTCTCCGGTTTGCACAGTCGGGACGCTCTGTCGCCATCGTGTTCTGCGGCAGCCATCGGGACACCGCCAGCTCGTCCCGGCGGGTGAACCGCCGGTTTCTCCAGACCCATCCCTGGCCCCCGACCCAATACCGCACCCGACGTCACCCATCTGCCTCTTCTCATTCATGGAACTGCCTACAGCACCAGGCCCCAGCACGCAGGGCTTGATCAAGTTCCGTAGGTGTCCGGGTAGTTGGTGATGCCCAGGATGGGGAGTGCTCGTTCGGGTTCATCGCGGATCGCCCGGGTGGTC
>NZ_JBVHMR010000080.1:0-18423 GCF_055558375.1 Streptomyces sp. NPDC025793 | reverse complement strand
ACAAACGCGACTACATCTTCAACGGCACCCTGGCCATCACAGCGATCGTCATCTGGCTCCGAGACATCGTCCAAGAGCCATCAGAAACGGCCTAGTCCCATTCCCACGTGATGCCGAGGACGCCCGGCCGTATCTGCTGCTCCACGAGGTGGACGGAGCCATGGGCGTTCAGTGTCAGATCGGCGAACGCCTCGCGAGGGGCGGTCGCGGAGGGGCGGGAGAAGCGGCGGCAGTGGACGGGCAGGGCGGTGCGGTCGAAGCCGACCTGGAGGACGTACTGGCCGCCACCATAGGTGAAACCGCGAACGTACTCATCGCTGGGCGCGCCGGTTCCGTCCTCGAAGCGGTACCCCAGGACGGCGGTCTCGCCGGCTCTCAGCCGCCCGTCGAAGAGCAGTTCTACGACGATCACTCCCGAAGCACCGTGACGTCGGATCCGCCCGACCCGGCAGTTGCCGAGACCTCGTACCCGTACTCGTTCCGTGTCGCAGCCAGGGTCGCCGTGATGGATGGCGACATAGCGGTCGACGCCATCGCGGTGGGCCCGTACGACGTGTCGGGAGTCGCGGGCGGTGAGCTCTCGATGGGCACCGATGTGAACGTGCTCGTAGTGGATGACGGTGTGCAGCCCGCCGTCCGCCGGTGCCGCCAGACTCGCCAGCAGCGATTCGAGCGCGGCGGCCGGTTCGAGCAGGGTGCGATACGGGCGGGCCGGGGGACGGCCGCTGGTGGCACGTGGGCCTATCAGACGGGTGAGGGCCTGCGGCGGAAGGTCCAGGACCTCTTCAAGCGCGGTGACGGCGCGAAGCGACTCGGGCCGCTCGGGCCGCCGGACCCCGCGCTGCCAGTAACTGAGGCTGGTCACACCGACACGTATGCCGCGCTGGGCGAGCCGGTGCTGCACACGATGCAGAGCCAGCCCGCGCGCGGCGAGCGCGGCCCGCAGCGCGGCGGAGAACGGGCCGGTGCGCAGGACTTCGGCGAGTTCGGCCTCGGGTGTGGGGCGGCGGGACGAGCCGGGGGCCGGACCGGCGGAGCGTGGGGTGGTGCGGCGATCGGTGCTGTGTGCTGTCACTTGGGCCTCTCCCCTCCCCCCACCCCCCTCGGATCGTTTACCTATGAACGTTCACTTCCCCGTCCTGGAACAGGGCGTGACGTGCGCTGCCACCTGCTGGTACCTGCTGTGGCGTTCACAACCGTACGGGTGGTGTTCACTTCGCCGCCAGCCCTGTGGATAACGTCATTGACCGAAACCCGACAAGAGATCGATGCTGCTGTCGCAGCGTCCGGACGCGCTCCTCCACCCCCACCCTGACTGGGAGGAACGCCATGTCCATCACCACCCGAAGTCGTAGACGGCCGGCGTCAACGGCCCTCGCGGCCGTCGCCTTCCTGGCGGCCGTCCTCGTGCCCGCGGCAACCGCTCACGCCGCCCCGCACTCCGCCTCCGACTCCGCCCCGCACGCCGCTCCTCGGGCCGCGGCTCACCCCGCCGTTCCCGCCGCCAAGCGGCTCAACATCACCATGCAGGCCCAGGAGAACAGCAACTGGTGCTGGGCGGCGAGCGGCGACACCATCGCCTCGTGGTTCGGGCGCAACTACACCCAGAACCAGTTCTGTGACGCCGCCTTCAACCGGCCCCAGGGCAGCGCCTGCGGCAACTGGCAGGCGGCGTTGGACGACGTGCAGAACGCCCTCGACTGGATGGGGATCAACCCGGGCAGGTACGTGAGCGGATACCTGCGCTACAGCACCGTGCAGACGGAGATCAGCGCCGATCGCCCGGTCGAGACGCGCATCGAGTGGAACTCCGGGGGCGGGCACATGCATGTGCTGTACGGCTACGACACCTCCACCAACCAGGTCTACTGGGGCGACCCGTGGCCCTCCAACTACCGTTACAACTGGGGGGATTACGACTACTACGTGAGCAACAACACGTTCACGTGGACCCACTCGCTCTACGGGATCGGAGCGTGACCCCGATGACCCCGATCCGCACGTCACCGGCCCAGACGTCACCAACCCCGAGGTCGTCGATGCACCGCACGCCGAACCGGCACGCGCCCGCCGGCCGTAAGCCCGTCCGCAAGAGCGTGGCGGTCATGGCGCTCGCCGTCACCGCTGCCCTCGGCGCTCTCGCCCCCGCCACCGCCCACGCGGCGACCACCGGCACCCTCCCCGCGCCCTTCACCGCCGCCGACACCGCTCAGGCACGTGATGCGGCGTCGGCCCCGGCCACCCTCCTCACCCTCTCTCGCTTCTTCGCCCGCGACGGCGCGATCGCACAGCGCGCGGCCCGGCCGCACCTCGTCGGGCCGTCGGTCACCGTCTCCTTCCTCGACCCGGGGTTCGTCGCGGGGCGCCCGGGCGCCCCCGTGGCCGACCGGCAGTTCGTCGCGAGCAAGGCGGTCTCCGCGGACGGCCAGGTCGCCTCGGTGTGGACCGCACGGACGGCGAAGGGCTGGAAGGTCGTCAACATCGCGACCGGGGGCGACGAGACCGACTACGTCAGCGAGGCGCACGGTCTCGGAACCGTCTTCGAGGAACCGCAGATCGACGCGTGGTACATGGTGCGCGACGGCCGTGTGCTGCCGCTCGACCCCGACGCACGGCGCGCCGTGGGCAACGGCGGCATGACACTCGCCGCCTACCAGCACCGGGTCCACGCGAAATACGCCGACAAGCTCCCGGGGTCCGCCTACGACCGGGCGGGCAAGGGCGGCGGCTACGGCGGTACGGCCGCGCCCCCGCGTGTGTCCCCCGCCCCCACGGCGACCGCTGGAGCAGCCGTCACCGCTGGCACCGCCACTGCGGCTGTCGCCGCCTTGCTCGGCACCTGCTTCGGCCTCCGCCTCCTGCGCCGCTCGCGCCGCGTCGGCTGAGTGGGCTTCCCGGGCCGGATCCCCGGACCCCCGCGCCCCCGTGCCTCAGGCTCATCCCCGGTCTGACGCACGGGGGTGAGCCGCCGCCGCACCCCTGCCGGCCGGCGACCGGACTTCGCGCCCATCGGCATCAGCGTCCACGCCTCGCCGCCAAGTGGTCCCGTTCCCCGGGCACTTGGGCCGCCGCACGATCCCAGCGGTCCCTCACATCCACCGCGCCCCCGCTCTCCGTACCGCGCGATGGCCCCGAGGTCGGTCGCGTTCGGTCGTATTCGGTCGCGCAAGACAGGTCTACCGCTGATGAGGTGTGCCGGGAGACAGGGTGATCCGCAGGATGGCGTGACGTGAGACCTGGCCGCCGGGCGAGGGTGTCTGTTCACATACTCGGCCGACGGGCGTGCCGGGGTGGGGGCACGCTCGGTGTCGGACGGGCTGGACGCGTACGCCGGCTGCCTGGGCGCTCGATCGGGCTTCGGCCATCGTGTCACCGATCAGCGAGGGTGCCGCGATCCGGGGACGAGCAGGGGCCTGGGATCCGATGATCACGTAGGTGCACACGGCGGCCCCCACCAGCACCGCCATCGCCTGGAGTGGCCGGCGGATGCGCAGTCGGCGCACGGGGCGATCCTTCCGGGGATCCCGGGGCGACTGTGGCTGGGTGTGCCGAAGCGTCGCAGGCGGAGCGGGCGGAGCCGGCCGAGCCGAGGTGACCGGCGTGGCACGTTCTGTGAGTACCTTCCCGATGGCGTCGCGCATCTCTTCGGCGGTCTGGTACCGGTCCGCACGGTCCTTGGCCAGCGCGCGCAGCACCAGGGTGTCGTAGGCGGCGGGCAACTGCGGGACGTGGACGGAGGGAGGCACCGGCGGTTCCGAGAGGTGCTTCATGGCCACCGCCAGCGGGCTGTCACCGGTGAACGGAGGCCGGCGGGTGAGCAGTTCGTACAACAGGCAGCCGGTCGAGTACAGGTCGGTACGGGCGTCCACCTGCTCGCCCCGGGCCTGCTCCGGCGAGAGATACTCGGCCGTGCCCACCACCACCGACGTACGGGTGAGGGTCGTACCCGCCCGATCCACCGAGCGGGCGATACCGAAATCCGTCACCTTCACGGTGCCCTCGTCGCCGAGCATGACGTTCGCCGGTTTGATGTCCCGGTGGACGATGCCGTGACGGTGGGCATGATCGAGCGCCTCCAGCACGCCGGCGGTGAGTTCCAGCGCGTACTCGGGCCCGACACTCGGTGCCTCGCGCACGAGTTGGAGCAGCGTGGCACCCTTGACGTACTCCATCACGAGGTACGGGACGAGGTGACCGTCGATCGTGTCCTCGCCCGCGTCGTACACGGCGACGACGGACGGGTGGCCCAACAGGGCCGCCGAGACGACCTCACGGCGAAAACGCGCCCAGTGTTCGGCATCGGCCGCCAGTTCCGGCCGGAGTGTCTTCACGGCGACCTGGCGGAACAGCAACACATCGTATGCCAGCCATACTTCGGCCATCCCTCCGTGCCCCAGGACCTCTTCCAGACGGTAGCGTCCGCCCAGATGACGTGAGCGATCCATGGTGTTCCCCCCTCGTTGCCGACTTCCGCCGAGGCACCGTAGGGGCGGTTCTTGTGGGATCTCTGTGATCCAGGGCCGGCCTTGTGGCACGCCCCGGCAGTGGTCGGGGGCCGCGCCCCGACACTCCGGCGGACACTGACGGACACCAACGGCCTGCACAGACCCGGCGGGCCCACACGGGCTCCGACGGCCAACGCGAAGGGCCGCCCCCTGTCGACAGGAGCGGCCCTTCGTCACGCGTGCGTCACTGTCCGCCGTACTTCCGGCTCATGCTCTCGTACACCGCCTGCGCCTCCTGGCCCAGCGGCGGGCCCGCGAGCCAGGAGTGGTCCGCCGGGCCGATCGAGGTGTTCGACACCAGCACGGTCTTGCCGTTCACCACCCGGAACCAGCCACCGCCCGACGAACCGCCGGTCATGGTGCAGCCGATGCGGTACATGTCCGGCAGCGCCGGGCCCATGGAGAGCCGGCCGGGCCGATCGAGGCACTTGAACATCTTCAGGCCGTTGTACGGCGGTGCCGCCGGGTACCCCCAGGCGCCCATCTCTGCGACCTGGTTCGCCGAGGGCGCGGAGAAGTCCACGTCGAGCGCCGCGCCGACGGTCTCCTCCAGCGACTTGCCGCTGCCGTTCTCCGGCTTCACGTGCAGGATGGAGTAGTCGTACGGGGACCCGTCGTTGCCCACCTCGGCGCCTCGCTGGATCCATTCGTTCGAGGTCGAGACCCAGTCCGCCCACCAGGTGCCGTACGGAGCGGCCTCGGCGCCGCCGGCGGTGCGCATCTGTGCCGCGGAGTCGCCGTCGTCGTTGTACGACGGCACGAAGGCGATGTTGCGGTACCAGCCGCCGTCGCGCCCGGCGTGCACACAGTGGCCGGCGGTCCACACGAGGTTGGACCTGCCGGGGTGGTTGACGTCCTTGATGACCGTGCCGGAGCAGACCATCGGGCCACGGGGCGAGTCGAAGAAGACCTTGCCGACCGGGGCGGAGTACTGGTGGTAGGGGGTCTTCTCGGGCAGAGCCTGCACGGGCTGCGGGGGCTGATCGCTCGTGCCCTGCCCGGCGGAGGCGTCCTGGGTGGAGACCGTCTTGTTGGCCTCCTGCGCCGACTGCATCCGATCCGGCTTCCACAGTCCCTTGATCACCGGGTTGACGAAGTCCTTGGCGTCCCTGAGCCACTTGGACTTGTCCCAGTTCTTCCAGCCGCCGTTCTCCCACTGGGAGACGTCGATCCCGTGCTCCTTCAGCTTGTTCGCGAGGCCGGCCGGAACCTGGACCGTGCCGTCGGCGCCGCCGGCCGACTGGGAAGCGGTGGCACCTGCGGCGCCGTTCGCCGTATGCGAACCGGAGCCGCCGCAGGCGGTCGCGGTGAGCGCGAGGGCCGCGGCGAGCCCGGTGGTGGCGAGAACGGTGCGCTGCCGTCCGCGTCGACGCGCGAAGGGCACAGATATGGAACGCATGGTGCGGTATCCCCCGTTGGAACGTGTACTTGCTCGGCCGTGTCCACGCACGCCGATACTGAGCGCGATCACGCGCGCTGCGCGCACGAGAGGAAGGACCCATGGTTTTGGAGGCCTCTCACGTGCGACACCCCACTATGCCTGGGGAGTCGCGGGCGAACGGAGGAGAGGCGGTGAAAGTTCCCGTCAGACGCACCGGGGTCTTCATCGCTGGGGCGTCGAACGCGCCATCGCCCGGCTCATCGGACGCCGGCGCCGTCATCGCCGCTACGAGCGCAGGCCCGAGCACGTCGCATCGGCGGCTTGTCCGCGCGTCCGAAGACCCGAACCGTCCCGTCCTGCCGCAGACTTGCGTGGTCACCGAGTAGGCGGCGCGTCGGGATTGCGACTCGACCGGTACCCCCCTGCGGCGGCGCACACGGCATACCACTTCTCCTCCCCGCCGGGAAGGCCATCAACACGATTCCTGCACATTTCGGCCACGCAGCGCCCCACTTCGCTAGGCTGGCCAACAGGCTGGGGAGCGAGGGGAATAGCGTGCCGGAGCAGGAGCGCAGCAAGAGGCGAGTGGGTTCGGCAGGCCCCAGCCGGGCGGGAACGCCCCTGTACGAGCGTGACGATGAAGTGGCCGCCGCACAGGCGGCAGTTGAAGGGCTGTGCACCCGCTCGGCGGACGGCGGTGGTTCAGGTGGCGGGCTACTGTTCTTGAGCGGTGCCGCAGGGCTGGGCAAGACGACTTTGCTGGCGGAGATCCGAGGCATGGCCGCCGCCCACGGGTGCACGGTCCTGTCCGCGCGCGGCAGCGAGCAGGAGCTTACGGTTCCCTTCCACGTCGTCCGGCAGTTGTTGCAGCCTGTCCTGGCGTCCTGCCCCGAGGCCGAGCGTCGCGAGATCTTCGGGGGCTGGTACGAGATCGCGGGGCCGGCCGTCGGCCTCTTCGCGCAGCAGGCCGGTAGCGCCGTGCCGGATCCACAGGGCGTCCGGGACGGGCTGGACTGGGTGCTCACCCAACTCGCCGTGCGCAGGGCGCCGATCGTCATGGTCGTCGACGATGCCCACTGGGGTGATGCGGAGTCCCTCACCTGGCTGGCCACGTTCGCCGTGCGAGTGCAGGAACTTCCCGTCCTGATCGTCCTGGGGTACCGCCCGGACGAACTGCCCGCCGAGGCCGAGGCGTTCCGTGAACTGGTCGGCGGCCGCGGCTCGCATCCGATCACCGTGCGGGCTCTCAGCCCGGAGTCGGTCGCGAAACTGGTGCGCGGCGCACTCGGGCCGGAGGCGGACGATCCGTTCTGCCGCGAGTGCTGGGCCGTCACCGGCGGTAACCCCTACGAGACCGTCGAACTCGTCGCCAAGGTCCAGGACCGAGGCCTCACCCCCTCCGAGGAGTCGGCCCCTCTGCTGCGAGTCCTTGGTGCGTCCTCCCGCGGCACCGGACTGGTCAAGCGACTGGAGAAGCTCGGCAACCGGGCCGTACGGCTTGCCTGGGCGGCGGCGGTACTCGGTACCGAGATCTCCCCCGAACTGGTGGCTTCGGTGGCCGGGCTGCCACCGGCCGAGGCGCAGGACGCCACGGACACGCTGCGCGTCGCTCGTATCCTGACCGGCACCAGGACGCTCGAGTTCGTCCACCCCCTCATCGCCACTGCCGTGTACCGGGCCATCCCTTCGGCGATGCGCACCGCCATACACGGGCAGGCCGCCTGTGCGGTGATCGACGCGGGCTTGAACATCACCGTCGCCGCCCGGCACCTGCTGGAGACCCATCCGGGCAACGACCCACAGACCGTCGAGCAACTGCGCGCGGCCGCGCGGGAGAACCTTCGCCAAGGCGCCCCGGACGCCGCTCATCGCTGCCTGGAGCGTGCGCTGCGCGAACCGCCCCCGGCCGAGGAGCGCGCGGCGGTGCTCTACGAGCTCGGCTGCTCTGCTCTGCTCACGTCCCCGGCGACCACGGTCAACCACCTCTCTGCGGCCTTGGAGCTTCCCGACCTCGACCCCGCGCTCAGAGAGGACGCCACGTTCCGATTGGCCCAGGCCCTCGCCCACAACGACCAGCTCGGCGAGGCAGCCGCCGTGGTGGGGGCCGAGGCCGCCCACACACGGTCGTACGGGGCGCGGCTGCGCCTGCAGGCCGCGCACCACCTGTGGCGGGTCTTCGACGCACAGGAGGTACAGGCGCCTGTCCGTTCCCGTCGACTCGCGCGGCTCGCCGAGCATCTGTCCGGGCAGAACGTCGGAGAGAAGGCCTTGTTGTGCCTGCGTACCTGGGACGCCACGCTGCGCGGTGAGCCGGCCGAGCGCGCGCTGGCCGTCGCCACACGCGCCGTGGGGCTCAGCTACACCGACCCCGACTGGGGCTTCGAACTGCCCAGCATCACCGCGCTCGGATACATGTACGCCGACCAGTGCGACCGTGCGGAGGAGCTGTTCAGCTCCGCCATCGCCGAGTGTCAGCAGGTCGGATGGAGCGGAGCTCACCTCTCCTTCGGCTTCAACCTCCTCGGCCTGGTCCACTTTCGGCGCGGAATGCTCGCCGAGGCCGAGCGCTGCGCGCGTGAGGCGGTCCGACTGGCCGACCGCGTCGGACCCAGGTTGCCCGCCAAGTGGTACGCGGTCGGTCTGCTGCTCGACGTCCTGCTGGCCCGCGGCCACGGCGAGGAAGCGCTGAGCGTCGCCGAGATGCACGACTTCGCACCCCCTTACCCCAACGCGGTGGTCTTCCCGGACCCCCAGGCGCTGTACGGGCGCCTGCTGCTCGCCCGTGGCCTTCGTGAGGAAGCCATCGCCCAACTCACCGCCGCTGGGGAACGGCTGGAGGCCAAAGGCATACTCAATCCGACCTGGTGTCCCTGGGCGGGACACCTCGCCCTCGCCCTCGCCCCGGACGACCCCGCGAGCGCCCGCGCTCTCGCAGCGCAGACACTGCGCCGAGCGGAGCGTTACGGCACGCCCACCGCCAAAGGTGAGGCTTTGCGCTTCAGCGCTGCGGTGTCCGAGGACGGGGACGCCCTCGCGCTGCTGGGGCGCGCGGTGGAGACGCTCGGCACGTCCCCGAACCAGTACCTGTACGCCGAGGCACTGGTTGACTTCGCCATCGGCCTCAGACGCTGCGGCCGTGCCCAGCGGTCGGCGGAACTCCTCTTCGAGGGTGCTGATGTGGCGGATCGGTGCGGCGCAGAAGGCCTCGCGGCGCGGGCGCGCGCGGAGATGGCCACAGCAGGCTTACCACCGAGTGAACCGCGCCCCACTGCGCAGTGGGGAGAGCGGGCAGCAGAGCCGGACCGTGTGGACACCGGGGAACTACGTCACTGACGCCGCCCGGCACACGTAAGGCACCCGGGTCGCGACAGGGTGACATCCCGGGCGAGCGGGATCTCCGGGGCTGTCTTTTCCTGCCGCCACGAAGTGAGGAGGCCGCTGGTGCCGGGATAGGCGGGGCGGGGCTGAGTCGACGGTCGGGGTCCGTGCAGGTGTCCAAGGCGACGCACAGGTGCCGTGCGTGCGTGTTGACTCGGCGGTCGGTGCACTCAGGCAACAGCGAGCCTGGCTGGTGAGCGAGCTGCGCTGCCGGACGTTCCCTGTGCAACTCGCGTCTCGACCTCGCTCCCGGCGCCCGACCGCAGTCCAGCAGGGCCCGTGTGCCGACGCCCTCATGGCCGCGGGAGAAAGGGACGGCGATCGTGGCGTTGGTGTCGACGGAGGATCATCCGGCGTAGAAGCCGATCGGGACGTCGTCGCCACCGGTGACCGGGCACCGCGGCCGTACTCCCCAGCGGTGCAGCGCGTGCGCCGTACGCGCCCGGTCGCGGTGCCGGGCGGTGGCCCGGTCGACCGTACGCTCCAGTGATGTTCCGGCGGTCTGGGCAAGGAGGGTCTGACGCAGGTTGTGTTCGAGGCCGCCGTAGACGCTCACGGCGCTGCGGCCCGCGGAGCCGGCGGCAGCGCACTCCAGGTGTTCGCGGGCCTGAGCGTCGAGAGAGAGCTTGTGCATGGGATCCAGCCTTCAGCGAACGGCGTCCTGCCGCGCGCTGGGCAGGAGTAAGTCAGTAGGCCACGCCAAAAAGCGGGGCGACCCCGAGCGAGAGGCGAAGGAGCCTCCCACCGACCGGCACGGCCGTCGCTGTGCCACCGGTGAACACCCAGTGGCGCGGGCTGAGTTCCGTCGGCTCTCCGGGCATTGGCAGGAGCCGGGGCCGGTGCCGTCACGGCCACCCCAACCCAGCGACAAGGCGTGCCCCGAGCAGACCAGCGACGGCGGATATTCGCGGAGCTTACGCGGCAGCGCGTCGGCTCCCTTCACCGGCCGAGCCCACCATGATCGACCGGACAAGCTCTGGCAATTTAGGACAGCAGTTGACCGCAATGGCTCCTACTGTGGGCCTTGACCGACGGAACAGGAACACCGGAAGGCGGAGACCATGACCTCCAACGAGCTGACCACCCGCGACCTGGCTGGGGAGCCGGCCGTCACCGGTGAGCGCGCCGAATTGCTGGAGATGCTGGCCAAACACCGGCACTACCTGCGCTTCACCACCCGTGACCTCACCGATGAGCAGGCCGGGCTGCGGACCACCGCCAGCGAGCTCTGCCTGGGCGGCTTGATCAAGCACGTCGCGGCGGTCGAGCGGAACTGGGGGGAGTTCATCCTCAACGGCCCTTCGGCGCTGGGAGACTTCACGGCCATGACCGAGGCCGACTGGGCCCGGCGGGCCGACGAGTTCCGGCTGCTGCCCGGTGAGACGCTGGCTGGTGTGCTGGCCGACTACGCCGAAGTGGCCCGCCGGACAGACGACCTGGTCGCCACTCTGCCCGATCTGGAGACCGCGCAGCCGTTGCCGAAAGCCCCGTGGTTCGAGCCCGGCGCGCAGTGGTCGGCCCGCCGGGTGCTGATGCACATCATCGCCGAGACCGCTCAGCACGCCGGCCACGCCGACATCATCCGCGAGTCCCTGGACGGCGCCAAGAGCATGGGCTGACGGCGCGGTGAAGGGCTGCCAGGCGGGCCGTCGGCGGCGCCACGGCCGGATCACGACGGCGGACCGGCTGCCTGTGACAACACCTCCCCTGCTTCCACCCGACCTGTCCCCCAAATCCCTCACCGCACGCACGGCGTAGCTCTGCCCACACCGTGAACCGGCGTCACGGGACAGGGCGCGGACGGGAGTGGCCCTCACGCCGGGCACGGCGCAGCGGCGGGCTCCGAACAGGACCCGCCGCTGCCCACCGATACGGCACGCCGAGCTGGTGCGGCCCGCGGACGGCACGCTCGCCCCACGCCGTACAACCTGAAGCCGCCTCAGACGGTCGAGGCGTCGATCACGAAGCGGTAGCGGACATCGTTCTCCACCACCCTGTTAAAGGCCTCGCTGATCTCCGCTGCGCCGACCAACACGATGCCTGAGTCGAGCGCGTGGGCCGCGCAGAAGTCGAGCATCTCCCGGGCCTCCCGGCTGCCGCCCATCATGGAACCGACCAACCGCCGAGCCTCGGCATGGTCAGGTAGGACCCCAGCGGCAGGTCGGCCGAGACAGTGCTCACGACCAGATCGAACGTGCCCCCGGCGGCTGGAAGACGCTCTCGTCGTCGGTGGAGTGGAAGTGGTCCGCGCCGAGCCGCTCGGCGTCCTCCCGCTTGTTCTCGCTGTGGCTGAAACCAGTGACGTCGGCACCCAGAGTGGCGTCGTCGAGCCGGGCGAGGAGTTCGTCGGGTTCGAGGTCCAGTGCGGCGAGCGAGGCCATGGCGGTCCGCAGCTGCCCCATGGTGACGGCGGTGTGGATGCCGTGGCCGGCGACTTCCCCGACCACCAGGGCCGTTCGGGCGCCGGGCAGGGCGCAGGCGTTGGACCAGCCGCCCGCCCCCCGGTCGTCGGCCACGTACAGGCCGGCGGTCTCGATCGCGGTCTGCGAGGGAGGTGCCGGGGGCAGCAGATGGCGCTGCAGTGCCGCGGCGATGGTGTGCTCGCGGGTGTAGCGGCGGGCGTTGTCGATGCCCAGGGCGGTGTGCGTGGCCAGTTCCAGGGTGAGGGCGAGTTCTTTCTCGTCGAAACCGTCGGATCGCTGGTCGCGATAGAGACTCACCAATCCGAGTACCTTTCCGCGCAGTGTCAGGGGCGCGACGAGCAGGGCACGTGCGCCGGATGCGCGAATCGCTTCGGCCCGCGCCGGATCGGCCGCCAGCCAGGGCGTGTCGGGGCCCAGGGCGATCCTGCGGGGCTTGAGGTCGGCCAGGGCTTGGGCATAAGGGGTCGGGAACGGCAGAGCGCGGACGTCTCCCACCGGATGCGCCCGGGCCTGCTGATCACCGCCGCTGTTCCCGAAGGCGGCCCGGCGTAGCGGCACATCCCGTCCCAGAGGGCTCAGTGGTGGTTCCTCTCCCCGCACCACAGGCTCCACCACTTCCACCACGGCGATGTCGGCGAACCCAGGAACCAGCGCGTCGACCAGTGCCTGGCAGGTGGCCACCACATCCAGGGTTTGTCCCACCCGCTCCCGGACGGCATACAGGGCCTGGACCGCACGGTGTGCCTTCTCCTGACCGGTCACGTCGTGTGCCACGACCACCGCCCCCGGTGCATCGTGCAGGGGCAGCACCGAGACGGTGTGCGTGTGCTGGGGCACGCTCCTCGGTTCGGCCCGCATCACGTGGTCGGCACGTCTCGTGCGCGAGCGCAGGGCGCTGCCACGCGGCGATCCCCTGCGCACGCAGCCCCTCAGCGCGACCTGCCTGTGTGTGCTCTACGACCCGTTCACTCACACGTGCGCCATCGCCTCCGCCGGACACCCGCCGCCCGTCATCGTCGGCCCCGGTCCCAGCACTCAAGTGGTGGAGCCGGCCACCGGTGGTGCCCTCGGTGTCGGAGAAGGGCCCCCGTACGCCACCACCACCGTCGCCCTGGCCGACGGAGACGTCCTCGCCCTCTACACGACCTCGCTCCTGTCCGCCGAACGGGGCGAGGACGGCACAAGCGACCCGCAGTCGCTCCGGCGCATGCTCGCCGACACCGATCGGCCCCTCCAGGACCTGTGCGACGACGTCCTGTACCGGCTGCGCGCCGACGCCCTGCCCGGCGACGCCATTCTGCTTCTCGCCCGCGCCCATCCCTTCCCCGCCGACCGCGTAGCCACCTGGGCGCTGGACGAAGAGCCCACCGCCCCGGCCCTCGCGCGGCGGCACGCCCGGCAGCAGCTCGCGGCCTGGAGCCTGGACGAGGACACCGCCTACGACACGCAGGAAATCGTCAGCGAGCTGGTCACCAACGCCCTGCGGTACGGCGCCCCACCCGTACGGCTGCGTCTCATCCACGACCGCACCCTCACCTGCGAGGTCCAGGACCGCGGCACCTCTGCCCCGCGGCTGCGCCACGCACGGTCGGTCGACGAGGGCGGCCGCGGCCTGTTCATCTGCGCCCAGCTCGCACACAACTGGGGCGTCCGCTACACCAACGACGCGAAGACGGTCTGGACCGAGCAATGCCTCCCCCCACAGCGCCCATAGGCCGCTGCGGCGACGAGTCGTGTGCTGGGCGGCCGGCCGCGATCAGCGAAGGAGGACGCCGAAGACCATGCGGAAGAAGGCGTCGAAGGGAGCGGAGGTCTTGTCGGCCCGGGCCGCGATCAGCGTGCCCTCCCAGGCGCTGAGGATGAACAACGCGGCCTCCTCGACGTCGAGAGCGGCGTCCAGCTCACCTGCTTCCTGGGCTTCGGTGAGCACCCGCCGGATGTGCGCGGCCCACCGCTGGAAGCCGCCCTGGACGGCGGAGCGGATCTCCGCGGAGTGGTCCGCCACCTCGGCGCCCAGGTTGCCCACCAGGCATCCGCGGGCGAAGCCGCCGGCGACCGTGTCCGCGCCCAGGAACTCGAAGTGCGCCCGAAGCCGCTGAAGCGCAGGATGTCCGGGCGTGTCGAGCAGGTCGAACCTCAACCCGGCGGCGTAGCGGCTCAGCGCCTCAAGAGCGCTCTCCTCCTTGCTGGCGAAGTGGTTGTAGAACGAGCCCTTGGGAGCACCGGCAGCCGACGTGATGTCGCTGATGCCGGTGGCGTTGAAGCCCCGCGTGCGGAACTGCTCCAGGGCTGCCTGCGCGATCTCCTCGCGCTTGGACGCGCGTGCCATCCTCACCACCACCTCGGGTTCAATATGTCCGGTCGCCTTATCGCAGGTCAAACCCAGGCCGCGGGAGTGACTCCCGCCCACGACGACATCGTGGCCCGGCTATGCCCTCGGACCTGCTTGACTAATATTAAAGCGACCGGTCATATTGAAGCGACCGGTCATATTGGATGCCGGTCCCCGCCCCCAGCCTCGGCCCTCCCTGTGTCGGCAGAGGCAGTACCGAGGAGAAACGTCATGTCCGCCTACCGAGCATTCGAGGCCACCGGGGTCCACCAGCTCCGGCTCGTCGAGCGAGAGCTGGTCGACCCGGAGCCCGGACACGTCCGGCTCCGGGTGGAGGCATGCGGTGTCTGCCACTCCGACGTACTGGCCGTGGAAGGACTGCGCCCCGACCCCTCACGCCCCATCGTCCCCGGCCACGAGATCGTCGGCGTGATCGATGCCGTGGGCGCGGGCGTCACGGCCTGGAGGCCCGGCGACCGCGTCGGCGTGGGCTTCCTGAACGGGCACTGCTGGGAGTGCGAACCCTGCCGCCGCGGCGACTTCGTCAACTGCCGCAACCAGGAACAGACCGGCACGACCGTCGACGGCGGATACGCAGAGGTGACGTACGCCCGCGCGAGCGGACTGGTCCGCATCCCCGACGGCATGCCCGCCGTCGAGGCGGCCCCGCTGCTGTGCGCCGGACTGACCACCCTCACCGCGCTCCAGCAAGCCCCCACCCCCGCGGGCGCGCTGGTAGCCGTGCAGGGGATCGGCGGACTGGGTCACCTGGCCCTGCAGTACGCCCGCAGCCTCGGACACCGGGTCGCCGCCGTCGCCCGCGGCCAGGAGAAGGAGAAGCTCGCCAGGCAGCTGGGTGCCCACGAGTACATCGACAGCACCGGCACCGACCCCGCCACGGTACTGGCCGACCTGGGCGGCGCGTCGGTCATCGTCGCCACGGCATCCAGCGGTTCGTCCATGAACCCCCTGGTCCGCGGGCTGGCCCCGGGCGGCACGCTGGTGGTCGTCGGTGCCGCCCCCGATCCGCTGACGGTCGCCACAGCCGACCTGATCTTCGGCACCCGCCGCATCGCCGGCAGCCTGACCGGGTCGTCGATCCAGAACGAGGACAACCTCGCCTTCAGCCTCGCCCACGGCATCCGCCCCGCCACCGAGACCATGCCCTTCACTCGGGCCATGGACGCCTACGAGCGGATGCTCGCGGGCAAGGCCCGCTTCCGCGTCGTCCTGAACATGGATGCCTGACCACGCCACGACCCGCGCCGCCGGGCCGGCGAGTCCCGGCCCGCGCCCTGGCAATCCCCTTGAGGTTCCCCCATGACCGACATGCTCGACACGACAGAGCACACCAGCACGGCCCCGCGCGGCAGCGGGCCCGCGCGTCCAGCCGCCGACATCGTCTCCGACGCCTACGGTCCCCACGCCACCCGTGCCGCACGGATCAGGCTGCTGTCCGTCTCCCTCGGCACCGCCGGCCTCGGCGGAGCCTGGCAGGCGGCCGTAATCACGTTTCCGCCCGCTCTACAGGTCAGCGACGCGCTGTTCACCGTCAGCGGTCTCATCTGGCTGGTGCTGCTGGCCGAGTACCTGCGCCATGGCGGGACCCGGTGGCGCAACCTGCGCCACGACCTGCGTCATCCCGGCGACGGCTTCGCCCTTGCGTACGTCCCCATCATCGGCATGCTGATCGCGGGACACTTCTCCCGTTTCGGGCCCACGGGGGCACGCTGGGTCTACGCGATATTCCTCACCGTGGCCGCCCTGCTCGCCGCACGCCTTCTGGCCCACTGGCTCACGGGCGCCCTGAGCACCACCGCACTGCACCCGGGCTATCTGCTGCCCCTCTCCTCCGCACCCTTCGTGGCGAGCGCCGTCGCCTCCACGCTCAGGCTGCCCGGTGTCGCCGACGCCGCCTTCGCGGTGGGACTGCTGTACTGGCTCGCCTTCGGCACCGTCATCCTCGGCAGCCTCGTCACCGGTGGCCCCCTGCCCGGGCCCGCCCGCCCCGCCCTCACCGTCCTCACGATCCCCCCGGCGACGGGCGGAATCGCCTGGACCGCCGCTCACAAGGGCGCCTTCGACGCCGTCGGCTACGGCTTCGCCGGAACCCTGCTCTTCACCGTCCTCCTCGTCGCCTTCCTTCTCCCCGAGATGCACCAGCCCGCGTTCCATCCGGGCCTGTGGATCTTCAGCTTCCCGGTGGCGGCATCCACCAACTTCACCATCCGCTGGATCCACGCGTCCGCACTCCCCGGAGGGCCGGCCCTCACCGGCATCCTCCTTACCGGTGCGACCTCGGCGCTGGCCCTGCTGGCCGCAGCCACCCTGCGTCACCGGGCCCGGCGAACACTTCTCAGCTGACCCCCCGCTCCGGCGGCGGAGAGACGCATGCCGGAGGCATCACCGCGTTCCTCCAGCGCCCACCGGCCCGGTCCACCGGACGGTGACAGCCCGCGGCCCCGGTCTGCGGCCCAGCAGAACCCAACCCCACCCGACCCATGTGCCCTGCCCCACCGAAACGTCCCAAGGAGCCCTCATGCCCACGCTCGACCGCCACGACGCCGTCTTCGTTCTCGACCTCGGTGACGGGGAGAACCGCTTCCACCCCGACTGGATCGCCTCGGTCGACGCAGCTCTCGACGAGGTGGAGAAGTCGGAAGGTCCCCGCGCCCTGGTGACCGCTGCGACCGGGAAGTTCTACTCCAACGGTCTGGATCTCGAGTGGCTCGCCGCACACAGCGACGAGCGCGTGGACTACGTCAAGTCCGTCCACGGTCTGTTCGCAAGGTTCCTGTCCCTCCCGCTGATCAGCGTTGCCGCACTGCAGGGACACACGTTCGCCGCCGGAGCGATGCTCTCCCTGACCCACGACTTCCGCCTCATGCGCGCCGACCGCGGCTTCTGGTGCCTGCCCGAGGCAGAGATCAACATCCCCTTCACTCCGGGCATGTCCGCCCTCGTCCAGTCCCGGCTGACCCCGCAGACGGCCCAGCACGCCATGGTCTCCGCCCGTCGTTTCGGCGCCCAGGAAGCGGCCACCGCCGGAATCGTCGATCAGGCCGTGGACGAGAGCGCCCTGCGCACCGCGGCCCTCGAACTCGCCCAGGCTCACGCGAGCAAGGCCGGAGACAGCCTCGGAACCATCAAGACGCGCATGTACACCCCCGTCCTCACCATGCTCCGCGACACGACCGACCCGCTGGGCTGAGGCCGTACCAGGGGCAATCGCCGGCCCGGGCGGGCACGAAGACCGCCAAGCCACCTCCCGGCCGGTGATCGCCACCGTGCGGATGCGCGGCGGCAAGACAAAAAGCTCCCGCGGCGCCCCGTGTTTCGTCAGCGAGGCACTGGCCACCGCCCGTGAGGCCGACCGGCAGAACTGCTTCCAGTGCGGTGAGCTTCTGGACGGCGTCTGCCTTGGCCTGCACGCCGGGCTGGGAGAGGTCGAACATCTTCGCCCCGACCCCTGCGTTGCGGTGCCCCCTGGTGGGATCGGTGCGGCCGGAGAGCCAGCCGGAGTTGAGCGGGCCGAAGGTGAGCACTCCCATGCCGTACCGCTGGGCGGTGGGCAGCACGCGGCTCTCGATGCCGCGGCTGAGGACGGAGTACGGGGACTGCTCGGTGCGCAAGCGGTGGTGGCCGCGGCGCTGGGCCGTCCACTGGGCCTCCACGGTTTCCTCGGGCGCGAGGAAGGAGCCGCCGAGGGCCCGGACCTTCCCCGCACGGACCAGGTCCGGCAGGGCGGCGAGGGTTTCGTCGATGTCGGTGTCGGGGTCCGGGCGGTGCATCTGGTAGAGGTCGGTGTCCAGTCGGCGCAGGCTGTCCTCGACAGCGCGCCGGATCCAGCGGGCCGAGCCGCCGCGCCGGTTGGCGTCATCTCCCATGGGCAGCCCGAACTTGGTGACCGGCACGATCTCTTCGCGGCGGCCCTTGAGCGCCTTCCCCACGATCACCTCCGACTCCCCGCCGGAGTAGACATCCGCGGTGTCGAGCGCCGAGGTCTTGTCCGGTTCCCCACCGGCGTATGAGGAAGGCTGCTGAAGCCGGCAGTCAGTCGCGGGGGCGGAGGCTGGCTTCTTCGAGGTCGAGTTCGTACTGGATCCGGCGCCGGGTGTCGTGGCTGATCTTGTTCGCTTCGTAGAGGCGCTGGAGTTCGGCCGCCTCGATGGCGATGAGTGTCCGGCGTATCTCGCGGTAGGCGTCGGCGGGGCGGGCGTCCGGGTCGCTGTAGTGGGCGTCTTCGACCTGGTGGATGCGGGCTTCCAGATGACGACGGGCCTGTTTGAGTGCGCCCTGTGCGGCGGTGCCCAGGTCGGCGAGCTGTTCCGGATCGCCCAGCAGTTTGAGCTCGTCGAGAGCGGCGCGGGCGATGTGCCGGCGGGTCCGGGCCTCCTCGCGGGC
>NZ_JBVHMR010000079.1:0-19344 GCF_055558375.1 Streptomyces sp. NPDC025793 | reverse complement strand
TCCAGTGGCTGACGTACTACAACGCCCGCGGGCGCCACGGCAGCCTCGGCTACCTCTCACCCGTCGAGTTCGAACAGCAGCATCGGGCAGAGCATAGACTGACCCTCGCGGGATGAACCCCCGTGTCCACACTCCGGGGGACGCCTCGATCGACGACTGACATCGGGCCCGCCTCCAACTGTGGTGGTGGGGTGTTGGGGTGCGTGCGGGGGTGTTCACCTGGGTTCATGGGCGGATGGTCGTGTGCGGGAGTGGGCCGCCGGTCTCGTCTGAACGTTCGTGAACGGCGGTGAATGAGACGGAAACCGAGACGGTGGCGACCGGCCGGGTACTTGCTCCTGCCCAGGTGAGCGCTCAAAGGTAACTCGCCACCGCGGTCTCGGTTCGAGGTTGGGGCGAGCCGTACCCGCCCGAGGTGTTCCCAGGGTGTCCCGTGCCACTGGATCTTGACCGTTTGCCATCGGACTTCGACGGACGCGAGTTTGTGTCATCGGAGTTTGATCACCGCAGGTCAGCGACTCAGCGCACCGAAGGTGAGCTGAGTCGCTGACCTGCACTTATGTGCAGTTCCTCGTAAACGTGCAGGTCATAGCCTTGCGATCGTCGTGCAGGCTGCTCGATTTGTGGGGATGGGGGGTCAGGAAGGCTTGACCGCCGAGACCGGGGTGACGGTCACCTTGTTGTCGCACTCGGCCCACACCCCGTCGTTCAGGGCGACCTGGTGCTTCCCGGAGTGCGGCAGCCCGATGACCATCGTCGGATACGTCACCGGGTCCTTACCCGACACGCAGTAGCCGTCGGCCTCCCCCTGGACCTGCACGAAGGTCAGCTTCACCCATGCCTTGCCGTGCGGCCGGACCGTCACGGTGGCCGCCCTGCCGGTGGAGCTGACCTTGAGCGGGGTGTTGTGGGCGGGGGAGCCGTTGCCGGCGCCCGCGACCGTCGGATGGCCCTTCAGGACGCACGTCCTCCGGGAGACGTTGGTGAACTGCACGACCGCCGCCCCGGTCCCGGTCCCGACGGGTCGGTGGACGGCCTGCCAGGCGCTGACCTGGAGGGTCGAGGCCGGGCAGGCGGGCGGCGGGGTGGAGGTGGTGGTGGTGCTCGCCGCCATGGCGGTGCCGGGCAGGATGCCGGTCACCGCCGCCGCGACGGCCGTGACCGCCGTCGTCGCCAGAGCCGCCCTGCGAATGCCGTTGCTGTGACGCATGTTGTCGTCCCCCTGAGTCGTCTCGTCCGCGGGTTTCGGTCGTCGGTTGTTGCCCCGCGGTACGCGTGGTCGTGGTACGTGAGTGCAGACAGGGCGGGAGAGCGGCAGGGTTCCGTGCGGCGACTTCTTGTGACGGAACGGTGACGACAGGCTGCACCCGTGCAGATGGCCGTCTGGGCAGACAGAAGCACCTCCATCGCGCCACGGGTTTTACCGCGGCCCCGGCGCGCACCGAAGGTGAGCTGAGTCGCTGACCTGTGGTGATCAAACTCCGATGACACAAACTCGCGTCCGTCGAAGTCCGATGGCAAACGGTCAAGATCCAGTGGCACGGGACCCAGGCACTGTCCTCTGCCACCTGAAACGGGATCTTTGCTGGCCTGAAAAATCGAACACATGCTTGAATTCGGTCATGCGACCGTTTCCCGACGACCTTGCCCAGGCGCAGCAGGAGTGGAGTGCCACCTACCGGCAGCTTGCCGAGCGACCCGGCCGTCCCGAATCGCGTCGGCGTCTGTACCGGCTGTCGGCTCAGCTGTTCTTTCATCCCTACTGGCAGGAACAGCGTCCGGGCCCTGCGGCGTGGCGGAAACTGCGTGATCGAGGACGCTCAGGCGGGGACGTGAGGGAGCGGCTTCAACGATGACGCGCCGGTATGCGGGGCCGCATGCGCCGGATGATCCTGAAGGCATGTCCGGCGCGATTCGCGTGATCGTGCATCCGCCGTCGCCCCCGGGTGGTCGGCGCGTACGCGTGGATGCCGTGTAGTGCCCTGCGGTGACAGTGGCATTGATGGCAAAAGTGAGCAGCAGACGGGCGTTGGCCAACGCCTTGAGCTGGGCCGACAGGCCGAACACAGGCTCCGGTGTGGGCTCCGGCACCAGTCGGACGGCCGCCATCAGGACACCCATGGTCAGGGCGGCCAACGCGCCGTAGACGGCACGCCAGCCGAACACGTCTCCCAGCAGAGTGCTCGCGGGAACCCCGACGACGGCGGAAACGCTGATCCCTGCGAAGACGATGGCGACCGCACGTCCGCGCCGCTCAGGGCCGGTCAGTGTCGTGGCCAGGGTCAGGGCCGTCACCGCCTACATCGCGGCGGCGGTCCCTGCGAGCATCCTGGCCACCAAGAGAACCGGGAAGTACGTGGCGAGAGCGGTGACGCCGTTCCCGGCATTCGAGCGCAACCGATGCCCCCACAAGGACTTGTCGACGGGACAGATGACTCGTCATCGTGGTGAGCCCGGGGCCCAGCAGTGCGACGGCCACGGCGTACGCGGAGACGAGGGTGCCTGCGGCCCGGTGGAAACCTGCAAGTCGGCGCTGATGGCGGGCAGTAGTCCCGCGATGCAGAGGGCGGCGCGTGGTGGGCCCCGGACGGTGGCCGAGGACGACTCGGTGTCGCACCCTGCTCGGTCTGCTGCGCCCGGCGTACAACACGGTGGGTGTCACCGAGGCGACAGTGAACTGAGCAGTCGGCGCGGCCGTCAGCTTTTGACGGACTGCACTGGCTCCAGAGCCGGGTTCTCCGTGCCCGCCGCCCGGTCGGTGCCGTCGGCGAAGGACAGATCCGCCGCCGTCAGGGGCGCTCGGGCAGGCAGGTCGGGGCGGGGCAGAGCGGTGGGCGGGTCGGCGCCCAGGCGCTCGCAGGTCAGAGCGGAGACGAGGATCGCGTCGTCCACGGCGATCCTCAGCACGCCCGGGTCGGCCGTGGCCAGCGTCTGCGGGATGTGCAGTCCGTGGCGGGTCAGGGCGCCGAGCAGCCCGGCGGTGAACGCGTCGCCCGCGCCGACGGTGTCCACCACCGCGACCTTCCGCCCGGGACGGCTCAGGCTTCCCGCACCGGCGTGGAAGGTGTGAGCGCCGTCGGGGCCGTCGGTGATGACAACGAGGAGTGCGCCCAGTCCCAGCCAGTGCGCGGCGATCCGCTCGATCGGCGTGTCCGGGTAGAGCCACTCGACGTCTTCACGGCTGGCCTTGACCAGGTGAGCGGTGGCGACGCTGCGTTCGACGGCGTGCCTGCCGTGCTCCGGGTCGCCCAGGAGGGCGGGGCGGACGTTGGGGTCGTAGCTGATCAGCGTCGTGCCCACGGCACGCAGGCGCTGGGCGACGCTGTGGACGTGCTCGGCGGCCGGCGGTGTCCAGGAGGCGACCGAGCCGAAGTGCAGTACGGCGGTGTCCTGCGGGGTGCGGGCGGTTTCCGCGTCCGTCCACTGCCAGTCGGCGGTGCCGTCCAGGTAGAAGTCGTAACTCGCCCGGCCTTCCGGATCCATGGAGACCACGGCGAGCGTCGTGGGCTCGGCGGCGGCCGGTGCGTACGTCAGATCGACGCCCTCGGCGACGGCGTGCGTGCGCAGCATCCGGCCGAAGGTGTTGTCGGCCAGCCGTGCCATGAGCGCGGTGCGGTGTCCGAGCCGGGCGAGGCCGACGGCGACGTTGAACGGGCTGCCGCCGGGCCTGGCGCGGTAGTCGCCGGGTGCGTCGAGCTGGACCAGGTCGATGAGGGCTTCGCCGATCACGGTCACGGCCGGGAGCGGTGCGGCGCCGGTTACGGCTTCAGTCATGGCAGGGCCCTTCGGCTGGGATCTCGCCGGAGCCCCGCTCGATCAGCCGGGTCGGCACGGTGACGGTGCGGGTGGGCGACTCGTCGCCGTCCAACCTGCGGAAGAGCATCTCGGCGGCTGTCCTGCCCACCTGCTCGACGTCCTGGGCGATGACGGAGATGCCCGGGCTGAGGATGTCGGCCAGCGGGAAGTCGTCGAAGCCCACCTGGGCGACGGTGTCCTGCAGGCCCATGGCGCGCAGCGCGCGGACGGCGCCTATGGTCACGAAGTTCTGGCTGGTGAACAGTGCCGTCGGCGGATCGGGCAGGGCGAGGACCTGCTCGGTCGCGGCGACGGCGGCCTCCTCGCTGGACCCGACGTGGCGCACGATGTCGTCGTCGTATGCGATGTGCGCGACTTCCAGGGCGTGCCGGTAGCCGTCGAAGCGCTGGGCGGCGGTGGGGATGGACGCGCGGTCGCCGAGGTAGGCGATGCGCCGGTGGCCGGCTTTCAGCAGGTGGTTGACGGCGGTGAGGGCGCCCTGCCGGTTCTCGGAGACGACGGCGTCCGCATCCAGGAGGCCGGCCTCGCGGTCGACGAAGACCATGCGGGTGCCGGTGTGCTGCTCGTTGATGAGGTAGCTCTGGTCGCGTCCCGCGGGGACGATCACCAGCCCGTCGACCCGGCGGTCGACGAGCGCCTGGGCCAACTCCCGTTCGCGCGCCGGGTCTTCGTCGAGGCTGCCGACGAGCACCAGCACTCCGCGTTCCCGGGCCACGTTCTCCACGGTGCGGGTCAGGACGGCGGAGAAGGGGTTGGCCGCGTCCTCGACGAGCATGCCGATGGTGGCGGTGCGGCCGTCGCCGCGGCGCAGGCTGCTGGCTGTGAGGTTGGGACGGTAGCCCAGTTTGTCGGCGGCTTCCCGGACCCTGGTGACGATCGCGGGATCGACGGTGGGGACACCGTTGAACACGCGTGAGACGGTTTTGATGGCCACTCCGGCCAGCGCCGCGACCTCACGCATGGTGGGGCGGCTACGGGTGGACCTGGGCGCGGCCTCGCCCTGAGTCATCGTTGTCTCCAACCGGTTGTGCGTTACCTACTCGTTGCCCGCGCATGTCTATCAGCGTCTTGACGGGCTCGTCCATACGGGCCCAGTATCTCGCCCAGTCAACGTTGTCTCAGCGTCGGCCAAGGGACGGCTCCGAAAGGGATCAAGCGATGAACATCTCCTCCAGCCAGGTGTCGGGCCGCCGCAGTCGGCGTACCGGAGTGGCCGCGATCGGCGTCAGCGTCTGCCTCGGCGCCACGCTCGCGGCCTGCGGTTCCTCGAACGGAAGCTCCTCTTCGTCCGCGTCGGGCGGCGGCAAGGTGGGGGTCTCGCTGATCCTGAAGACGCTCACCAATCCCTACTTCGTGAGCATGGAGAAGGATGCCAAGACCCAGGCGGCCAAGGACAACGTGAGTCTCACGGTGGCGGCGGGCAACACCGACGGCGACACCCAGACCCAGATCACCGCCATCGACAACGCCATATCGCGTGGCGACAAGGGCATCCTGATCACCACCAACGGCGACGCCGTGAACGCCGCGCTGAACCGGGCCAAGCAGGCCGGCCTGTTCGTGATCGCCCTGGACACCGCGCCCAACCCGGCCGACGTCGCGAACATCACCTACGCCACCGACAACGAGCAGGCGGGCAAGCTCGACGGGCAGTACGCCGCGGCCGCCCTGAACGGCAAGCCGGCGGTGATCGCCATGCTCGACCTGTTCAACAACCAGGTCGTCTCCGTGGACATCAACCGCGACCACGGCTTCCTGGAGGGCATGGGCATCGACCCGGGCAGCAAGACCGAGAACGGCAAGGAAGCCAAGTCCGGCAAGTACACCGGCGGCAAGGGCGGCACCTACACGATCGCCTGTCACCAGCCCACCCAGGGCGCCATCGACGGCGGTCGCACCGCGATGGAGAACTGCCTGTCGGCCAACCCGGACATCAACGTCGTCTACGCGATCAACGAGCCCGCGGGGGAGGGCGCGTACAACGCGCTGAAGGCGGCCGGCAAGGAGAAGAACGTCGCGATCTACGCGATCGACGGCAGCTGCGCCGGCCTGAAGAACGTCACCAGCGGCGAGTTCGCGGCGGACGCGGTGCAGTACCCGGGCAAGATGGCGTCCCTCGGCGTCGACTCGATCGCGAAGCTGGCCCGCGGCGGCAGCAAGCCCAGCGTGACCGGCGGCAAGTCCTTCTACGACACCGGCACCGCCCTCGCCGCCGCCAAGCCCCTCGGCGGCCTGAGCGTCCAGTCCCCGTCGCAGGCCGGCTCCGCCTGCTGGGGCAACTGACGCCCCGAGCGGGGTGCTACCGCCCCGACCGGGCGGCTGTCCCGAGCCCGGTGCGGCGCCGGAAGCCACCGTGATGGCACCGGCGGCGCACCCGCACCGCACGAGCCCATGAGCCCGTACCAGGGAAGACACCGGAAGGACCCCCTGTGACCACCCACGCGGACCCTCAAGCCACACCGGCACCGGCGGAGGAACTCCTCAACCGGCCCGCCACCCTCACCCAGCGCATCCACTCGGTGCTGCACCGCCAGCCGGCCCTCAGCCCGGCGATCGTCCTGGTGCTCGCCGCTGTGGTGTTTTCCCTGGTCAACGACCGCTTCTACGCGCTGCAGAACCTCTCTCTCGTCATCCAACAGGTGGCCGTCATCGGTTCGCTGGCCGTCGGGCAGACGGTCATCATCCTCACCGCCGGCATCGATCTGTCCATCGGCGCGGTCATGGTGCTCGCCTCGCTGCTGATGTCGAAGCTCGTCGCGGACAACCACTGGCCGGGCGTGGTGGCCCTGCTCGCCGGGGCGGCCGTCGCCATCGCCGCGCAGGCCCTCAACGGACTGCTGGTCACCAAGATCAAGCTGCCGCCGTTCATCGTCACCCTCGGCACACTGAGCATCTTCACCGCGGTCACCCTCATCTACGCCAAGGGCCAGACCATCGCGCTGCAGCCGGGCAACATCCTGATGTGGACCGCCAACACGGTCTCGCTCGGGCAGCTGAACCTGACCAACGGCGTCCTGATCATGATCGCCCTGTACGCGGTGATCGGCTACGCCCTGCGCTACACCGCCTGGGGCCGGCACCTGTACGCCGTGGGCGACGACGTCGAGGCGGCCCGCCTGGCCGGCATCTCCGTCAACCGGGTGCTGCTCAGCGCCTACATGGTCGGCGGTTTCGCCATCGCCGTGGGCGCCTGGATCCTGGTCGGCCGGGTCGGCGGCGGTGACCCCAACAGTGGCCTCAACGCCAACCTGCAGTCCATCACCGCGGTCGTCATCGGCGGCACCAGCCTGTTCGGCGGACGCGGAGTGGTGCTCGGCTCGCTGATCGGCGCTCTCATCGTCCAGGTCTTCGTCAACGGCCTCGCGCTGGCCGGCATCGACCCCAACTACCAAGTCCTCGCAGTCGGCATCCTGGTGATCGCGGCTGTCTCCGTCGACCAGTGGATCCGGAGTGTGAAGTCGTGACCACCGCCACCACCCCCGTCCTCGAGGCCAAGGGCCTGGTCAAGCTCTTCGGCAAGGTCGTCGGCCTGAACGACGTCGACCTCACCCTCCACCCCGGCGAGGTCCTCGCAGTCATCGGCGACAACGGCGCCGGCAAGTCCACCTTGATCAAGTGCCTGTCCGGAGCCCTCGTCCCCGACCAGGGCAGCCTCTTCGTCAATGGCGAGGAGGTCCACTTCAAGCGGCCCCAGGACGCCCGCGAAGCAGGCATCGAGACGGTCTACCAGACCCTGGCCGTCGCCCCCGCGCTGGACATCGCCAGCAACCTGTTCCTCGCCCGGGAAGTCCGCCGCAAGGGCGTGCTCGGCTCGGTGTTCCGCATGCTCGACACCAGCGAGATGAAGCGCCAGGCCGCCGACCACATCAAACGGCTGGGCATCGGCACCCTGCAGAACATCAACCAGGCCGTGGAAACCCTGTCGGGCGGCCAGCGGCAGTGCGTGGCCGTCGCCCGCACGGCAGCCTTCGGCGGCCGCGTCGTCATCCTCGACGAGCCCACCGCCGCCCTCGGCGTCCGCGAGACCGGACAGGTCCTCAAGCTGGTGCGCGACCTGCGCGACCAGGGCCTCGGCATCATCCTCATCAGCCACAACATGCCCAACGTGTTCGAGGTCGCCGACCGCATCCACATCCAGCGACTCGGAGGCTGCGCGGGCGTGATCACCCCACAGTCGCACTCCATGGAGGACGCGGTGGCCATCATGACGGGCGCGAAGAAACTCGCCCCCGAAGCGAGCTGAAGGGAACACCAGGGGACATGACCGCCGAGTACCGGATCGCCGAGGACCGTCTCGGCGGCGAACCCACCCTTGTCGTCTCCGCACCCGACGATTCGGCACGCGCCGTCCTCGCCCTGCGTGGAGCGACTCTGCTGAGCTGGCAGGTCAGGCACGGCACGGCAGGCCGGCTGAAGGAACTGACGGACGGCTACCGCGACGAGAAGGAACTCCTCTCCCAGGACGGCGTACGCGCCGGCCTGATGGCCCCCTTCACCAACCGCATCGCCGACGGCCGCTACCGGTACAACGGACACGACCACGACCTGCTCCCCGGCCACCACGCAGACCGCACGATCTACCACGGCTTCGCCCGCGAGACACCGTTCGCACTCGCCCACGCCACCACGACAGCCGAGTCCGCCCGCTTGCTCCTTCGCACCACGAACATCAGACCGGGCCGGTGTCCCGGATACCCCTTCGCCCTCGACCTCGAAGCCGAATTCACCGTCACCGCCCGGGAACTGGGCATCGCGATCCGCGCGACGAACGTGGGCGACACCACCTGCCCCTACGCGGCGGGCTGGCACCCCTACTTCACCTTGTCGCGCTCCATCGATGACCTGGTCCTCCAGATCCCCGCGCGCGCCGTGATCCGCACCGACGCCTCCCTCATCCCGCTGGCCGGCGAGGATGCCCTGCTCTGCCTGGACGAATGCCCGGGCATGGACTTCCGGATGCCGAAACGCCTGGACGACGCGGTCATCGACGCGTGCTACGCGGACCTGACGCCCGGCCCTGCGGGGCGGGTCGAGACGGTACTTGCCGACCCTGCGACCGGCGAGGAACTGCGGGTCTGGCAGTACGGCGGATACATGCACGTCTTCACCGGAGACACCCTGGCCCGTGACCGGCGCGCCGCCATCGCACTCGAGCCCGTCGAGACCATGACCAATGCCTTCAACCGCCCCGAACACGCCACCGCCCTGGCCCTGGAACCCGGGCAGCGCCGCGAGTTCACCTTCGGGGTCGGGCACCGGGCTCCGGGAACCTGAGGCGGTCGGTCGTCCACCGCTGCCCCGATGAGCTGTGCCAGGGAGCACGTGGCTCGTAGGGAACCACCGACTGCTGCCTCGCCGACGCCTTGGGCCATTGCTGCCCCTACACAGCGGCGACCTGAAAGGCCGATCGCGTCCCTCTTCGTGGTGTAGCCGATCAGCCCGCGCCGGCCTGGTCCCGGCCCTCACCGCACTGACGGAGGCCGCCGCCGACCTCGACCCCGGCCTCCCCCCGACCACCGAGGCGGGCCGCCTGGCGGGGGTGCTGGACGATCCACTGAATCCGGCGCCGTAGGGAGGGCTGTCAGGCAACTCCCTTGGCCGGTACGGGACTTGGGGCGGTGGGCACAGGGGCCGAGTGACATGAGTCCGCTGAGGGGGCTCGACGAGCTCCCACTGCTCGTCGGTGCACTCTGACGTGCTGGTTCTGCGGGCGAGTCGCTGTGGCCGCGAAAAGTGACCAGCAGGTTCGTCGTCCGCCGGGTGGGCTCCCATCAGGATGGTGGGTTCCAGCCTGTCGGCGGGGCGGATCCCGCTGATCGGCGGAGTGGCTTTCGGCGAACGGCGCGCTGGGATGAGAAGGGCGACGGGATCGCGAGGAGCTGCTGAGTTGTCAGCGCGGGGGCCAGGGCCCTGCCGGTGCTGGGACAGGCTCCGGCGGCGGCGTGCCGGAGCCAGGCGTCAGGGCCGGTGCGGTTTGCCGGGCCTCGTCCGTCGTACCGCCTGCCCGTGCTCACGCCAGCCGGCGCCTTTGCGAAGGCCCAGATGGAGTGGCCGCTGGTCTGTTCCGAGTTCTGAAGTGGATGCAAATGATCTCTGTCCTGATTGTGATCACCACGGTGGTGGCGGGCTGGTCGCTGGTCGCCGGGCGGCTGGAACAACGGCATGTGCGGGCTCCTCTGGTGCTGGTGCTCGCGGGAGTCGTCACGGGGGTGTTCACTCACAGCCATATCGCTGTCACGTTGAACTCCGAGGTCGCTCAGCATGTGGCTGAGGTCATCCTGGCCGTCCTGCTGTTCGTCGACGCAACCGAGCTGCCGGGCGGGCGGCTGTTCGGCAACGACCCCGGCTCCGCCGCGCGGGCACTGCTGGTGGCCCTGCCGCTGAGCCTGATCACGATGGTGCTGCTGGGAACGTGGCTGCTGCCCGGGCTGCCGGTGGCGCTGCTGCTGCTCATCGCGTGCACCATCATCCCGACCGACTTCGCCCCGGCCGAGACACTGGTCCGCGACCGGCGTATCCCGGCGAGGGTGCGCAGCGTGCTCAACGTGGAGAGCGGCTACAACGACGGCATCGTGTCGCCCCTCTTCCTGTTCGCACTGATCCTCGTCGGCACCGACTCCGTCACCCACACGCCCGCGCAGGCCCTCGGCACGGCCGTGCCGTTCGCACTGAAGGCCCTCGTGGTCGGCTTCGTGGTGGGGGCGCTGGTGGCGTGGCTGATCAACCGGGCCGACCGCGCGCAGTGGATGACGGAGCAGTCCCGGCGGATCGTCGTGCTGGTCACACCGCTGCTCGCGTACACCGCGACCGTGGCGATGAACGGCAACGGCTTCGTGGCCTCGTTCGTGTGCGGGATCGCCTTCCGCTACGTCAGGCAGGCGCCGGTCCGCCGACGGGCCGCTCCGGCTCCGCACGTCTCGGACTTCCAGCTCATCGAGGACACCAACTCGATGATGACGATGTGCATGTGGTTCTTCTTCGGCAATGCCGTGGTGCTCGCCGTGGGCGAGGGCATCCACTGGCCCACCGTCGTGCTCTGCGTCGCCGCGCTCACCGTCGTGCGCATCCTTCCGATCATGCTCGCCTTCCTCGGCTCGACGTTCACCTGGCGAGAGAGGCTCATGGTCGGCGCACTCGGACCACGCGGCACCACCTCCATCGTGTTCGGCCTGCTCGCGTTCAACGGTCTGCCGGACGGGCCGTACGCCGACACCGTCCTGTACGCCATGACCCTGACGGTGCTGGGCAGCGTTGTGCTCCACGGCGGCGGTTCGGTGGTCATCGCCCGGTCCCTGACCGGCCCGCCCCCGTCGGCTGCCGGCGCTCCGGGCTCCCCGGGGACCGACGAGCCGGACTCAGGGGTCGCCGCCATGCGGAGTTGACGTGCCTGGCGGTGCTGTCGTGCCATGCGGTGCTGCGATGTCATGTGGCGCTGCCATGGTTGCGGCGCGTCCGCCTCGCGGCCCCGGCGGCTCCTACCCCAGGCTGGTCTTCTCCAGCCACTCGGCGGGGGTGGCCCCGACAGTTGCCGGATGTGCGGAAAGCGGCCGGGCGTCCAGGCTGGAGGCATGACACAGCATGTTCGCACCAGGGAGCCCGAGACCGCCCTCGGGGCATCGGCCGACACCGAGGTGTCGGGCCGTGACGTCACACCTGGCAGAGGGGGGTTGCTGGAACTTCTCGGCCTGACGCTGGCGGCGGGCGCCGGGGTTCTGTTCGTCGTCCGTCCTGAGTTCTACGAGGCAGGGGTGCACATTTTCGCCGCGCGGGCGGCCTCACTGGTTCACTGAGCCGGCGATCGGAGATCTCCTTCGGTGTGTAGGCGGCGGTGCCGCCCTTGATCTCGATGAAGCCGCTGACCTGGCTCGGGCTTCCCTGCCCCTGCCTCCCCCTTCGCCGGCTTCAGTTGCTCCGGTTCCACTGTGTGCAGGCGGTTCCAGCCTGGTGGCGTGTCCGGGAGTTCTTTGGCAGGGCGTTGGCGACGGCGGCCGCTGCCCGGCCGTCGTACGCCCTGATCTCCGTGATGCCGTTGTGCACACGCTCGCTGCCAGAGCTGTGGAAGTGGCCCGCCGACGCGGTGCGCGGCCGATCACGTAGGAAGGGAGTTCTGTGAACACCGCATCGGCCCAGGAGACGACGGGTGCCGAGTCCCTGCGCGCCCGCGAGACGCTCAAGGCGCTGTACGGGTACGTCCGTCCGCACCGGTGGGCCGTCGTGCTCGGTCTGCTGTGCGCGCTGACCGGGGCCGCCGGGGGGCTGTTGCAGCCGCTGGCCACGAAGGCGCTGGTCGACCGGCTCTCGTCCGGTGGCACGATCGGCACCATCCTGCTGGCCATGACCGCGCTGGTGCTGCTGAGCATGGTGGCCGAGGCGTTCGGTGCCTATGTGCTGGAACGGACGGCGGAGTCGGTGGTGCTCGCCGCCCGCCGCAGCCTCGTCGGCCGGTTGCTGCGGTTGCGGCTGGCGGAGGTGGACCGGGTGCAGCCGGGGGATCTGATGTCCCGGGTGACCTCCGACACCACGCTGCTGCGGGCGGTCAGCACCCAGGCGCTGGTCTCCGCGGCGACGGGGGCGGTGACGCTCGTCGCGGCGGTCGTGGTGATGGCGTTCCTCGATGCCGTCCTGCTCGGCGTCACGCTCGGGGTGGTCGCGGTCGTCGGCGTGGGTGTCGCCCTGGTGATGCCGAAGATCGCCCAAGCCACCGAGTGCTCTCAGGCCGCGGTCGGGGAGATGTCCATGGGCCTGGAGCGGGTCTTCGGCGCGTTCCGTACGGTGAAGGCGTCCGGCGCCGAGGAGCGGGAGACCGCTTACGTCGAGGCGGCGGCACGCCGGGCGTGGCGCCATGGCGTGCACAGCGCGAAGTGGGAGGCCGTGGCGGGGGCGGCGGACAACCTCGCCGTCGAGCTCGCGTTCCTCGCGGTACTCGCCGTCGGCGGGGCGCGGGTGGCGTCCGGGGCGATGCCCGTGTCGACGCTCATCGCGTTCTTGCTGTACCTCTTCTTTCTGATGGAGCCGGTGTACAAGCTGGTCGACTCCGCGTCCCACTACCAGGAGGGCGCGGCCGCGATCGCCCGGATCGCGCAGGTGGACGGCATGGCGACGGAGCCGAAGGACCCGCACCGGCCGGTGCGGCCCCCGGCCACGGAGGCGGTGCGACTTCCGGCGTCGGTGCGCTTCGAGGAAGTGTCCTTCCGTTACCGGACCGGGCTGCCGTACATCCACCAGCGGGTGGACTTCGAGGTGCCGGGCGGCGGGATGACGGCCTTCGTCGGCCCCTCGGGCGCGGGCAAGTCGACGGTCTTCGCGCTCATCGAGCGGTTCTACGAGGCGACCGGCGGCCGCGTCCTGGTCGACGGCAGGGACGTGACGCAATGGCCGCTGCCGGAGTTGCGGTCGGTCATCGGGTACGTCGAGCAGGACGCGCCAGTGCTGGCCGGCACGCTGCGGGAGAACCTGGTCTTCGCCGCGCCCGGCGCGTTGGACGACGACATCCGCGAGGTCCTCGCCCGGACCCGGCTCGATACGCTCGTCGAGCGTCTCCCGAACGGTCTGGACACCCTGGTCGGGCACCGCGGCTCGAAGCTGTCCGGCGGCGAGCGTCAGCGCGTCGCGATCGCCCGCGCGCTGCTGCGCAGGCCCCGGCTGCTGCTCCTGGACGAGGCGACCTCGCAGCTCGACACCGTCAACGAGCTGGCACTGCGGGACGCCATCGCCGAGACCGCACGCGAGACCACCGTCCTTGTGGTGGCGCATCGCCTGTCGACGGTCACGGACGCGGACCGCATCGTCGTCATGGACGCGGGCAAGGTCCGCGTGGTCGGCACCCATGAGGAGCTGGTGGAAAGGGACGACCTGTACGCGCAGCTCGCGGCGACCCAGCTCCTGACCACGGTCGGACGCCCCCGCGGGTGAGACGGGCCTGCTCAATGGGCTCGTCTGTACCGACGGCTGTCGGCACCGGGCTGCCCCCCGCCGTGCGGCCGGCGGGCAGCCCGGCGGGCTGGCGTCCGACATCCGCCGGATTGCCGGCCCCACCGCACGACTCGTGAGGCTGAGAACAGAGCCTCTGCCAGCACGCAGTTCGTTTCCCCGCCCAGTCCGTCACTTCACCCTGGAGTGTCCATGCCCGTACTCATGGCCAAGGGCCGGCAGGTTCCGCTGAACAGGCCGGACGGCCGCCCGCTGAGCCTGATGCGGATGGGCATCGGCTGGCAGCGCGCTCCGCGCTCGGGGCTGCTCGGCGCCCTCGGGCTTCATCGCCGTGGCCGCCTCGGCACCTGCGCCGTGCTGTACAGCCACGGCCAGTTCCTCGACGTGCTGTTCGCCGACACCCCCTGCAACCCGGACGAGTCCATCGAGCACCTCACCGGTCTCATGGCGGAGGACACCGCGGGTGAAGGGGACACCGAGTCGTTCTTCGCCCGCTTGTCCCGGCTGCCTCCCCACGCGGACCGCATCGTCTTCGCCGTCAGCTCTTTCGACGGCAGCACCTTCGAGACGGTGCACCGCGCGCACTGCCGGCCCGTCGACGAGAGCCTGGGACACGAACTGGCCCGGTTCGCCTTTCCCGCCACCGGCCCCCACACGGCACTGATCATGGCGGGAGTAACCCGCGCAGCAGGCGCCTGGACCATGACGGCCGTCGGTGAACCGGCGACCTGCACCACTTTCGCCGACCTCCTCCAGGCCATCGAACGCCATGGCTGAGCATGCGTGCACGATCCCAGTACCACACGGCTATCCTTCGCCAGGAACTGACGCCCTGGCTGGCAGCGGCCTGCCCGCGACAGGGCAGTGTCCGGCCGTGCTCGGACGGAAGTCGGCGGGGTATCGCGACGGTCGGCTTCCGCTCGCCCAGGGCGTTCGCCTGTGGGGTTGGCACGGACGGCTGGGCATCCACCACACCGCGCCCGACAACGGGCGCTTTTTGAACTTCGGGCTCTCGGCCAGCCTGGGTGCGTGCGTCGTGCTCTCAGCCACGCCGGCGGCAGTCTTGTCCTGACTCGCACCAGCCCGTACAGACCCTGCCCATGGATGGCCGGTTGGCGCCAGGCGGAGCTGACATCAGTCGGCCAGGACCGCAGCCGAAGCCCGCAAGGGGAATCCCCTTGCGGGCCGGGCCGGGTCGGCCGTCCAGGTCGGGATGGGGCGAAGCCGAGACACCCCGACCGGACCTCACCGGATGTGCTTGGCGGGTTTGGTGGCGGCGTTGAGTAGATACTCCAGGGGTCCGCGGCGGAAGATGCGGGACCAGATCGCGGCGCACACGATCGCCCCGAGGACGAACATGAGCAGCGGCACCCATGACTGCTGGGTGCCGGTCCCGGCGGGCACGGACAGCACGGACTGTGCGACGAAGTGGCCGACGTAGGCCGTCAGGGACATGGTGCCCACGGCGATGACCGGTTTCGCCAGGCGGCGCAGACGCGGCAGGCGGTCCATCAGCACCGTCGCGCCCACGATCACGAGGATCGCGACGCCCACGCTGCCGATGATGTCGAACGTGGTGCCGCTGTGCGGCCCGGCGGACAGCAGATTCGAGAACGACTGCTGGGGCCCCATGGACCCGCTGCCCATGGAGGCCGCCCCGGAGCCACTGGACGACGCCACGTCCTCCGCCGTGCTCCTCAACGCGTTCTTTCCCGCCAGCAGCAGGGACAGGCCGTAGGCGGCCACGACGAGGGCGGCGCCGAGCGCGGCCAGGCCTCGCTGGACGGCGGCAGCGGACAGGTCGAGGCGAGCCAGCGCCATGCCGGCGATCACGAACGGCATCCACGTGAGCGCCGGGTAGAAACCGGTGAGCAGCAGATCGAGCACTCCCACCTCGCTGAGGTGGCGGAGCGGGTCGTAGGCGTTGATGCTCTGCTGGACGGAGTCGCTCAGCCGCGCCGTCAGAACGAACGCCAGTTGCGGCGTGACGAGCGCGAGCCCCGCCGCGATCATCGCGAGGGTCCCCGCGCTCAGTCGCAGCAGGGGCAGGGCGAGGAGGAAGTAGACGCCGTAGAAGCCCAGGATGATCACGCCGCCGTATTCCATCGCCATCGCGGTGCCCAGCGCCAGCAGGATCACGGCGCGGATCGCGATCCGGGCCTTCGCCTGCCGGCCGGCCCGTCCGGTCTTCGGCTCGAAGCGGCCTGCGATCAGCATCAGCGAGAAGCCGGCGAGGGTGGCGAACAGGACCGACGAGTGCCCGTCGGCCAGGTACCGGACCCAGCTGGCGACGCCGTGCGTGGCCGACAGCGGCGGTCCGATGTGCACGATGTACATGCCGAACACCGCCAGCGCGCGGGCCAGGTCCACCCCGACCAGGCGTCCCATCGAGGGACCGCCGGAGACCTGCCCGACGGACTCGGGCGAGGTCCGGGGCCCTGGAGGCGCGTTCTCCTGCGGAGCCGGTGTCTCCTGCGGCGGCGGTATCTGTGTCATACGGAGAATCTCTCGGTGCCGTCAGGGGGCAGACCATCCGGCAGGCTTCGGTAGCACCCCCGCCGACCGGCCGGGTCTGCCCCGCCGACTGGCGGAACAACACCGCTCCCGACCCTGCCGGCGGGCCCGGACGGCCAACCGCCCCGTTTGATGACGGCGTCGGCCACCAGACCGCAGGCCCGGGCAACGCGTCCACTCCACTGTGCCGACCGCCAAGGCGGAGCTCCACGTGTGACCGGCGGCGCGGCCCGCGAACAGGCCCCAGGCGAACAGCAGCACCACGTTCACGGCGAAGGCCACGTACTCGATTCCCGCCGAGGGCCACCACCCCAGGCCGCGCCGAGCAGCAGGACCAGTGCCCGCACCGTCGCCGGGAAACCGGCTGCGGCCCGTAGACCCGGGCGGGCCCACGGACCGATCCCACCGGACGAGAACCGGCCGGCACCGTCCGCCGAGCCTCGCCCACCCGCCCGCCGACGGGCCGGAGCGCTCCCCCCGACCGGCTGGAACCGGTCTGCCAGGTGGCGGGTGTCCACAGCGGCCGCACCGTTGCGCGCCTTGCCCGACGTACTGTCGTCAACAGGCGATCACCGTACGAGAGCGCGGATGCCCCGATACGGGGTGCACGGGTCGCCGAGAAGCTGGACAGAGCAGACGATTGTGAGGCGGAACGCCGGTGATCCGGGTAGTGGTGGTGGACGACGAGGCGCTGGTGCGGTCCGGGTTCGAACTGATCCTGAACGCCTCCGACGGCATCCAGGTCGTGGCGACCGCGGAAGGAGCACAGGCCGCCGACGTGATCCGGCGCGAGCACCCGGACGTCGTACTCCTCGACATCCGCATGCCGGACGTGGACGGCCTGACCGTCCTGCGGGAGATCCAGACGCTGCCCGAGCCGCCGACGGTGGCCATGCTGACCACCTTCGACACCGACGAGTACATCCTGACCGCGCTGCGCTCGGGAGCCGCGGGCTTCCTGCTCAAGGACACAGAGCCCGAACAACTCGTCCAACTCGTCCGCACCCTGGCCGCGGGCGGGGTGGTCATGTCCCCGAAAGCCTCGCGGGCTCTGCTGCGCAGCCATCCGGGGGCCGGCGCGTCCCAGGACGCGGGCGTGGCCCGCGTGGGCCTGCTCAGCGACCGTGAACGTGACGTCCTCGTCCTGATCGCCCAAGGACTGTCCAACGCCGACATCGGCACCCGTATCCATCTGAGCGCGGGCACCGTCAAGGACCACGTCAGCTCGATCCTGACCAAGCTCCGGGTCTCCAGCCGCGTCCAGGCGGCGCTCCTCGCGGAGCGCGCCGGACTGCTCAGCGGCAACGGCGCCAAGACGGCACAGGACAACGGGCGATGAGCGGCCAGGCACTGTGGCGGCGGGTGCCGCCCTGGGCCGTCGACGCGGGCCTCGTCGTGCTCGCCGGGCTCGACGCCTGGGTCAACCTCTACGGCGAGGCGACACCGTTCATGCTGGCCTGCGCCGCCCTCGGCTGCGCCGGACTGCTCCTGCGCAGGCGCTTTCCACTGACCGTCTTCCTGCTGACACTGCCCATGACCCTGTTCATGGACGTCGCTGTCGCGCCGATCGCCGCCCTCTACACACTGGCCACAGGCTCCCGCAACCGCCCGCTGCTCGCCGGCTGCGCCCTGCTGAACGCGGCGGCGGCCACCCTCGCCTGGCCCCTGTCCGACACGCTCTCCCGCGACCGGACCTGGGCGCTCGTCCAGTTCGTCTACACGCTGGCCACGGCCTTCGCCCCGGTCCTGTTCGGCCAGCTCGTCCAGGCCAGACACGACGTGGCCCGCCAGCTCGTCGAGGTCGAAGAGGCCCGCGAACACGAACGTGCCCTGCACGCCCAGACCGTCCTCGCCCGCGAACGCGCCCAACTGGCCCGCGAGATGCACGACGTCGTCTCCCACCAGGTCAGCCTCATCGCCGTACAGGCCGGAGCCCTGCAGGTCGCCGCCAAGGACCCCGACGCCCGCGACGCCGCCCGCACCATCCGCACCCTGAGCGTGAACACCCTCGACGAACTCCGCCACATGGTCACCCTGCTGCGCGCCTCCGGCGGCAAGGAAACCGAACTCACCCCCCAGCCCACCCTCGCCGACCTCCAGCAGCTGATCGCCAACAGCGGCATCAAGACCACCCTGGCCGGCGGGCTCCCGCCCGACATCAGCACAACCGCCCAACGCACCGTCTACCGCACGGTCCAGGAAGCCCTCACCAACGTACGCAAGCACGCCCCCGGCGCCCGCGCCGAGGTGCGCCTGTGGCACGACGCGCAGCACTTCGGCGTCACCGTCACCAACACCGCCCCCACCCGCCCGTCCGTCGCCCTGCCCAGCGCCCGGCACGGCCTGATCGGCCTGAAAGAACGCGCCGAACTTCTCGGCGGCACCCTCATCGCCGAACCCACCCGACAGGGCGGATACAAGATCGAACTACAGGCCTCCACCCGGCCCACCTGAGAAGCCATTGTCTTTCGGGCGGCGAGTTCAACGCCAGGGCCTGGCGTCGTCGACGGTCTCGGCGACGTCCGTTCCGGCTTCGGTGCGCGAAGGTCGGCGTTCCGTACGGACGGAGATCTCGCACTGTGTGTGCCGGCCTCGCCGGGTGATGTCACGGGCCCACACTCCGCAGCCTCGCGGGCGGGCAGCGGCGTGAACGAAGCGTGTTACGGGCGTGAACGCCTGAGCATGAGGCGGGAGTCCGGTCTTGCACACGGGCGTGGTGGGTGTGGACACCGAGGCTCTTGGCATGGACGTGACATCCGCTGTTACGGGTCAGTCCGTCCGCGCCAGGCATGTCCAACCGCCCCCCCGGGCCCGCTTGACTCCCCACAGTCAGGGCCCATCCCCCACGAGAGGCAGTCAGTTGAAGCAGCACCACATATGCCACCGCCGTACGATGCCGGCCGGTGCGGGCGCACTCGCGCTCGCCGCCACCACGGCCCTCACCCCTACCAACGCCCAGGCCGCACCCGTACCCTCGGCGGCCAGACTGTCCCCGGCCGCCGCGACGACCCTGGCGTCCCAGCTCAAGAGCGGTACGGCCGGCGCGTTCTACGACGCCAAGGCCCAGAAGCTGGTCGTCGACGT
>NZ_JBVHMR010000078.1:0-19452 GCF_055558375.1 Streptomyces sp. NPDC025793 | reverse complement strand
AGATCACCCCGGGTCATCTCGCCTGTCTACCGCCCCGGCCAGGCCGGGACAGCAAAACAGCCAAACCCTTGATCTCAACTCGGCACACTCCCTAGAACGGGAGTTGGAGCGCGGCCCGCTGGTGCATGGCTGGGCGGACCAGCGGTGGACGCTGGCGAGGGTGAGGACACTGATCGGCCGGCTGTTCCACGTCTCGTACACCGCGGAGGGCACCTGGCGGCTGTTGAAGCGGCACGGCTGGTCGTGGCAGCAGCCCACCCTGCGGGCGATCGAGCGCGACGATGCGGCGGTCGAGATATGGAAGAGGGAGACCTGGCCGCGGGTAAGAGCACCGCGGCGGAGCTCGGTGCGTGGCTGGTCTTCGAGGACGAAGCCGGGCAGTCGCTGACTCCGCCGCGTGCCAGGACCTGGGGCCGTCGCGGCTGCACTCCGGTCGTGCGGGTCCGCGGACGCGGCTCCGGGCGTGTCTCAATGGTGGGCATGACCTGCTACAAGCCGGGGCAGCGGTCCAGGCTGATCTACGCGGTCCGTGAGTACCGCGGTCGCAAGGGAGAGCCGAAAGGCTTCGGTTGGCGCGACTTCCGCGACCTGCTGGTCCGCGCTCACGCCCAGCTCTGCGGCCCGATCGTGCTGGTCTGGGACAACCTCCGCCTGCACCTGGCCAAAGGGTGACGCACCGCACTAACGCCAACGGGCCTTCCAACGACACGCAGGTGATCGTCTTGTCAGTGCATCAGCTCTCGTGACCGCCCGATTCGGCGTTCCGATTCGGCGTTCCGATCCGGCCGCGTCACCTCCTGCCTGCGCTGGACCGTCACCGACAACGACGACGGCACCCCGGTCCTGGCCTGGCACTTCGACACGGGCGTGCTGAAAGCCGAAGCCGCGGTCGACGGCTGGTACGCATTACTGACGTCCGCCCCCGCCGACCAGGCGGACGCCGGGCAGGCCCTGATCCACTACAAGGGCCAGGGCGCGGTCGAGCGCCGCTACCACGACTTCAAGGGCCCGCTGTCGCGCCGGTCTTCGTCCAGCACAACCGGCGCGTTGCCGCCCTGATCCAGGTCATCTGCCTGGCCCTGCTGGTGTTCTGCCTGATCGAGCGGCAGGTCAGACGGGCACTCGGCACCGAGCAGACCATGAGCGGCCTCCACCCCGACAACCGCCGCGTCCGCCCCACCGGCCGCATGATCTTCTACCCCCTCGGCGAACTCACCCTGCGGATCGGCAACATCACAGACCTGCCCACCGTCCAGATCACCCGCGGCCTCCAACTCCACCTCCTCGACCTACTCGACACCGACATCGGACAAACCCGCTGGCCACAGGCCTGAAACGGTGACCCGCGAAGTCCGGGTCTAGCTCGTGTGCCATCCGGCCTCGGCCGATGAAAGCTGCAGACCGACTCCAAGGGGCTCTTCACCAGCACCCAAGCTTGATCACGAACGAGTGCGGAATAAACTTTCAGGTAGCGACTATTCCCACCCTAGGGAAATACTACAAATAGTTGTGATTTGAGGACTTCTCAGGGGGCTACTAGCATCTGGATATGCGTCAATCCGCTGTTCAACTTGTCTTTACGGCTATCCAGTTGCCTCTCGCAGCCATCGCGGTGGGAACGGTTTCGGTATCTGCGTTCAGGAGGCAGGTTGCACGGAACCAGGCCAAGCAGGAGTGGAGAGCTGCCGCGGTCCTCCACCGCCGACGGGGGAAACCTCTGCGATCAGCCCATGAGTCGGCCAGTCTCCCACCCCGTCAAGGCGGCGACCTGCGGCGAGGCGGCGGTGATGTCCGAAGCGGCTTGATGCCGAGACACGGCAGATGCCCCGAAGCACTCGGGCCGGAGGCAGAAAGTCCCGCGAAAAGCCTGGAACCCGTGCAGGAGTGGGTCGACGTGCGCAGTGCGGTGATTGGCTCCCAGGACGCACTCCCCATCGGCCGGAGCCCCCTTGCGGGGGCGTGTGACTGACTACTTGTGGCGGTGGCCGCAGCCGGCACAGATTTCATACGCGTCGTCATTCTCGCCGCCGCAGAAACTGCAGGTCCACGAACGCCACAGGCTTCCGAGAAGGTCACGCATGCCTTGCCTCCTCCTTTCAATCCGGTGAATCCAACTCAGGCTCGGATAGGTAGACAATCCGAATGATCGGCTTGTCATGCCAGACAGTAGCGGCTTCACCCTCGGACTCATCCTGACCCGGTGGTCAACATCCCGGCTCCTCGCGTCCCGTCCAACGCCGAACCCGGGTGAATCGCTCACTCGTTCGTTCGCGCGCGGCCAAGACGAACGACGACGGGCCCTACACACGTACGTACGCGGACGCCAGGAGACAGACACCACAGCATCCCCAGCACAATCCCCCTCCCAGGAGCCTTTTCCATCCATAGCTCTGGGGGTGGGGCGGTGCTGCGATGTTGACATAAGTCCGAAGGCGACGCGCGCATCCTCGCCGCGGCCCGGCCGCAGCGGCGACGCCGCGATGGCGGCGACGAAGACCTTGGTCTGGCCGTTGGCGAAGTACGGGCCGGCGGCGAAGCAGCCCACGATCACCAACAGGCCCAAAGCCATCGCCCGTTGCGAGGACCGGAAGGACCCGGTCGAACGCGGGATCTGCGTGCCGTATCAGGTGGTGTGCGGGGACGTAGCCGAACACCTCAGTGACATCACGGCGGAACCTCACGACTGATGCCCGCGTCATGGGGTCGCCGCGGTTGAGTTGAGGCGGGCGAGACCGATACGGGTGGCTGCCACGACGATGCTGTCGCCGGCGAGCAGGCCTCGGGCGCGGTCGGCGTAGTTCCACAGGTAGTCGTCGGGGCGGCTGGCCAGGCGGACGGCGATGACGCGTACGCCGCCGAGGTCCTCGATGCCGTGCTGGTTCATCCCGATCAGGCCGGAGTCCTCGTCCGCGGTGAGCTCGGCGATCAGCAGGACGCTGCGGAGGACCGAGAGTGTGCCGAGCACCTCGCGCCCCATCATGGCGGCGGCGAAGGCGGGGGCGGCGAGGTAGGCGACCGAGCGGGAGGCTACGTTGCCGAGGGTCGCGTAGACGTGCCGGGCGAAGTCGTCGTCGAACAGCCGCAGCACCAGCCGGATGTCGGGGTTGACTGCCCGGGCCTCGCAGCGGCGGTTCGAACGGGTGGGCACCGCCCAGGTAGGGACAGAGGAGGCTTCGACCGCATCGCCATCCCCTATCTCCCGACCAGCCCCGCCGGGGACGTCATCAGGGTGACACCGTTACTCGGCAGAGGTCAGACTGGGAAAACTCGCATGGGTTGGCCTGCTCGGTGTCCGGTGCTCGCTGGGCAGGATCGCCCTCAAAGAGGCCCTGACCCGGTTCACAACCAACTTCACCCGTCGGTGGCCGGGCCAGGGCCCACGCAGGGCAGCACCGCAGCGGTGCGTTACAAGCGCCGCTCACGATGATTCTCAACGGGGGCACTCTCGTGGATGAACTCTCGAACGTACGCACACAGGAGTACGCGGAGGTGTACGACGAACTCCTCGGTGCCGCCGCCCGTCTCGACATGCTGCGGCGTCTGGGCGACGGGAGCGTGGACGCTCACGCGACCGCGGCCCTGCATGCAGTGCGGCTCGCTGCCGCCATGCTGTGGCCGACCGTCCCGGACACCCCACCGCCCGTCTTCCGCCACGACAGCGAGCGCCTGCTCCACCTGGCCGCCAAGTGGCGCGAGGCAGCACTCGAACCCGACGAGGTCGCCCCACTGCGCCCCACCCTGCGGCTCATCCGCGACACGACAACGCCCTCGTAGAACTGCGGCGGGTCACAGGCCGGCTTCACACCGGGCGGGCGGATGAGTGCTTGTCGAAGTCAGTCCAGTTTTACGGCCGTAAAACTGCACCAGCCTCAACCGCCAACCAGACGCAATCCTGGGGTTGACCCAACCGGGCCCCGTTTTACGGCCGTAAAACTCCGCCGACTCCACACATCCCTCCGTCCTTCCTCACGCGCGGGCGGACCGGCAGCCCCTGGCCTTCGAGAGACCGTGGTCCAGGCGCTTCCGCCACGCCACGATCTCGACGTCCAGGATGATCCGCCGGTTGCTGCCCTGGCAGCGGACCGACGCGTCCTTCCCAGCGAACGCCGGTGTCGTGCGTTTCAGGCGGTGGCCGAGTCTCTGGGCGGTTCCTCGATCGGAAAGAGGATCGGGCTGAGCAGGTACCGCGCGCGGTCGCCTGCGGGCTGGTTGGCCAGCCGGGGGGCGATCGCGCTGCGCAGCTCACCGATCAGCTCATGGAGTTCGTCGCGGCTGAGCCAGACGGCGTGCTGCCGGTAGCCGACGAGATCCGCGGCCGGGTCGGCGTGGTCGTGGTCGAGGTAGGCATTGAACTCGGCGGCCAGCACGGCGAGCGCGATGGCGAACGCGCCACGGTGATCGTCGAGCGAGAGCGACTTGACGGTGTCGGCGTCGATGACCGCCCGGTCCTGGCGCAGGCGGAAGACCCGTTCCACCGCGCCCCGCACCCGCCGCTCCTCGGCCACTTCGAGGATTCCGCCCCCGGAGAGCAGGTCGACGTGCCGGTAGACCATCGCCTTCGACACGTCCGGCACCAGCGCGCACAACTGGGACGTGGTCAGCATCCGCCCGCCACGCATGGCGTGCACGATCCGCAGGCGCACCGGGTGCGCCAGGAGTTCCAACGTGTCCATGAGCCAACCTTCTCGCAATCTGCTACCGTTCGCAAAAAATGAGAAAGGTAGTGGGGGATGGAAGCGGGTCCGATACAGAGTGCGACGCGGGTCGTCGACCTGGCACGCAGCGGGCGCTTCACCGAGATCGAAGAGCTCTTCGCCCCGCGGCTGCGAGCAGTCGTGTCCGCGGAAACGGTGCGGACGGCCTGGGCTGCCGAGACGGGCATGAAAGGATCGATCTCGCAGATCGGTCAACCGACGACCGAACAGCGCGACCCGGGCCTGGTCCGCGTGAGCGTCCCGGTGACCTGCGAACGCGGGGGCCTGACCGTGGTCATGTCGGTGGACGACACCGGCATGCTGATGACGGCGATCGGCTTCGAGGAGGCGAACATCCACGCCCTCTTCGACACCTTCGGTCCGGACGCCGAGGACCGCATCACCGTGGCTACGTGGGCCGCCGGCATCAAGGACTACTACGCGCCGGACATGGCCGGGATCCCGGGCGACCAGCTGGTGGCTGCCCGTGCCGTCTGACACGGTCCGTCAGCGGCTTTCCGGCTGTGCGCGGCACCGCTGCGACGTAACCGAACTGCCGCTTCCATCGGGACGCGTCCCACCGAGCGGGGCCTGCGACCGGGGCCCCGCCCCTAGCCTCCGGGCGGATGTCGTCGTGAGCGTTGCGTGCGTCAGGGCGAGGGCTTGTGCGCGAACACCCACCGGTTTCCCTCCAACGCATCGTTCAGCTCGGGGAGGGGGCCACGTCGGTGCCGGCGGGTGAAGTCGAAGGGCGTGTGCATTGAGGTGGACCAGCCCTTGGCCGTCAGGTTGCCCGCGGAGTCGGGGCGTGGTCCCTTGTCGAAGAGGTGGAGCAGGTCGATGCCGATCTGTTCTCGCGTCGCCGTGTAGATCGGGCTGTCGCGGTACTCCAGCAGGTCCTTCTCCAGCTTGGCCTCGAAGGCCAGTGCGCTGCCTTCGGTGGTCAGCCGGTCCACTGTGTCGATGAGGTACGTCTCGGCGGAGCCCGGCAGGTAGAAGAGCAGCCCCTCGGCCAGCCAGACGCTCGGTGCGACGGGGTCGAAGCCGGCGGTGGTCAGCGGGGTGACCCAGTCGGCGCGCAGGTCGACCGTTACGGGGACGCGCTTCACTTTCGGGGTGGCCGACAGGTCCGTGAGCACCTGGTGCTTGAACGCCAGCACGCCCGCTCTGTCGATCTCGAAGACCACGCAGTCGGACGGCCAGTCCAGGCGGAAGGCGCGGGTATCCAACCCCGCGCCCAGCAGGATCACTTGGCGGGCGCTCGTACGGACCGACCGGAGGAGGAAGTCGTCGAGGACCCTGGTCCGCAGGCCGAAGTAGCGGGCGAACCGTCCCCACAGCGGGTTGCCGTCCCCGTCCGGGACCTGTTCGATGCGCACCGGCCAGTCCGCGCACGCCGGGGCGGCGCGCACGAAGTGTTCCGCGTAGATGTCTTGGGCCAGGCTGTCGTGGCGGTGGGTCTCGATTGCCCGTGCCGCGGCGACCAGGAGGGCGGTCAGACCCACCCCTGCGTCCACGCCTTCCACGTCCGTGTGCTGCGGCGCCGTGCCGGCCATGTTTCCTCCGATGGCGGGAGTGGTGACTGCGAAGTGTCTGCTTGTCGGATGCGGCGGTGAGCCTGCGGTGCTGTATTCCCCGCTCATCGGCTTCTTCGCTCCGGGAGCAGGACGGGTTTGACCACGCGGCCCGCGTTGCAGTCGCGTTCGGCCTCGTTGATGTCGGCCAGTGGGTAGGTGCGGATCAGCTGGTCGAAGGGGAAGCGTCCGGCCTGCCACAGCGCCGTCAATCGGGGTATCAGCAGTCCGGGTACGGCGTCCCCTTCGCAGATGTGGCGGATGCTGCGGCCTCGGTCCAGCGTGCCCGGTTCGAGCGGCAGCGGGGTGTGGAGCCGTGCCACCAGGCCGAGGCTGCCGGTCGGGCGCAGTGCCCGGAGCGCGTCGTTGATGAGCGGGGAGGAGGCCGTGGTGTCCAGCGCGTACTGCACGCCGCCCTCGGTCAGGCGTCGGATCTGCTCGGGTAGTCCGGCCGTTGCTGCGGGCAGCGGGATCGCGCCGAACCGTTCGGCCAGGGCCAGCCGCCCGGGATGCCGGTCGACGGCCACGGTCACCGCGCCAGCGGCGGTGGCGGCCATCACGGCGGCCAGGCCCACCGCTCCCGCGCCGAAGACCGCGAGGGTGTCGCCGGGGCCGGCGCCGAAGGTGTTCAGCACTGCTCCGGCGCCGGTGAGGAAGCCGCAGCCGAGCGGCCCGAGCAGTTCGATGGGCAGTGCGGCATCGACCTGGATGGCGTTGCGGGCCGGGACGAGCGCGTACTCGGCGAACGAGGACTGGCCGAACCAGCGGGGGGCCAGCGCTCCCCCGGTCGCGTCGGTGAGCCGCGGCGCGTCCTCCTTGCGTCCTCCGAAGAGGTTGAGGGAGGCGAAGGAGTCGCAGTAGGCGGGGGCCGCGCCGCGGCAGTTCCGGCAGTGTCCGCAGGAGTCGAAGCTCAGCACGACGTGGTCACCGACGCCGACCGCGGTTTCCGGGCCGTCGCCCGTCCGCACCACGACCCCGGCCCCCTCGTGGCCGAGTACCGCCGGCAGCGGGCTGCGGCCGGCCGATCGCCGGACCGCGAGATCGGTCCGGCACATCCCGCAGCCCGCGATCTCGACCAGGATTTCGCCGGCGGCGGGTTCTGTGCGCAGGGCCACCTCCTCGACCGTGAAGGGGTCCTCATGCGAGCGCAGTACGGCCGCCTGGTACCTCATCGTCATGCCTCCTGCGGACGGTGGACGACGAACGGCCGGAGGTTGCCGTAGAGCCCCCACGGTCCGCCGGCGACGCCGACACCGCTGTTCTTGACGCCTGCGAAGGGCTGGGCGAGGGACAGTTCGGCGTGGTGGTTGATCCAGGCCGTGCCGCATTCAAGCCGGTCCGCTACCGCCTCGGCCCGGTCGAGGTCGGTGCCCCAGACGGAGCCGCCCAGTCCGAAGCCGGTGCCGTTGGCCGCGTCGACGGCTTCGTCGAGGCTCCGGTACGCCAGCACCGGCAGGACGGGTCCGAACTGTTCCTCGGCCACCACCAGGCTGTCGGGCGGGACGTCGGTGAGGATCGTGGGAGCGAAGAAGTAGCCCGGTCCGTCCAGCCGGTGGCCGCCGGCCGCCGCCCGGGCTCCGTCCGCCAGGGCCTGCTTCGTGACCTGCTCGACCCGGGCCAGCTGGGGGGCGTTGTTGACCGGTCCCAGCCGCGTGTTCGGGTCGAGGCCGGCCCCGACGGCGACGGTCTTCGCGCGCTGGGCGAGGGCTTCGACGACCTCGGCGTGAAGCCGGGCCGGGGCGTAGACGCGTTTGACCGCCATGCAGACCTGCCCGCAGTTGCGGAACGCGGCCCAGAACAGCCGGTCCGCGATCCGGTCGACGTCGACGTCGTCCAGCAGGACGGCGGCGTCGTTGCCGCCCAGTTCCAGGGTGACCCGGGCGAGGGAAGCCGCCGCCGCTTCGGCGACGGCCCGCCCGGTGGGCACCGAGCCGGTGAAAGTGACGTGGCGGATGCCCGGGTGGGAGACGAGGCGGGCGCCGAGGGGATCGCGGCCGGTGACGACGGTCAGGACGTCCTCGGGCAAGGCGGTGGCGAGGACGGAGCCGAGCAGTCGGGTGGCGAGGGGGGTGAACGGGGACGGTTTGAGGACCACGGTGTTGCCCGCCGCGAGCGCGGGCGCGAACTTCGCCGCCGCGAGCTGGAGGGGAAAGTTCCACGGCACGATCGCCGCGACGGGCCCGAGCGGTCGCCAGCGGATCTCGCTGTGCACGGGCCGGCCGTCGGTGATCCGCCGGGTTCTGGGGGCCAGGTCGGCGAAGTAGCGCAGGCGGGCCGCCGTACGGGCGATCTCCGCGTACGACTCGGCCAGGGGCTTGCCCTGTTCCCGGGTGAGCAACCGGGCGAGGTCGTCGCCGGCTGTCTCCACGGCGTCGGCCGCCGCGCGTAACGCGGTGGTGCGGGCGGCAGGGTCGGCGCGCCAGCCGTGCCAGGCCCGGTGGGCCCGTTCGACCACGGCGTCCAACTCGTCCGGCGGCTGGTCGGGGGCCTCGTCGAAGGTCTCCCCGGTGGCCGGGTCGACGACGGCGAGACGCGCGGCCCTGCGTCCGGGGACGCGATCGGGCTCAGATGTGGGCATGCCGGTCAGTTGACGGCGGGGACGCCGGCCGCGTGCTCCCGGGCCTGCCGGTCCATCTCCGCCCGGAAGGCGGCCACGAGATGCGGCTGAATCCTTCCGGCATTGCGGTCGCCGCCCTCGCAGACCGCTCCGCGCACGCCCACGATGTCCGTGCCGATGCGGGTCAGCGGACCGAGGTCGGTCTGTTTGACACTGCCCGCGAGGGCGGCGAGCCGACCGGAAGCGTGGGCCAGCCGGACGAACTCGGCACAGGCGTCCGGCGGAACGTGGTCGAACAGGCGCGTCCCGTCCTTGATCGCCGTGTCCAGCATGGCCGCGTCGGCGCCGGAGCGGGCGGCGATGTCGGGCAGGGCGAGCGGGTTGACACAGCCGATGCGGTGGGCGTCGGCGTAACCCGAGGCGACGACGAGCGCTTCGGGGCGGTGGTCCTTCACCGCCCGGACGACCGCGCGCATGACCTCGATGCCCTGCTCGGGCGTCGTGCAGCCGTAGAGGCCGACCTTGATGTACGTGGCCCCCGAGACGACCGCGCCGAGCGCAGCCTGGGCCACCGTGCCGGGCTTGTACGGGACATCCCCCACGGTCGCGGACACCGGCTTGTCCGCCGGGACCGCGTCGCGGATCTCCCTGATGACCCAGGGGAAGTTCGCGCCGAGAGAGCCCTCATCAGGCTTCTTGACGTCGACGATGTCGAGATGCTCCGCCGCCTTCGCGCAATCGAGAGCCTCCTCGACACCGTCCGGGGAGATGAGAAGCAACACCCTGACCTCCTTCGCCGCCAGTCCGTCCGGCCGAGGGGCAGGGGACCGCGGATCACCTGGCTCAGTGCGGTGCGCTCATCCTTTCCGTCACCCTATGAGATCGGGAGGGCGCACAGAGTACCCATGGATGTTCAAGCCTCACGTACAGTGCGCCGTACATACTGGAGCAAAATATCCCACAGGCAACAAATTCTTCCGGTTGGCGAATAGCTCGAATTTGTGACAACTATTGCGCTTCGACTCAGTGTGCCGAGGCTCGATAGTTGTCACCGGCGGAGCAGTCAATCACCGCTAGCAGCGACGGCGGGCACAGAAGCGGCGCCTCTGAACCGCCTGACCTGCACACAAAACGGCTGTGGCCCGCGAACACATGGTGTTCGCGGGCCACAGCCGTTGAAGGATCAGCCGGCGTTGGGGTTCCGCCCGATCAACTGCGTCAGCAGCTCCACGATCTGCGCCTGATTGCGATCGATCTTCTCCCCGAGGGCCTCGACCTCACCGGCGAGGTTGCCCACCTTCTGATCAAGGTTGCCGACCTGGAGGCGCAGGGCCGTGAGGTCACTCTTGACGATCCCGAACTCCCGGTCCGTCGTCTGAGCCACGTCCTCGAAGCGGCGGGTGAGCGCGGCGATCTCACCCTGTGCGATGGGGTCCTCGGGCACGCGTATCTCCTGCCAGATCATGAGGTGGGACCCTCCACGATATCGCGACGGCAGCGCCCAAACCCTCGTGGATCAGCAGAGGGTCCCCACGTCGATGCCCTGCGCATGGGCGAGAGCGAACAGCACCTGTTCGAACGTGTCCAGCCGCTCGGTGATCGACCGGTCCCTGGGTGCGCCGATGGCGTCAGCGATGGATTCGATCTCTTCTGAATCCTCGCGTCGTTCCTGACGAAGCGCTTCCAGCTGCTCGCCGTGGGCTGCAAGCGACCGCCCGGTGCGGAATGCCTCCGCCTCCAGGTCCCGTAGCCGCTCGTCATTCGGCCCCGTCATATCCGCCATCTTTACATAACTCGCATATCTGGCAGTCCAGCGTGGACGGCCCACGTGCCACGTTGGAACGGATCAGCACGGCCGCCCTCACTTCGGGGACAGCGCATCGCGCGAACGCGCTCCCAGGGCGGACTTTGTATGCGACCGACTTTCGCTGAAGGTCCGAAAAGCGCCGCGTCATATGACGTTGTTGTGGCGAGATGTGAGCATCACGTACAGACGGTAATCAGGGGGTTATGTGGGGTGGAAACAGGCGTTCGATGATGCGATGAGGGAGCTGCGGGAAAGCCGGAAGCAGCTGGAGCGACTCGATGACCGACGGTCGGTCTGCGTGTGCGACCCACCGCCTCGCCTGCCGAGGTGCTGCAGGTGGCCGCCGCCTGCGGCGGGCTCCTCGGCTGCACGCTGGCCACAGCCGATCGATCCCTGCGGGCCTGGCACTGGGGCCCGTGCGACCCGACGGGGTTCGCGGCGATGGGCGTCGCCGAGATCCTGCTGCACACCAACGACATCACCCGTGGATTGGGCATGGACTGGCTGCCGCCGGCATCGCTATGCGCGGCCGTGCTCGACCGACTGTTCTCCGACGCCCCGCCCGGCGAGCCCGTCCGAGTGCTGCTGTGGTGCACCGGACGCGGGGACCTGGACGGTCTGCCCCGCCGGACGTCGTGGGTGTGGAAGGCGGCACTGCTCGACTGAGCGCACTCAACTCGCTGAACTTATGCGGTCACAGCACTAGAGTTGCGAAGCCCCTCCGTCGACAGGGAACTCCGTTCCCGTCGAGAAGGTCGCACCGAACGCCAAGTACGCCACCGCGGCAGCCACCTCCTCGGACGACCCCAGCCGCTGCATCGGGATGGTGCTCCGGTAGGTGTCCTTCGTCGCCTCGACGACATCGGCGGGCAGCGAGGAGCGGTCCAGGATGCCCGAGTCGATCGGGCCGGGGCTCACGGCATTGACGCGCACCTTGCGCGGCAGCAGCTCGCGGGCCAGGGTGCGCGTCATCGACCGCAGGGCTGCCTTGCTCGCCGAGTAGACACTGAGCGCGTCGAGGCCCAGGACGTTCACCACCGACGTGGTGAGAACCACGCCGCTACCCTCGCGCAACAGCGGCGCCAACGCCTGCACCGTGAAGTACGGTCCCTTGGCGTTGATGCCGAACAGCTCGTCGTACATCTCCTCCGTCGTCGAGTCGAACGGCGCGGACCCAGTGACGCCGGCGTTGACGAACAGCGCGTCCACTGCGCCGAACCGCTCCTGGACCGTGCCGGCCAGCGCCTTGATGTCCTTCAGGGACGCGGCGTCGCTACGGACGGCGATCGCCTTGTTCCCCAACTGTTCCAACGCGGTGTCCAGGGAAGAGCGGGTACGGCCTGTGATCAGTACGTGCGCCCCACCGTCCGCGAACAACTGGGCCGTAGCCAGGCCGATACCGCTGCTTCCGCCCGTGATCACGATCTTCTTGCCGTCATAAGTGGTCATGCCCTCAAGCCAAATACCCACCCGCACACCATGTCCAAGACCTGTTCCGTATGCCGTGATGCCCCAGGCGTATGACGGCGCGCGGCGTACCCTGAGCGAATGGACGTCGATCTGCGGCTCGTGCGCTATTTCACGGTCGTGGCGGAGTACGGCAACTTCGGTCGGGCCGCCACCAAGCTGCACCTGGCGCAGCCGTCGCTGAGCCGCCAGATCCAGCGACTGGAAGCTCAGCTCGGTGTCCGGCTTTTCGATCGCTCGCCGCAGGGCAGCAGCCTCACCGACGCCGGTCAGGCCTTCCTTCCCAGAGCCCGGATACTGCTCCACGAGGCCGAGCAAGCCGCTTACACGGCCAGAGCCGCCGTCCAGCCCCGTACCATCACTGTCGGCTGCGCCGAAGGACTGGTCATCACCGCCTGTGTGCAGGAACTGCGCCGCCGGCACCCCGACAGCCAGGTCCGCACCCGGCACCTCGACTGGCGGGACACGCACGCCCTCGCCGAGCGTCGGGTCGACGCCCTCGTCGCATACAAACCCCTGCCCTTGCCCACGGACGGCCTCCGGGTGACCAAGCTCCATGAGGAGCCGCGGGTGCTCGTCACGTCGGCGAGCCATCATCTGGCGAACGAGAAACCCGTCAGCCTGCGGGCTCTGTCGGACGAGGAACTGGTGAGCTGCGTCAGCACTCCGGTCGTCTGGAGCACGCCCAAGCCGGTCGGTGGCCGACCGGCACCACCCCCGCCCGCAATCGACGACAGCTACGAGGACAAGCTGGAACTCATCGCCACCGGCCACTGTGTCGCGATCTTCCCTGCCAGCGATCGACGCGCCGCTGTGCGTGAGGACATCGCCCTGGTGCCCGTCATCGACATCGATCCCTGCGAAGTCGTGCTCGTCACGCGCGCTGACGACCCCAACCCGCTGCTCGGATCACTCGAATTCGTCGCACGTACAGTGCTCGGCACAGCCTCCCGCCGGGAGAACAACGAACAGCCGGTCAACTGACCCCCTTGCCTCTGCGAGGTGTTCATAGGGCTGTCGCCGCGCTGCCCTCGTCGGCCTGCACCAGCTGGACGATCAACGGCCCCCGGTTCCCGCCAGCGGAGCCGGCAGCAGCATCGCGCGCCGATAGCGAACCGAACTGGTGCTGCCCCAGCGCACGATCTGCTGCAGCTTCTGCCCTTCCTGGTCGGTCAATCTGCGCAGACGGACAGGCTCGGCCACCACAGCACCGCCAGTAGTCGGATCGGACGACCGCGCTCGTCCTGTCGGTCACCGCCACGGTTGAGGCGGCGTCGTTGGGTCTTGCCGGAGGACGCCTCGACGGGGCTGGTGCCGCACAGGGCGGCGAAGGACGCCTCGCTGCTGAGACGATCGGGGTTGTCGCCGGCCGAGATCAGCGGGGCGGTGGCACTGTCCGGGCCGACGCCGTGCGTGTCGAGCAGGCCGGGGAAGTTTGCTTCAACTCCCGCGGCTATTCGCTTGTTCAGGTCGTCGATCTCCCCGGTCAGGTGCTGGACGCGGCCGGTGAGGAGTATCAGCACGTGCCGGGCGGTGCCCGCCGGACCGCCTTCTTGCGAGTCGTCCAGCTCGGCGCACCGCTTGAACAGGTGCGGGTTGCTCCGCCCGGCCAGCGACTCGCGCAAGGCGGTGTCGGCCGAGACCAGGACGCTCTTGAGCTGGTTGATGGCCTGGGACCGGGACTTGATCGCGGACCCTTTCGCGAGCTTGAGCAGCCGCAGCTCTTCGACCGGGCCGTCGCTCGTCCTCGCGGTCGCGGTCGCGCGACCGGACAGAGCGGCGCGGGCCGCCACTTCCGCGTCGACGGCGTCGGTCTTGCCACCTCGTCGGCGCGCTGCCTTGTCAGGCTGATTGACCTCGGTCACCTCGATGCCCTCGGCGCGCAGGTAACGGGCGAGCGCGGCGCCATAGGAACCGGTGCGCTCCACCCCTGCCCTGTGCAGGGCGCCGAACGACCGTTCCCAGGAGACAAGTTGGTGATATCCCTCGGTGGTGGCCGGGAAGCTGCGGCCGTCCAATGCGGCCCCGAGGATGGTGACGACGGCTGCCGCGTGGAAGTCCTCATGGGTGTCGACGCCGAGCAGGACCTCCTCCGCGGCGTCGGCCGGGACGTGACACGGGGCTGTGGGCTGCGTGATGCTGGGCAAGGTCGCCTGTCTCCTGATCGCCTCGGAACCGGTGGCGGTCGTCGGGCAGAGGAGGTCAAGACTGTGACGGTACCTGTCGCGAAGGCCCCTAATCCGTTGGGAAGGTGGTTCCAGCGGGCCGCAGTTGGGCCTCTGGGCCGTCTGGCGTGACGGACGCCTGTAAGGCCCCGGGCTGATGAGGCCTCCCGATAGAGCGGCGCCGTCGCGGTGGTGGGTTTCACGGGGCGTGCGGGCGCCGGGCGGATGCCTGGTGATCTCCCAGACCCGTGATGTCTATCGGGACACGCCCCCTGCCCGGCGGCAGCAGATACCGCTCCGCGGTGGGCCGACAGATCAACAGCAGGGCACCATAGCCAGTCTTTCCGCGGGTCAGGCCACCGCTCGAAGCGGTACCGGATCATCCTCACAGTCTTTCCGGATGTGATCGCTGGGTTTCCGCTGCTCAGGCATGGTTTCGGGGGTGTCGCGGAATGGTTCGGGGCGTTCAGTTCGGGCTCGGCGATGCGGGGTGGACCATGACATCGGTGAGGGGACTGCTGGAGGAGCGGGAGGCGGCTGCCCGGGTGCGGGCCGAGGAGGTTCGCGCGGAGGCGGAACGGGTTCTTGCCGAACTCGCCGAGGCGGAAGCGGTGTTGGAGCGTTGGGTGATCGCCCGGACGGAGCTGGCCGAGGCCCTGGCCGCTCCGGCCGGGGTGGCAGATGTACAGGTCGGCGAGGTCGGCGAGGCTACGGTCCCGTCTGTCTGGTCCGGCGCGCTCAATTAATGCTTTCCGAGTGCCCGTCGGTGAACCTGCACGTGGGGCCGACGTAGGGGCCGCCCGGATGGACCGTTCCGCCCTGGGCTGTGCACTGTTCGTCCGAGATAGTCGGACGCGCCACTCACCACTCGTTGGGCCCGTAGGTACTGTAGGAAACCACCAGGGTTCCAGAATCACCTTTTGCGTGAGCACTGGCCTCCATCTGCAGTGTCACGGCAGAACTTGTATTATTTTTCCACATGAGCGTTGAGATTTCGTCTTGAGCCTCGACTCCCAAAGCGGTAGCAATGTAAGAGCCGTTACCTGCGTTCCAGGCTCTAAAATCTCCACTTTGTACGGTTCCCTTGTATGAGACGCTGACATAGAGGCTGCTTCCGGAGGGAACGGTCATTGTGTAACACGGCCTCATGGGTGAATATACGACGGAACAAGAAAATGGCCCTGCCCAGCCCTGCTCAATCCAGAGCGGGGTCGCCTGAGCAGTTGAGTTGGGTGAGGCCTGCGCTGGGAGGTCGCTGAGCCCGGGGAGAGCCAGTACGCCTGCCATGAAGGCGTATATCAGTCGTTTGCGCATGAGAAGCACCTGACACGGTCAACGAGTCTGGACGCGTACCTAAGGGCGGAAACGCCCGGTCCGCGAAAGAAGCCGCAACGCGGTTGACTGTTTCCTCGGCGGTCTCCACGCGAGGGCCTTCTTGTCGTAGTACTACTGGCCCTTGGTGCCCGGATGTCCGCGACGGACCCGCAATGTCGGCTGTGCTCCTGCCCGGATAGCGCAGCCGAGGGGCCCTCTCTTCTGAACGTACGCCGCATGGTAGGTACTCGCATGTCGAGCGAGCCTCGCACTCTTCACATAACACCCCGTTATGGGTCCATGCATTATGGCTCAGTGTTCGTGTAGCAGCCATGCGAGGAGAGCAGCTTCGAGGGGAGCGAGGGCGACCACGGCGTTGGACAGCCGTGTCGGGAGTCCGACATCGAGACCGATGAGTCGGAGCATGCCTGCTCGCCCCTCGGTCCACTCCGCATCTGGCTTCCCTGTCGGCGGCGTTGGGTACACCGCGTCGACGAGCTGGCGGGCCCTGTTGCGCCATGCCAGGAGCACCGGTACGTACACCGCCGCGAAGACGACGGTGAGGAGCGCGCCGATCAAGACGACGTCCCGGCTTGGAAAGCCCAGGAGTTTCGACACTCCGCCGATCAAAAGCGCCGCGGCGGATAGCGCGACGCTCAGCGCGCCCAGCGACGCCATAGAGCACCGCCACAGCGTGCGCAACTCATCGAGTCGCTGCCCTGCCGAATCGCAGGTGTCGGTCTGAATCAGGTTTTGAACCCACTGCAGCGCCTCGGCCACCAGCCACAAAACAACCACGGACGGTACAGCAGCCATGAGCCCGAGGAAGATGACCACCGCGACACGGAGCTTGAAGTGAGGTTCAAGAGGAAGTTTGCACCTGCACAAGACACCGTAGACCCAAGGCGGCGGTCCGTCGGCCGTGACCAGGACGCTCCCGGTCGCCCCGGCGTACACCACGGCAAGCGCAAACATGATGGGCAGGCGGATGGCAGGGACAGCCGTCGGGAAAAGTGCACGGATGGTACCGACCTGGCTCAGGCTCCGCACGCCGAGGGCGATCCACAGCGCAAAGGTGAATCCGACCCAGACGCTCCACGCAGTGAAGTCATCGGTACCGGTCAACCAGCCGTCGTGGCGGCTGTCTTTGTTGACCTGAAACAACGCAAACCCCGCTGCCGCCGGGAGGAGCACCAGCATGGAGCATACGGCAGGCGACCGCAGCCACGACGCGAGCATGGGGGGCCGGGCTTCCCGGTGCCCGGCGCTGGGAGCCGAAGATTCTCTCACCACATCGGCCACACTGCCATCGGCTCAACCTGATTGCCCGATGACTCGCACTGTCCGGGCCCTGGAGTTGCGCGCGGGTGCGGCAGGTAAGTACGCCAACCCGTACGTCACCTGCATCGCGCCCCTGCGCCGGCAGCGTATGCGGCAGACAGTTGCCCGCGCGAAGGCGGAGAGAAGTGGCAGGAGTCCGCGTACGTCTTCACCACCCGGACCGGGCGCCCGGTCGAGCCGCACAACCTGTACCGCTCGTTCACCCGAATCGCCCAGTCCGCCGGCCTCCGTGTCATCCGCCTGCACGATGCTCGTCAGCACCGCGACCCGGGGCGGGGCGATGTCCGGGGCGTAGGCGCCGCACCCGGAGCAAACCAGGACGCCGTTGAGGTGCCGACGGCATGAGGAGCAGTACTCCACCCCGCCCCTGGCATGGAGCCAGACCGTCTCTACCTGGTGCAATCGGGTCTGCTGCACGATCGGGTGACGTCTGAACTGGCTTGCCCTGTGGGGCGGGTGGGAAGGATGTCGCTGTGCCCAAGCCTTATCCGGAAGAGTTCCGCCAGGACGTTGTGCGAGTCGCGAGGAACCGCGGGCCGGGTGTGACGGTCGAGCAGGTGGCCACCGACTTCGGAGTCCATCCGATGACGTTGTGGAAGTGGATGCGCCGGGCGGACATCGATGACGGGTCCAAACCCGTGGTGACCAGCCAGGAGAGCGCGGAACTGCGGGGAGCGCGTCGGCGGATCAAGCGCTCCCCTAGAGGACGACGCTGGCCAATCACCATCTGGCTTCGCCGGCCGCCATAATCGCGTTGATGAGGTCGCCGCCGCTCTCTTTCAAAGCCTTGACTGCGACCGCCCTTGACTTACCGGTCTGGGCCATGACCAGTTCGATGTCCTTGGGGTCAACCCCGGTCTCGTCGAGGGTGTCCTCCTCGACCTCGACATCGACCTCAGGGATGTCGTTAAAATCTTCTGGCACGAAGTCCTCCAAAGAGCAAAGAATTGCCCATCAGCCCTTCCACGGCTCAGGCACCGTGAAACAGGTGCCCATCCCGCTTCGCGAACATGGTTCCTAAAGCTTGTCCCGCAATGATCAACTGGCTCGACATAGTCAGCATCGAGCACGGCCCACCCTGGGCCGATCTATTCAGCGAGCGCGAGGTTGTGCAGGCGGGCTATGCCAAGCATGACGTGATGGACGCCGGCGCCCTTCAACCGGCAGTCGCGCAGGATCTTCCAGCTCTTCATGCGGGCGAAGGTGTGCTCGACGCGGGCACGGACCTTTCGGTGTGAGTGGTTGTGTTCCTCTTTCCAGGCCGGTAGTTCGGCCTGGCCTGGTTCCCGGCGGTGTGGGATCACCAGGCCGGTGCCGCGGTAGCCGCCGTCAGCGATCACCGTGGTGTTGCCGACGGCGGCCTTCGCTCCGGACAGCTCCCATGCCTTGCAGTCGTTGCGGTTGCCGGGCAGAGGCCGGCCAACCGCAACGACCAGCCGTGTATCGGCATCGATGACGACCTGGTGGTTGGTGGAGTACCGGTAGTTTTTCGACTGCTCTGCCACCGCATGGTCACGTGTGGGAACCAAAGTGCCGTCCACGATGAGCACAGCGTCCTTGCGGAACCGTCGGCGCGGTCGCAGAGCGAGCAGTGGAGCGAGGCGGTTGATGATGCGGTCGGCCGCAGACTTGGAGATCCGGAACAGCGGCGCGAGCTGGCGCAGCGTCAAGTTGGTGCGCCAGTAGGCCGCGACCAGCAGAATCCGGTCCTCCAGGGGCAGGCTCCAAGGACGGCCTCGGCGGACCGTGTCCGCGCCCTCGCGGCGCATGGCGGTCACCAGTTTGCCGAAGCAGCGCGGGCTCAGCCCGGTGAACGGGCCTATCCAGGACGGCTCGGATGCCGTGATCACACCAGCCACGAGAAGATCGTCCCACCGCGTTACGAACTGCCCGAGACGGAGGCACACATGGAGACAGACCTGGTCAGTCGTCTGGAAGAGGCGGCGGAACGTTTCGTGATCCCCCTGCGCATGAACGAGGGGCTCGATGAGCAGGTGCTTCTTCAGCTGCAGGAGAAGATCGATCACTGTGGGACGGCATGGAGGGAAGCAACCCACGTACCGAAGCGTGCGGCGCTGATCCTCGCCGAACTTCACCCAGCAATTGAGGCTTGCGCCTGGCTCTACGAAGAGAACATGCGTCAACGGATCCAGGAGGCGGGGCTGATGGTGTCTGAGTCAGTGACCGCCGCTTTGGACTGAGGGCCTCCCACGCCGCGGGCAACATGCGTTCCCCTGTAGGCCCCAGCGCGAAGAGGCGCGAGCGCAGGGGTGGGCCATGTTGCGGGACGACTCTTCCCTCCCGGCCCGAGCAGGTCTCCTGCCCGTCCGGTGCGGCGGCGGGTGTGGGCACGACGGCGGTGTGTAGGTCCGTCTTGATCATTAGCACTGGGCCATGCGGAAACGCCGGAATCCGGGCTTCGTGAGCAGAGGCCGCGTCGGCTAGTGCGTTGACCACGAACGTTGCCGGGGTGCTGGGGACGCGCCGGTCGATGCTCGCGGTGCCGGGTGTGTAGGCCTCATCCTCGATGTCG